>NZ_NHSD01000241.1 GCF_016653255.1 Rhodobaculum claviforme
CCCTCGTTGTCCAGGACCAACCGCACCGCGCGGTCACGCACTTCCTGAGAAAACTTGTTCGTTGTCTTGCTCATGATGCTCCATCCTACTCAAGAGTTGGAGCCTCCGGCAAACCCGGCGCGGTTCAGACGTCCTTGTCAGGGGCCCCGGAGCGGTCGTGGGGATCGAGTCCAAGCTGACGGAGTATCTCGCGACGCACCGCGCCGTGTTCTCGCCCGCCTATGCGGAGCAGATCCGCGACGAGCGCCGCGAGCAGGGGTATTTCCGCGAGATGCTGCGCCTGATGGACGCGCCCGACAGCTACGTCTGGCTGGATGCCGCGCAGATGATAAAGCATGCCTTCGGCCTGGCCAGGACCTTCGGCGGTCGCCCCGTGACGCTTCTGTACCTGTTCTGGGAGCCCGCGAACCCGGAGGCGCATCGGGTGTTCACCGAGCACCGTCAGGAGATCGCGGATTTCGCAGGGCCGGTGGCCGGGTCGACACCGGCCTTCGAGGCCATGAGCTATCCCGATCTCTGGGCCCGCTGGCAGGAGACAGGGCCGGCGCCCTGGCTGGCCCCGCATCTCGATGAACTTCGTGCCCGGTACGAGGTCACCCTCTGAGTGATCAGGTCCGCCGGGCGCTGCGCAGCACCTGCGGTCGGGTGCAGATGGGCAGCGGGTTGCTCTCGATCTCGAGGCGCACCCATTCGTCGCGATCGCGGTCGGGGATCATGCGCGCATAGAGCGGCAGGCCCAGCGTGTTCACGGTCTCGAAGGTGTCGGCGGGGCTAAAGTAGATCTCGAACAGGCCCTCGACGCCCTCGGGATAGAAATACGCCTTGTCGGTCGGCACGCCGAAGCCGAGCCCGCCCCGGTAGCGGCGGAAGGTGATGCCGCCGAAGCTGACCTCCTCGCCCACGCGGCCGCGCAGGTCGGCGGCAGCGGCGGTGTTGAGATAGGTCTCGCGCACCTCCTTGTGCGCCACCAGGTCGGCGAAGAAGGCCGAGCCGCATTCGGCGCGCAGCTGCACCTGGCCGGCCGCGAGGCCGCCGAGGCTGTCCTCGACGCTCTCGATCATCGCCTGGCAGCGTTTGCGCAGCGCCCCCGAGGCCGGGGTCGCGTTGTCGAGGTCGAAGTCCGCCTCGGCCGCGGGCGCGATGCCGAACTCGGTGTAGTAGTTGATGACGGTCGCCCCATCCTTCGGGTCCTTCACCACGCCCTGGATGCCGTTGAAGAGGTGGAACTCGAAGGTGGCCTCGGCATCGTTCCGGAGCCGCCCCAGCTTGTGGGCGACCTCGGTCTGGACCTGCTGGACCGCCGACTCCGAGCCGAAGTCGCGGATGCCCTGGATTTCCGAGGCCCAGAGCACGTCCTGCTTCTTGAACTGGCGCACGACGAAGGCGCGCATCTCGCGGCGCTCGGGGATCTGGCTCTCGTAGGCCGAGCCGCGCTCGGAGAAGGGGATCAGCTGCAGCGTGCCGTCGCGGCTCTCGATCATCACGGTGCGGGTGCGCACGCCCCGGCTGCCGAACAGCTCCGCCCCCGAGAGGATCGCGGGCTTGAAGGGGATGTTCTCGAGCGCGCGGGTCAGCTCGATGATGGTGAAGGCATCACCTTCGAAGATGTCCATGGTGGCCATGGCGGTGTCCTTTCTCTGTCTGGCTCAGCGCAGCAGGATGCCGAGCGCGGCCAGCGCCGTGGTTGCGGTGGCGATCTGTCCCTCGGTCGCGGCGTCGGGCCAGGCAATCTCGTGGCGGTTGACGAGGGCGGGGCCGCGGACGAGCACGACGCCCGGGGCATCGGCATCGCTGGCATCGGCCGGACCCCAGAGGATGCCGGCGGCGTTCTGGCTGCCGTTGGAGGCGCCGGGCGTCAGCACGGTGTACTTGCCGCCTGTGGTGATCCGGCCCAGCACCGTGCCGGGGGCGAGCTTGCCGGCTCCGGACGCGAGGGTGACGGTCTCGCGGGTGTAGTCGCGCAGGACTTCCCAGATCAGGAAGCTGCCGGGGTGCGGGCCTTCGGTGAGCACGGCCATGGGGGACTATCCTTTCGTCCTGAAGGTGCGGGCGATGACATCGCCCCAGGGGCGCGCGACCGTGGAGCGGCCGGGCTGCGGGTGATGCGGGGTGATCTCGGGCCCGGCCTCGGCGCGGGCGGCGAGCAGCGTGGCGCGGATCTCGTCGAGGCTGGCGTCCCCATCGAGGAACCGGCCGGCCAACTGCGGCTGGCCGGCGAGGCGGCAGAGATCGACAACGGCCCGGGCGTGCGCCATGGCCTCGGCGCGGATGGCACTGGCGTCGCGGCCCGCGTCCGGGGCTGCGTTGGCGGCCGCAACGCAGCTCACCGTCCCAGCCGGAGGGATGTTGTGGTCTGCAACATCCGTGCTTGTGCTGTGGGGCTGCAGCGCAGCTTGGGCGACACGTCGTCGTTCCCAACGATGTCGTCTCCAACGATGTCGCCATGGGCTTCGGAACCGTTCCCCTCCGGAACGGTATCAGTGGCGGCCGCGACCGCCTCGACCAGCTCCGTCGGCGCGTTGCGGAAGCGGGCGATGTCGAAGCGGGCGGCCATGCGCACCGGCTCGGCGAGGCGGGTGGCAAGGCCCGCGTCCAGCGCGTCCCTGGCGTCGAACCAGGTCTCGGCCGTCATCAGCGCGGCGATGTCCTCGGCCGACCGCCCCGACCGGCCGGCATAGCCCGCGACCAGGCTGCCCTTCACCTTGTCGAGCGCCTCGGCCATGGCGCGCATGTCGTCGGCCGTGCCCATCACCAGCCCCGCGGGGTCGTGGATCATCAGGAAGGCGTTCTCCGGCATGACGATCTCGTCGCCCGCCATCGCCACGTAGGAGGCGGCCGAGGCGGCGATGCCGTCGATCCAGACCGTGACCGTCCCCTCGTGCCGCTTGAGCGCGTTGTGGATCGCCACCGCGTCGAACACCGACCCGCCCGGGCTGTTGAGCCGCAGATCGATCGGCGCCGCGTCGGGCAGCGCACCCAGTTCTTCGAGCAACCCCTTGGCCGAAGCGCCATGGGCGCCGATCTCGTCATAGATTGCCACTTCCGCGCCGGTCCCCCGGGCGCGGATCGCATACCAGCTGGTCATGCTGTCACTCCTGTTCTGTCGGGGGATCGGTCGCCGATGCGCCGTCGCCGACTTCCGGCCGGGTGGCGGGCGTGGCCCGCGCCCCCTGCGTCTCGCCGGGGCCGGTGCGGTAGCTGAGGCCGAGATCGGCCGCGCGGCGGGCGTCGGTCACGTTCTCGCGGTCGACTTCCTCGACGTCATAGCCGGTGGCCTCGACCACCTTGCGGCGCGAGGTGATGCCCGCCTCCATCGCCAGCACCTGCGCCTGGATGTCCTTGAGCGGATCGACCCAGTCCCAGCGCGGCGGGATCCACTGCACCGCCCGGAAGCGCCCCGGCGCCGCCGGATACCCCGGCAGGTCGAGCACGCCGGCCAGCACCGCCGTCTCCATCCACCGCGCCCAGATCGGGCGACAAAGCTGATGCGCGAGCACCCCGTGCTGCAGCTGCTGCACCCGGCGGCGGAACTCCACCAGCTCCGCCCGCAGGCTGGAGTAGTTCGCCTGCCGCACATCGCCGGTGACGAGGTGATAAGGCAGCCCCAGCGACGCCGAGACCGCCAGCAGCGTGCGGTACTGGAACGCCTCGTAGCCGCCGCCCACGTCCGCGGGCGAGGAGAACTTCACGTCCTCCCCGGGCAGCAGCACCTGCATGGTGCCGGGCTCGAGGCTGGCGAGGGCGGCCCCGTCGAGGTCAGCCTCGGCCTCGCCGATCAGCGCCTCTTCCGGCGCGGTCTTGGTGATGAAGCCCGCGAACATCGCCGCGGTCTTCTTCCGGTCCAGCTCGGCGTCGTCGTATTGATCGAGCAGGAACAGGCGCACCATCGCCGGGGCCACATGCGGCAGCCCCCGGATCTGGCCCGCGTCGATCGGGCGGTAGATGTGCAGAACGTCCCCGGCCGGCACCCGAACCGTCTCGGGGATGACGTCGCCCCGATCCGTGCTGTCCCCCGGATGGCGGCGGCGGAAGTGATAGGCCACGCGCCGGCCGATGGCGTCGAACTCGATCCCGCAGCGGATGCGGTTCGCGTTCGCCGCAGTCTCGGTCTTCTCGAAGGGCAGCATCTCGGACTGCAGGAGTTGCAGCTGCAGCGGCACCAGCAGCCCGTCCTCGGACCGGCGCAGGCGCATCCGGACGAAGCACTCGCCGGCCACGAACATCTCGCGCGCCACCATCGCCTGCAGCCCGTAGAAGTCGGTCAACCCGTCCGCGTCCGCCTCGTCGGTCCAGGCGAGCCAGCGGCGCTGGACGCGATCGCGCACCGCAGCGTCCTCGATCAGCGAGGACGGCTTGATCCCGTCGCCCACCATGTTCGACGCAAAGGCCTCGCAGGCGTTCGCGGCATAGCCGTTGGTGACCACCAGCTCGCGCGCCCGCGCCAGCAGCCGCGGCCCGCCCGAGGCGACCAGCGCGTTGATGTTCTCCAAGGGCGGGTTCCAGCCGCGCAGCCGGCGCCGCGCCATGGCGCCCTCGAGCCGCGCGCGCAGTCCAGAGGGACCGTGGCTCCGGGGGAGCCGCGTAAGCCCGGAGGACGCCGGGCCGCCGGTCTCCCGGCGGCGGAACCTGTCGAACAGCCCCATAGTGTCAGAGCCCCTTCGCCGTCGTCACGCGGACCTGCCGCACGATCCGCCGCCCTTCGGCCGCCGCGATCTCCCGATCCAGCGCCTCCAGCGCCCGGTCGATCTCCGCGAGGCTGCGATACTCCACGGTCTTGCCGTCGTAGCTCACGCGGGCGACCCCGGAGGACCGCTGCGCCAGCAGCGCCTCGCGGCGGGCGCGAAGATCGGTGAGTGTCGGCATCGGAAACTACCCGCCAAGGTGAGGTGTCAGGGCGACGGCAGTAGCCCCGCCGCCAAACGTCTCCCCGCCGCCGGTACCCGCATCAGAGTGCAGGCCATCGAGCCGGGTACATGGCCTTGTCGCGGCACGGCGCTTCCGCGAACCCATCGAATGGCACTGGTCGACGCCATGGCACGGCAAGATCCTCCATGAGGATCCGGAAGTCACCCAACGACGGTGCCACGAACAGGGACATGACGGCCGAGGCTGATCTCTTATTGTCGCCCGGAAGACGTCACAAGTCGTCGCTTTGACATCTTGTGGCATCAATGACTGGTGCTATTTTTGTCCCGACAGACATATGGAGACAGAAATGCCAATCATACCAGAGACACATAAGGCTCTCCGCGAGATGCGTGGCCTCTCCCAGCAGCGCCTTGCTGACCGCTCCAAAATCAGCAAGCGCACAATTGCGCGCATCGAGAACGGCAAGATACGCCCGGAAAAGGTGCGTACGCACACCCTCGAGAGCCTGGCGAAAGCGCTGGAGGTGAAGCCCCCTGATCTCTGCAAGCAGATGAGCGAGTTGAGTGACGTGGATTGGAAGGAGTACGGCTACACCCCGTTGAAGCTCCTGATCCGCGATGACGTTCGAAGCAACTATCGCTGGGTGGCCCAGCATTATGGGGTGAAGCCCAACGACCTGATCGATGCGGCGCCGTGGATGTTCACCCTATTGGCGGAGCTGAGCCTGGCGGAACGGCGCCGGCAGCTTGAGGCGTCGAAGGCAGCAGTGCATGCAGCATTCCAGCTCGTACCGGGCCACCTGAGGCATGCTCAGGCCGGTCTGTTCCATTTCGAGGACGCGGAGTCAGATGAGGAGAAGTCCCTGGCCGCACGGGATATCTTCGGGAGGCTGGTTCTTGAGACGGACCACTCGGCGGACCCGTTCAACCCCGAGGAAACAAACCCCTTCATCGACTTCCTGCGTCGCACTGCGGCAGCAGTCGACGGCAAGGCCATAGACCCAGAGCATCTTGAATTGCCCTACGGCGATGGCCTCCCCGAATGGCCCGTCTTCAAGACCTGGCTCGACGAACTAACCGGCGGCGATGACTGGGCGGATTTCGCGCTGGCCAATCTGGAGGGCATGGTCGAAGACATGCCTGATGAACTGAAGCGTGAGCAAAAGACCTCCGAGCGTGTTCAGTGGCTCATCGAACAGATCCCGGCTGAGGTGAAGGCCCGCGAGGAAGAGCGGCGAGCCAAATGGGGCATCGATCTCGCGGAGATCAAGCGATGAGCATCCTCGCCCTCACTCGCCACGCCGAAGCCCGTGTACGCCAGCGGGGCCTGCGCGAGCGCGATCTCGCTCTGGTTCTCGAAGCCGCCACCCCGCTCGCTCACGATGCGTGGCTGCTGACAGCTGCCGACGCCGACCGCGAGATTGCCCGCCGCAAGCGCGAAATCGAGCAGCTCCAGCGGCTGCGCGGCTGCAAGGTTGTCGTCTCGGGAGATGCCATCGTTACCGTCTGCCATATGCGCCCTGCCGCCGGGCGACGCGCACTTCGCAATGGGAGGGCGACCCGTTGAACGTGATCCAGCCGTCACCCACCATCCTTGTGACGTTGCGCGAGTCCACCGTCGCCATGCTCATGGCGCTGCGCAGCGGCGACGAAACGCTCGACGCCGTCACGGCCCGCTGCGCCGATCTGGCTCGGAATGCGGCACCCATCGAAAAGGCTCATGTACCGGCCCTCGCGCCGCCGGTGCCGGCGTCAATAGCGCCGCCCGTCGCCTCGACGACCTCGACCTGGCCTAACTCCATCTCCGGCACCTATGTCGCCTCGGTTCTTGGAGTGCCTGTCGGCGCCGATACGCTGGGGGCGCTGCTCCGCAACGTGGTGGATGCGATCCATGAACTCGACCCTGCCGCCATCGAGCGATTGTCTGAGATGAAGGCGCGAATACGTCGCTACGTCGCTCGCGAGCGCGAGCAGGTACATGGAGGCCGCGGGGACCTGAGTGTCTTGCAGACCCGTTCCGGCTGGTGGATCAGCGCCAATATCGGAGAGCAAGATCTCGTCCGATCGCTCACGGCGCTCTGCCGAGCAAGCGGTCTCCGCTACGGGCACGACATCCGGTTTCCAGCCTGAAAAGTGCGTCGGACTGCCCAAGCTTTCGCGCCGATCAGCGCCATTCGTGATCGACCGGAGCTCAATAGTCTACGTGCCGAGGATCGGCCATGAATGACGCTGTCTAGTCGGCCTCACCCCATGTAGCTCGACCGCACCGTCCGCCGCCGCGCGGAGACGCGCGGGGTAACCGCCCCCGCCACCGGGGTGGGAGCGTCCGGCACCGCGCCTGCTTTCGCCCCGAGTTGGGTTTCCAGATCGGCCCAGCGGGCTTCGGGCCAGCGGTCCGCACCGGCGATCCACGCGGCAGCGCGGGCGTAGACCCGCGTGTCCAGCGCTTCGTTGCGCTCGCGCAGCTTCTGCCACTCGAGCTTCGAGAAGCCGCGGCGCGTCTTGACCGTCACCAGCTGCTCGGCGGTCAGCTGCTTGAGCCATTCGCCATCCGCCCAGTTCGGCAGGTGCACCGTTCCCGTCGGGAACGAAGCTCCGGCCGCGATCTCCTCCGCCGTTGGCCGCTCCTGGCGCAGGAAGCGATAGGTCTCGGCCTTGAACGTCGAGGTGGCGACCGTCCAGAGCCGGGCGCCGCGGCGCAGGCGCCGGCCGGCGACGGTGGCGTCGACATAGGTCGGCCCGGTCACAGGGCTCGCCCGGTTGAAGCCCTCGACGCCCTTCACCGGCGCCACCTGCGCGAAGCCCACGGCCCGCGCCCAGCCATAGACCGCGCTGGTCTCGAAGCCGGTGTCGATCGCGAGCCGGGCGATGGTCAGGTGCTGCCCACTGGCATGTTCCCACGTCCGCCCCAGAGTGTTGGTCGGCTGCTGCCAGCAGGCCGGATCGCCAGGACCGCCCTCGAGCACGAGGTGATCGACCAGCCAGCTTTCCAGTCCCCGGCCCCAGGCCCAGACGTCGACCTCGATCCGGTCCTTCTGCACATCGGCGCCGGCGGTCAGGAACAGCCCGCCCGCGGGAACGGTGCTCGGCGCCCAGGCCTCGCGGCGGTCAGCCAGCCGCTGCCAGTCGGGGGCCTCGCCGGTCTCCATCCTGGTCTCGCCGAGGATGGTGTTCCGGAACGCCCGCATCGCTTCGTCCGATCCCCGTGCCGCCTCATGCGCCCGCGCGATCCGCACCCAACTCAGCCAGCCCACCGGCGAATAGAGCGCCGAGAGGTGGTAGCCGACCGTCAGCGGATCGGCGGAGGTCGCGGTCGCCCGCCATTCCCCCGCCGCCAGCATCGCTGTCTTGTGGTGCTCGGCGATGGGCGCCTCGCAGCTCTCGCAGTGGTACGCGGCCGTCTCGGGCCGCCCCTTCTCCCAGCGCAACCGCTCGAACTGCAGCCACTGCATCTCGCCGCAATGCGGGCACGGCACGAAGAACCGCTGCTGGTCGCTGGCCTCGAACTCCCGCTCGATGCGCGACAGCCCCCGGATCGTGGGCGTCGAGACCAGGAACACCTTGCGTCGGTGCGCGAATGTCAGCGACCGCGCCTCGGCCAGCGTGACGGGGTCACCCTCCTCGTCGGCCGAGGCCGGATAGGCGTCCACCTCGTCGAGGAAGATGTAGCGCGCAGGGGTCGAGCGCAGCCCGACCGCCGAGTTGGCGCCAGTCATGATCAGGATGCCGCCGGCGAACTCCTTCGACAGCATCGTGTTGCCGGCGTCGCGGGAGCGCGCGGGCTTCACCCGCTCGCGCAGCTCCGGGCTTTCCTCGATCAGCGGGTCGATGCGCTGGCGCGAGTTCCGCTTGGCCAGTTCCACCGTCGGCTGCACCGCCAGCATCGGGCCCGGTGCGTGGTGCATGACGAAGCCGATGAAGCAATTGCCCCCTTCCGTCGCGCCCAACTGAGCTGCCTTCATGAACACCACGCGCTGCACCGGATCGCCGGGGCTGAGCCGGTCCATGATCTCGCGCATGTAGGGCGTGCGCGCGGTCCGGTACCGCCCCGGCTCGGCCGAAGCGCGCGAACTGAGCCAACGATGCCGGTCGGCCCATTCCGATACCGTCAGGTCCGGGTCGGGCCGGATCCCGCGCGACCAGGCGCGCAGCAGGTCACCGGCGCCGTCGAACCTGGCGACGTCCTCATCCAAGCCCGACCCGGATCTCGGCGAGGCTGTCGAGCTGGGCGCGGACATGGGCTTCCAGAACCTTCTGCATCAGCGCCGCCTCCACCTCACCCCCATCCCCCAGCGCCGCGGTCAGCTCCGCCGCCATCAGCGCGGCGGCCCGCGCGGGCCAGGTGACGCATGCGTCGCGTTCCTCGCGCGCCAGCCGGAACATCAGCGTCTCGGCGCGCGCCCGGTCGACCAGTTCGCCCTTCAGCCTCGAGAGCCGGAGCCGCCGCTCCTGCGCCTTCATCACCTCGTTCGCGGTCCTGGCTTGCAGGAAGGTGGTGCTCCCACCGACCGCGGGCGCGGCAATGCCCTGCTCGCGCAGCGTCTCGCCCACCGCGCTGACGGCCGCCTCGGGCACCGGCTTCAACCTCCGAGCGGGTGGCTTGCGGGTCTTCGACGGGTCCGTTGTCTCAGCCCGGCGCGCATCGCTCGCCGCTGCGTCAATGGAGCCGTCGGTGAACAGCACCAGCCGCTCCGCTGTCTTCGCCTTCTGGATCGCGCCGCGTGACAGACCGACATGTGCGGCGTACTGGCGCTCGCTCATGCCCTGCATCGACGGCTCCGATTATCATTCAGTTTCATGTGCTTATCGAGTTGATAAGCCTCGCGGACAGAGCGAACACAGTCCCACGACGACGATGCAACTCACCACGGAGCCCCGACCATGACCGCCCCTGCCACCACCACCGGCCTCATCCGCGCCGCCGCCCATGCCCTGATCCGCCGCGACACGCTGGCCATCGAGGACCTCGCCCGCATCAGCGACGGCTGGCTCCAGAGCGACGACGCGGCCGAGGCGCAGCGCCTGCTCCTGCAGGCCATCCTCGAAGCCGCCTGCCTGCTCGAGGGCGAGCCCAGCGACCTGCTCGCCGGGATCGAGGACGAGGCCGCCATCCTGTTCGATGCCGAGTGACCCTCGGCACCCAGCAAGACCGAAAGGACCCCCGCCATGAGCACCACCACGATCCGCATCGACCACGCCGCCCTTCCGGACCAGTTCGACCGCTCGCGCCCCGACGACGTCGCCGAGGCCATCGAGGCCGCGCTGCGCGAGGACGGGATCGCGGCCGAAGCCTCCGACGTCATCTCGCATCTCATGATCGAGCTGCCCACCGCGCAGCTGGCTGCGGCCAGCGCTGCCCTGCCCGGGATGGGGCTGACTTGACACGCGACCCGACGCACGGACCTCTGCCGCGCCTCCCCGAGGGAGCGCGGCTCGGGGTGGTAGAAGCCCCCGCATGCCGCGCGGGCCGAAACCGGAGACGACCCATGATCAAGCTTTCCGACACCCAGCTCGTGATCCTCACGGCCGCCGCGCAGCGCGACGACCGCAACGTGATGCCGCTCCCCGGCTCGCTCCGCGGAGGTGCCGCCGCCAAGGTGGTACGCGCGCTTCTCTCCCGCGGGCTGGTCACCGAGACGACGACGGATACACTGACCAAGGCCGACGTCGCGCTCAACCGCATCTGGCGAAACGATGCGGAGGGCCGCGCGGTCCTCCTCCACATCAACGATGCAGGCCTCGCCGCCATTGGTATCGAGAGCGACACCGCCGACAACGCGCCCACGGGCGCCGACGTGGCGCTCGACGCGAGCCCCCCGCAGGACGCGCCCGCCGCGTCTGACCCAGCGCCCAAGGCGGGCACACCGCGCACGGGTACGAAGCAGGCGAAGCTGATCGAGATGCTCCGCGCCGAGGGCGGCGCCACCATCGAGGAGATCGTGGAGGGCCTGGGCTGGAGGTCGCACACCGTCCGCGGCGCCATGGCCGGCGCGCTGAAAAAGAAACTCGGCCTGACCATCACCTCCGAGAAGGTCGAGGGAAGAGAAAGGGTGTATGACTGGAGGCCTGAATCGCTTCCGCCGGGAGAGAATTGCGATAGGCTGCTTTGCGGAGGACGGCATGAAGCTCACGTACCCGCAAAGCAGCGCGATCTTCTTCGGTTTCGACTCGGCGTGGACGGACGCCCCCCGCAACCCGGGAGCCATCTGCGCGATCTCCTTCAGCCCACAGGGGGTCGTGAGGTTCGATGAACCACGGTTCGTGTCCTTCGATCAGGCAGCCGCATACGTCGAAGCCGCGAGCGGCGGGTTCGCCTACTCGCTCGTCGCCGTCGACCAACCCACCGTGGTGCCGAACCAGACCGGGAGCCGGCCGGTCGACAAGGTTGCCGGGTCACTGGTCTCCTTCATCGGCGGCGGCGTGCAACCGGCGAACCGTGGCAAGCGCGGCATGTTCTGCGACGCATCTCCCATCTGGCGCTTCCTTGCCGCGCTCGACTATCCGCAGCGCCCGCTGGAGGCGCGAGCGGCAACCGCCGGCCGTCACCTCATCGAGGTCTTTCCCGCGCTCGCCCTGCCGGCCCTGAACGCCAGCTTCGCCCGCCGCCTCGCGGCGCCGAAGTACAATCCGCAGAACCGCAAGAAATTCCGGCGGGATCACTGGTCGTCTGTCGCGACCACGATTGCATTGAACGCCGACGCTCTCGCTGTTGACGATCTCCGCGACTGGGCCACGGACATGGCCCTGATCACGGCCCCGAGGAAGGCCGACCAGGATCGACTCGACGCCGCGCTGTGCGCACTGATCGGTCTGATCTGGCGGGCCGGTCCGCCAAATGCCGCGGCCTGCATCGGCGATGTGGGTTCTGGCTACATGGTCACCGTGCTGTCGGATGCAACGCGCGACCGGCTTCGAGGCGCTGCGCTCAAGCGTGGCGTTCCATTCTCATAGTCGCTGTGCTCAACGGTCCTCGACGTCGATCCGGTCGGCGATGTCCGGGGCGATCAGCCCCGCATGCAGCGCCAGCAAGATCAACCTCGCATCGACCGAGTCGCCGGCGGCGATGGCCGCCTCCAGACGTTCGTCTGCCCGGTCAGCAGCCCGCGCCCCGTTGCTTTCGACGAACGGATCGCGGCCGAGGATGCAGTAGGCGAGAAGCGTCGCGGCCTCGGCGAAGCGGGCCTCCTGCGGGGCCGCGGTGGCTTCGCGCTTCAGAAGCCGGACCACCGTGATCTTCACGGCCTCCGGCACGAGAAGCGGATGCACGCCAGAGGCGCGCAGCGCATCGTCGAGCGCATTCATCGCGGCCGACTTGCCGAACAGGCTGAAGAGACGGAGCATCAGGCGAGCCTAGGCTCAGGACCCATTGATCTGCTTGCGGCTCGCCGGTTGGCGTGATTCACGGCCCTCGATCAACGGGGGGCATGATGAGCAATCTGTTCTGGCTGACGGACGCGCAGATGGCGCGGCTACGACCGTTCTTTCCAAAGAGCCATGGCAAGCCGCGGGTCGACGACCGACGTGTGCTGAGCGGGATA
>NZ_NHSD01000242.1 GCF_016653255.1 Rhodobaculum claviforme
CCAGGAACAGCAGCGAGGAGAGGATCGGCCCGACGATCGTTTCCAGCACGATCCGGCTCAGCCGCATCACGCCCAGCCGATAGACCGTCCACAGGCCGCGCCAGTGCGGCCGGGAGATCGGGCGCACACGCGGGGCGGTGCCGCCGGGCACCTGACCGCTCACGCCTTCAGCTTGTAGCCGGTGGCCATCATCCGGTGCGCCCAGGTGAACAGCGCGACGTTCACCAGCAGCACCAGCAGCGCGCCCAGCCCCAGCGTGCTGCCCAGCCGCTTGTGCGGCTGCGGCGTGGCGCAGTTCGGGCAGGTGGGGGTGGTGCGCGCCAGCGGGTGGCCGCAGGCCACGCAGCCGACGCGGTTGCGCGCGTCCTTCATTGTCCCGACCCCATGGCGGGGTCCCTGGCCGGTTTTGCCCGGTGCCGGGCCGGGCGCCGGGCCCGGTGCAAGGATGGACGCAGCGCCCTCATGGCACCGGCGCGGGGGTCAGCCGGGGTTCCAGCCACGCCGCATGGGCCAGCAGGGTGGCGTCGTGGCGCCCCACCATCTGCACCCCCAGCGGCAGGCCCGCCGGGCCGTGGCCGTGCGGCAGGCTGATGGCCGGCAGGTGCAGCAGGGTCCAGACGCGGTTGAAGACCGGATCGCCGGTGGCGGTGCCCTCGGGCGCCTCGCCCGCGGCGGGCAGGGTGAGCCAGACCTCGTCCGGGGCCATCAGCGCGGCGATGCGGTGCTGCCACGCGGACTGGAGCTGGCGGGCGGCGCGGTAGTCCTCGAAGGGGACGGCGTCCATCGCGTCGAACGCCGCCCGCAGCGCGGGGCTGAGCCGGTCGGCGTGGTGCGTGCGCTCCCATGCCAGCGCGCGGCGCCCCTCGTAGGGCTGGATCAGGGCCTGGGCGTCGGCCAGCGCCGCCAGCGCGTCGGCCATGTCCCCCGGCAGGGGGCTGTCGTCCACCGCCACGCCCGCGTCGGCGATGCGCCCGGCGGCCTCCATCAACGCGGCGCGGCCCGCGTCGCTGGCCAGATGCCACGACGGCGCGGGGATCAGGCGCACGCGGGCGGGGGCGGCGGGGCGGACCTCGGCCAGCGCGGACCAGCCCGACAGGGCGGCCACCCCCAGCCCGGCATCCGCCACGCTGCGCGCAAACACCCCCAGCGTGTCCAGGCTGGCGGAGAAATGAAACAGCCCGCCCGTGTCGATCACCCCGAAGGAGGGCTTGAACCCCACCACCCCGCAGAACGCCGCCGGACGCAGCACCGATCCCGCGGTCTGCGTCCCGATCGCCAGCGGCACCTGGTAATCGGCCACGGCGGCGGCGGAACCGCTGGAGGACCCCCCCGGCGTGTGCGCGGGGTTGTGGGGGTTTCGGGTCACGGTGGGGTGGTAGCCGGCGAATTCCGTCGTCGCGGTCTTGCCCGGCACCACGCCGCCCGCGCCCCGCAGCGCCGCCACGCAGGCGGCATCCCGCCCGGTCCGTCGGCCCGCATGGATGGCCGAGGCGCAGGCGGTGGGCATGTCGGCGGTCTCGATCACGTCCTTGACGCCCACCGGCAGGCCCGACAGCAGACCGCGTCCGGGGCGTGCCGCCCGGGCCTGCGCGGGGTCGAGGAAATCCCACGCCCGCACCACCGCGTCGCGCGCCGCGATGCGCGCCAGGCACGCCTCCATCAGCGCGGCGGGGTCCAGCGTGCCCGCGCGGATCGCGTCGCGGGCGGCCACGGCGCCCAGGCGGGCGGGGTCGGATGTCATGAGAGATACTCCGCCGCGATGGCGGCAAAGGCGCGGGTGCAGGCGTGGATGGCGGCGATCTCCACATGCTCGTCGGTCTGGTGGGCCAGCGCCATCGGGCCGGGCCCCATGATGAGGGTCGGCGGATGGCCGAACGCGGCCTTCAGCACCGAAGCGTCGGTGAAGTAGTGCGCCACCTCCAGCCCGCCGTCGATGTCGATGCCGGTGATGTCACCCGCCATCGCGCGCGCTCGGGCCAGCCACGGATCATCGGCGGGGGTGAAGACGGCGGCCATGTCGGTCAGGGTCTCGACCTCCACCCCATCGCCCACGGCGCCCCCCACGGCGGCGATCACGGCGGCGCAGGCGTCGGCGTTCGACAGCTCGGGCGTGGTGCGGATATCGACGCCCAGCGTCGCCAGATCGGGCACCGAGTTGATGTTCAGCCCCGCGTGCAGCGTCCCGAGGTTCAGCGTCACCGGCCCCATCACCGGATGCGCCGGCACCCCGAAGTCGAGGTCCCGCAGCGCCGCCACGCTGTCCATCGCGGGGAAAATCGCGTTGCGCCCCCGTTCGGGCATGGAGCCATGCGCCGTCACGCCCCGGTGGTGCAGATGCAGCCACAGCGCGCCCTTGTGGCCCAGCAGGGGGCGGTTGTCGGTCGGCTCGGCCACGATCATCGCGCCGCACGCGCCCAGCAGGTCCGCGTCGCGCGCCAGCGCCAGCACGCCGTCGCAGCCCGTCTCCTCGCCCGCGCTCAGGATCAGGCGCAGGTCGGCGGCGCGGTCGGGCCGGGCCGCCATCTCCAGCGCGGCGGCGATGCAGGCGGCGACGCCGCTTTTCATGTCCGACGCCCCCCGGCCCCAGATGCGGCCGTCGTGCACCTCGGCGCCGTGGGGGGCGACGGACCAGGGCGCATTGCCCAGCGGCACGGTGTCGATGTGGCCCGACAGCACCAGCGGCGCGCGCACCGCCTGCGTCGCGGGCAGGCGCGCGATCAGGTTGGCGCGGCCCGCGCCCATCGGCTGCCAGGCGATCTCGAACCCCGCGGGTGCCAGCAGGGCCGCGATCCACTCCAGCGCCGGACGCTCGTTGCCCGGCGGGTTGATGGTGTCGAAGCGGATCAGGTCACGGGTGATCTCGGCGGCATCAAGGGTCATGGGGGTCCTTCAGCGCAGGTGGCAGGCGGCCATGTGGCCCGGCGCGACCTCGCGCAGGGGCGGGGCCTCGTGGAAGCAGCGGTCGAACGCCAGCGGGCAGCGGGTGTTGAAGTGGCAGCCCTTGGGCGGGTTGATCGGGCTGGGCACATCGCCGCGCAGCACCGCGCGCTTGCGCCGGCGGCGGGGGTCGGGGACGGGGACCGAATCCAGCAGCGCCTCGGTGTAGGGGTGCTGGGGGTTGCGGAACAGCTCGCGCTTGGGCGCAAGCTCCACCAGACGGCCCAGATACATCACCCCGATCCGGTGCGAGATGTGCTGCACCACCGCCAGATCATGCGCGATGAACAGATACGACAGCTCGAACTCCGCCTGCAGGTCCATCATCAGGTTGACCACCTGCGCCTGCACCGACACGTCCAGCGCGGACACGGGTTCGTCCGCGATGATGACCTCGGGGTTGACGGCCAGCGCCCGCGCGATGCCCAGCCGCTGGCGCTGCCCGCCCGAGAATTCATGCGGAAAGCGGTTGAGCGCGTCGCGCCGCAGCCCCACCCGGTCGAACAGGGCGGCGATCTTCTCCAGCCGCTCGGCGCGGCTGCTGTCGGGCTCGTAGTTGCCCAGCGGCTCGGCCACGATGTCCTTGACCCGCATCCGCTGGTTCAGCGACGCATAGGGGTCCTGAAAGATCACCTGCATCACGCGCCGGTGCGGGAACATCTGCGCCCGGCTGAGGTGGGTGATGTCGACCCCCTTGAGCCGGATGGTGCCGGATGTCGGGTCCGTCAGTTTCAGGATCGCCTTGCCGGTGGTGGACTTGCCGCAGCCGGATTCGCCCACCAGCCCCAGGGTTTCCCCACGGGCCAGGGTGAAGCTGACGCCGTCGACGGCGTGGACGCGGCCGACCTCGCGCTGCAACAGCCCGCCATGCAACGGGAAATGCTTGGTCAGGTTCTCGACCTCGAGGATCGGCGCGCTCATGCGGTCCACTCCGGCAGGGTGTCGCTGTGCCAGCACGCCGCCAGATGGCGCGGCCCGCGCGGCACCAGCGGGGGGTATTCGGCGCGGCAGCGGTCGGTGACAAAGGCGCAGCGGTCGGCGAACGCGCAGCCCGCAGGCAGGTTGGTCAGCGCGGGCACGATGCCGGGGATTTCCGCCAGCCGGGTGGCGGACCCCTCGCCATCCGCGCCCAGACGGGGAACCGAGCGCATCAGGCCCCGGGTGTAGGGGTGCTGCGGGCGCTCAAACAGCTCCACCACGTCGGCTTCCTCGACCTTGCGGCCGGCGTACATGACCAGCACGCGGTCGGCCATCTCGGCCACCACGCCCAGATCATGGGTGATCAGGATGATGGCGGTCTGCAGCTTCTCGCGGATCTCCTCCATCAGGCCGAGGATCTGGGCCTGAATGGTGACGTCGAGCGCGGTCGTGGGTTCATCCGCGATCAAGACCTGCGGGTTGCACGACAGCGCCATGGCGATCATCACGCGCTGGCGCATGCCGCCCGACAGCTGGTGGGGGTATTCGCGCAGGCGCCGCTCGGGTTCGGGGATGTGCACCAGATCCAGCATCTCGCGCGCCCGCGCGGTGGCGGCGCGGGGATCCAGCCCCTGGTGCAGCACGATCGCCTCGGTCAGCTGGTCGCCCACCGTCAGAACCGGGTTGAGGGAACTCATCGGGTCCTGGAAGATCATCGAGATCTCGTTGCCCCGGATGCGGCGCATCTCGGCCGGGGTCAGGCGCAAGAGGTCGCGCCCCTTGAACCGGATCGCGCCGGAGGCATAGCGGCCCGGCGGCGTCGGCACCAGCTGCATGATCGACAGCGAGGTGATGGACTTTCCGCACCCCGACTCCCCCACCACGCCGAGGATTTCCCCCGGCCGCAGGTCGAACGACAGCCCCTCCACGGCCTTGACCACACCGTCGCGGGTGTCGAACCAGGTGCGCAGGTCATCGACCTGAAGCACCGGATCGGTGTCGGGCACGGCGGGCGGGGACAGCGTCATGGGCGGCTCCTGGCTGGGGGGATTCGGCGAAGGGGGGACACTCAGAACCGCCGCTTCATGCGCGGATCGAGCGAGTCCCGCAGCCCGTCGCCGAAGGTGTTGATCGCGAACACGGTGATCGCGAGAAAGATGCCGGGGTACATGATGATCCCGAAATTCTGGAAGAAGAACATCCGCCCCTCGGCCATGATGTTGCCCCAGCTGGGGATCTCCGGCGGGGTGCCGGCGCCGACGAAGCTGAGGTACGCCTCGAAGATCACCGCCTGCGCGCAGATGTACGTCGCCTGCACGATCAGCGGCGGGAAGGTGTTGGGCATGATGTGGCGCACCAGGATGCGCGGGGTCGACGTGCCGCAGGCGATCGCCGCCTGGACAAACGTCTGATCGCGCAGCATCAGGACGACCGAGCGCACCAGCCGCACCACGCGGGGCACCTCCGGGATCGTCAGCGCGATGATGACGTTGGTCACGCTGGAGCCCCACAGCGACACCAGCGCGATGGCCAGCAGGATCGACGGGATCGACATCAGCGCATCCATGAAGCGCATCACCACCGCGTCCACCCGGCGGCTGAACCCCGCCACCAGCCCGATCGCCAGCCCCAGCGATGTCGCAAGGGCCGCCACCGACAGCCCCACCACCAACGAGATCTGCCCCCCGTGCAGCACCCGCGACAGCAGATCCCGGCCATACATGTCGGTGCCGAACCAGTGCGCGGCGGACGGGTCCTGCAGGCGGTTGATGGGGTTCTGGCGCATCGGCTCCGGCAGGCCGAACAGCGGCGCGCCGAACGCGAGCACCGCCATCACCACCAGCACCGACAGCCCGAACAGCATGGTGGGGTTGCGCCGCAGCGCGTCCCAGGCGCCGGCGGCGGCCTCGGACATGCGCGCGGTCAGGGTCGGGTCCTGCGGACGCTCAACAGGGGTGTGGGTCATGGCCGGCCCCTCAGTAGCGGATACGCGGATCGAACAGCACATAGCTGAGGTCGATCAACAGGTTGAGCATCACATACGTCAGCGAGAACACCAGGATCACGCCTTGGATCACCGGGTAGTCCGTGCGCAGCACCGCATCCACCGTCAGCCGCCCCAGCCCCGGAATGGCAAACACGCTCTCGGTCACCACCACGCCGCCGATCAGCAGCGCCAGCCCCAGCCCGATGGTGGTGGAAATGGGCACCATCGCGTTCTTCAGCGCGTGTTTCACCAGCACCTTGCGGGTCGGCAGACCCTTGGCATAGGCGGTGCGGACGTAATCCTCGTTCAGGACCTCCAGCATGGTCGCCCGCGTCATCCGCGCGATCAGCGCCATGTAGACCAGCCCCAGCGTCAGCGCCGGCAGCGTGATGTGGCGCAGGAACCCGGGGACCGAGGTGAAGATCGACGTGTACCCCTGCACCGGAAACCACCCCAGCCGGACCGAGCCGCCGAGGATCAGCGCGTATCCCAGCACGAACACCGGCAGCGAAAAGCCCAGCACGGCCACCGTCATCACCGCCCGGTCGATCCAGGTGCCGACCTTCCACGCCGCAATGACGCCGAGCGGGATCGCCAGCGTGATCGCGATGACCATGGTGGTCAGCGTCAGCATCAGCGTCGGCTCGATCCGCTGCCCGATCAGCCGCGACACCGGCAGCCCCGAATAGATCGAGGTCCCCAGATCGCCCCGGAACAGATCCGCCGTCCACTTGATGAACTGCATGTGCAGCGGATCGTTGAGGCCGAGCTGCGTGCGGATCTCCTCGACCTGGGCTGCGGTGGCAAAGTCACCCGCGATCACCACCGCCGGGTCGCCGGGGCTGAGGTGCAGCAGCATGAACACGAACACCGCCACCAGCGCCATGATCGGGATGGTGGCCAGCAGACGCCGGACGACATAGGCAAGCATGGCTTGGGCGCTCCTGTTCGGGGGGCCAGTCAGGGGGGGGCAAGGG
>NZ_NHSD01000243.1 GCF_016653255.1 Rhodobaculum claviforme
ACGTGGGGCGGGTGGGGCGGTGCCCGGCGGCCAGACGCGGGCTCAGCCCGTGGCGATTTCGCGGCGGACCTCGTCCAGAAGGCGGCGGGCCTCGGAGCCCTCGATGCGCTGGATGTCGTCCTGGTACTTCAGGATCGCGCCGAGGGTGTCGGAGATCACCTCGGGCGACAGCGCGATCACGTCGAGCGCGAGCAGGCATCTGGCCCAGTCGATGGTCTCGGCCACGCCGGGCTTCTTGAACAGATCCGCGCCGCGCAGGCGCTGGACGAAGGCCACCACCTCGCGCGAGAGCTGCGCCGAGGCTTCGGGCACGCGGGCGGCGAGGATCTCCATCTCGCGCTCGAATGCCGGATAATCGACCCAGTGATAGAGGCACCGGCGTTTCAGCGCGTCGTGCACCTCGCGCGTGCGGTTGGAGGTCAGGATCACGATGGGCGGGGCGGGGGCGCGGATGGTGCCCATCTCGGGGATGGTGACCTGGAACTCCGACAGCGCCTCCAGCAGGAAGGCCTCGAACGGGGCGTCGGTGCGGTCGAGCTCGTCGATCAGCAGGACCGGCGGGCCGCCGGGCTGGGGCCGCATCGCCTCCAGCAGGGGGCGCGCGATCAGGAATTCGTCCGAAAACAGATCGTGGCGCAGGTGGGTGGTGTCGCCGCCCCCGGCCTCGGCCGCGCGGATGGCGACCATCTGGGCGGGGAAGTTCCATTCCGCCACCGCCGAGGCCGCGTCCAGCCCCTCGTAGCATTGCAGGCGGATCAGGCGACGGCCCAGGGCGGCCGCCAGCACCTTGGCGATCTCGGTCTTGCCGACGCCGGCGGCGCCCTCCAGGAACAAGGGCCGGCCGAGGCGCAGCGCGAGGAACACCACCGTCGACAGCGCGCGGTCGGCGACATAGCCCTGTTCGCCCAGCAGCGCCTGCACCGCGTCGATCGATCCTGTCCGCTGGTCCAAGCGCGCCCTCCCCCTGCCTGTGCGCCCATGCTGCACAGCCCCCCGCCCGGGTCAAGCCGGGGTCATGCCGGGGTGGGTGGCAGGGTCGGGGCGGCGGCTCAGAACCGGCCGGAGATGCCCACCCGCGCCTCGCCCGACACGCTCAGGCCCGGCGGCGGGGCGGGCTGTTCGGGCGCGCTGGCCACTCCGCAGCCCGACAGCATCAGCAGCACGCCCTTGATCACCACCAGAAGCAGCAGCAGGCCGAGCAGTTTTTTCATCCCAGACGCTCCTGCCACGCGGCGATCTGCGTGCGCACCTGTGCGGGCGCGGTGCCGCCGAAGCTGGTGCGGCTGGCGACCGAGTTGTGCACGCCCAGCACCTCGAACACCGCCTCGGTGATGGCGGGGTGCTCGGCCTGCATCTCGGCCAGGCTCAGGTCGGGCAGGTCGCAGCCCTTCGCCTCGGCCCGGGCCACCAGCGCGCCGGTGACGTGGTGGGCGTCGCGGAAGGGCAGGTCGGCGACCCGCACCAGCCAGTCCGCCAGATCGGTGGCGGTGGAGAAACCGGCCGCCGCCGCCGCCTCCAGCGCGGGGCGGTTGGCGGTCATGTCGCGCACCATCCCCTCCATCGCGGCAAGGCACAGCAGCAGCGTGTCGGCGGCGTCAAAGATCTGCTCCTTGTCCTCCTGCATGTCCTTGGAATACGCGAGCGGCAGCCCCTTCATCACCGTGAACAGCGCGACCGTGGAGCCCAGGATCCGCCCGATCTTGGCGCGCAGAAGCTCCGCCGCGTCGGGGTTCTTCTTCTGCGGCATGATGGACGAGCCGGTGGAGAACCGGTCCGACAGCGCCACGAACCGGAACTGCGCCGAGGACCAGATCACGATTTCCTCGGCCAGCCGCGACAGATGCACCGCGCAGATCGAGGCCGCCGCGAGGAACTCCAGCGCGAAGTCCCGCGCCGACACCGCGTCCAGCGAATTGGCCATGGGGCGGTCGAAGCCCAGGTCGCGCGCCGTCATCTCCCGGTCGATGGGGAAGGAGGTCCCGGCCAGCGCCGCCGCTCCCAGCGGACATTCGTTCAGCCGTGCGCGCGCATCGCGCATCCGGCCCGCGTCGCGGCCCAGCATCTCCACATAGGCCAGCATGTGGTGGCCCCAGGTCACCGGCTGCGCGGTCTGCAGGTGGGTAAAGCCCGGCATCACCCAGTCCGCGCCGGCCTCGGCCTGTTCCAGCAGCGCGCGTTGCAGCGCGGCCATGCCGTCGATGCTGGCGTCCATCCGGTCGCGCAGCCACAGCCGCAGGTCGGTCGCCACCTGATCGTTGCGCGAGCGCGCGGTGTGCAGCCGCCCGGCGGGCGCCCCGATGACCTCGCGCAGGCGGGATTCCACGTTCATGTGGATGTCCTCCAGCGCGGTGGAGAACCGGAACTCCCCCCCCTCGATCTCTGACAACACGGTGAGAAGGCCTTCCCGGATCGCCGCCGCGTCGCTATCGCTGACGATGCCGGTGGCGGCCAGCATGGCGGCATGCGCGCGCGATCCGGCGATGTCCTCGGCCGCCATGCGACGGTCGAACCCGATGGAGGCGTTGATCGCCTCCATGATCGCGTCGGGGCTGTGGGCAAAGCGCCCGCCCCACATGCTGTTGGAGGTGCCCTCGGCCATGCGTCTTTCCCCCATGCGGTGCGCGGCAACGGTGTGTGCGGCGATGATCTACACGGCCTTGGCGCTGGCTGCAAACGCGGCCTCGCCCGAGGTTCTGCGCGATCTGCGCAGCGGCGACATGCGCGCGCTGGTGATCCACGACACCCCGCGCGACGTGCCCGCGGCCGAGCTTCTGGACGGTGATGACGCGGTGCACCGGCTGGAGGACTGGCGCGGGCGCTGGCTGGTGGTGAACTTCTGGGCGACGTGGTGCCCGCCCTGCCGGGCCGAGATGCCGGGGCTGGACCGGCTGGAGGCGGCGCTGGGCGGGCCGGGGTTCGCCGTGCTGCCGGTGGCAACCGGGCGCAACCCGATGCCCGCCGTGCGCCGGTTCTACCAGGAGGCGGGGCTTGCGCATCTGCCGATCCTGCGCGACCCGCGCCAGGGGTTCGCGGCGGCGATGGGGGTGTTCGGGTTGCCGGTGACGGTGATCCTCGACCCCGATGGGCGCGAGGTCGCGCGCCTGACCGGGGATGCGCATTGGGACGGGCCGGAGGCGCGGGCGATCCTGGACGCGTTGCTGGCGCAGGAAGATACTGACAATTTGAACGAACGGTGAATTTTAACCTTCTGGCAAGAGATTCGCCCGCACACAGACCCCAGGGCGTTGGTGTGCCCGGAGGATCAGTGATGCCGAGCCCGTGGCAAGCCGAGCGTGAGGGACCCTTCTGCGGGACGGGCCATGCCGACGCGGGCGATCCGGCACTGTCCGATCCGGTGCTGTCCGATCCGGTGGCGGTGGTGCGCGCGGCGCTGGCCGGTGGGGCCGCGGCGCTGGCATTCCAGCCGGTGGTGCAGGCGCGGGCGCCGCACATCCCGGCCTTTCACGAGGGGTTGATGCGGCTGCAGGATGCGTCGGGCCGGGTGATCCCCGCCGGCGCCTTCATCGACGCGATCGAGGATCATCCGCTGGGCCGCGAGGTCGACATGCTCGCGCTGGGGATGGGCTTGCGCGCCCTGCGCGCCACGCCGTCGCTGCGGCTGTCGATCAACATGTCGACGCGCTCGGTGATGCACCGCCCCTGGCGGGAGGTGTTGCGCACCGGCCTCGCCGCCGACCCCACGGTGGGTGAGCGTCTCATCCTGGAGGTGACGGAGGCCTCGGCCATGGACCACCCGGAGGTGTTCGCAACCTTCATGCGCGAGGTACAGACCACCGGCGTGGCCTTTGCGCTGGACGATTTCGGCGCGGGGGCGACGGCGTTCCGCTACCTGCGGAGCTTTCGCTTCGATGCGGTCAAGATCGACGGGCAGTTCATCCGCGACCTGCCCGGCAACGGTGACGGTCGGGTGCTGGTGTCGGCGCTGGTCCGCATCGCGCGCCACTTCGAGATGCTGAGCGTCGCCGAGAAGGTCGAGACCGAGGCCGAGGCCGCCGCCTGTGCCCGGCTGGGGGTGCAGTGCCTGCAGGGCTATCGCTTCGGCGCCCCGGTGCTGCGGCCCGAATGGGGCTGCGACGCGCGGCTGATCGCCTGAGGCGCGGGTCCCGCCCGGGGCCGTTGACCGGGCCCGGCAAGCCCCCCCCCGCGACAGGTCCCGTGACAGGCCACTTGACAGCCCCGTGACGGGCGCTGGACGGGCGCCGCGGTGGTGCCGCGCCATCGCCGTCCGGATTGATCTTCGCTGCCAAGCCGCATACCTTCGCATCCAACGGATCGGGCGCCTGTCGGCCTGCCCGGACCGACACGGCCGGGGCGCAGCCGCGTCCCGGACAGCGAAAGGATGCTTGCATGACCAACGTCGTGATCGTCTCGGCTGGCCGCACCGCGGTGGGCAGCTTCAACGGCAGCTTTGCCAACACCCCGGCCCATGACCTCGGGGCCGCCGTGCTTGCCGCACTTGTCGCGCGCGCGGGCATCGACCCGGCCGAGGTGTCGGAGACCATCCTCGGCCAGGTGCTGACCGCGGGCCAGGGCCAGAACCCCGCCCGCCAGGCCCATATCAAGGCCGGCCTGCCCGTCGAATCCGCCGCCTGGGGCATCAACCAGGTCTGCGGCTCCGGCCTCCGGGCGGTCGCGCTGGGCGCTCAGCACATCCAGTTGGGCGACGCGGCCATCGTCGCCGCCGGCGGTCAGGAGAACATGAGCCTGAGCACCCATGTCGCGCACATGCGCGCGGGCACCAAGATGGGCGACGTGAAGTTCATCGACTCGATGATCCGCGACGGGCTGTGGGATGCCTTCAACGGCTACCACATGGGCCAGACCGCCGAGAACGTGGCCGAGCAGTGGCAGATCAGCCGCGAGCAGCAGGATGAATTCGCGCTGGCTTCGCAGAACAAGGCAGAGGCCGCCCAGAAGGCCGGCAAGTTCAAGGACGAGATCATCTCCTTCACCGTCAAGACCCGCAAGGGCGAGACGGTGGTGGACGCCGACGAATACATCCGCCACGGCGCGACGCTGGAAAGCATGACCAAGCTGCGCCCGGCCTTTGCCAAGGACGGCAGCGTCACGGCGGGCAACGCCAGCGGCATCAACGACGGCGCCGCCGGTGTGCTGCTGATGAGCGCCGAGGAGGCCGAGCGCCGCGGTCTGGAGCCGCTCGCGCGCATCGCCAGCCACGCCACCGCGGGGCTCGACCCGTCGATCATGGGCGTTGGCCCCATCTCCGCCAGCCGCAAGGCGCTGGAGAAGGCCGGCTGGAAGCCCGCCGATCTGGACCTGATCGAGGCCAACGAGGCCTTTGCCGCCCAGGCCTGCGCGGTCAACAAGGACATGGGCTGGGACACCGCGCGGGTGAACGTCAACGGCGGCGCCATCGCCATCGGCCACCCCATCGGCGCCTCGGGCGCGCGCATCCTCAACACCCTTCTGTTCGAGATGCAGCGCCGCGACGCGAAGAAGGGCCTGGCCACCCTGTGCATCGGCGGCGGCATGGGCGTCGCCATGTGCCTGGAACGCTGACGGCAATATTGTTGCGCGAGGCGTCTGCCTCGCGTAACACCATGCCGAACGGACCCAAACGCCTGGAGGAGACATGGGACGAGTGGCACTGGTCACCGGCGGCACGCGCGGCATCGGCGCGGCCATTTCGGTGGCGCTGAAGGACGCGGGCTACACGGTGGCGGCGAATTATGCCGGCAACGATGCGGCGGCGCAGAAGTTCACCGAGCAGACCGGCATCAAGACCTACAAATGGTCGGTGGCCGATTATGAGGCGAGCAAGGCCGGCGCCGCGCAGGTGGAGGCGGATCTGGGCCCGATCGAGGTGGTGATCGCCAACGCCGGCATCACCCGCGACGCCCCCTTCCACAAGATGACCCCCCAGCAGTGGCAGGAGGTCATCGACACCAACCTGACGGGCGTGTTCAACACCGTCCACCCGATCTGGCCCGGCATGCGCGAGCGCAAGTTCGGCCGCGTCGTCGTCATCAGCTCGGTCAATGGCCAGAAGGGCCAGTTCGCCCAGGTGAACTATGCCGCCACCAAGGCAGGCGACCTGGGGATCATCAAGAGCCTGGCGCAGGAGGGTGCGCGCTTCGGCATCACCGCCAACGCCGTGTGTCCGGGCTATATCGCCACCGAGATGGTGATGGCCGTCCCCGAAAAGGTGCGCGAGAGCATCATCGCACAGATCCCCGCCGGTCGCCTGGGTGAGCCCGAGGAGATCGCGCGCTGCGTGGCGTTCCTCGTGTCCGACGACGCGGGCTTCATCAGCGGCTCCACCGTGTCGGCCAACGGCGGACAGTTCGTGGTCTGAGCGCCGTCGCGACGCACACCGTCCACCCTTGCTGTGGGCGCGGGGCCGGTCCGGTGGGGCCGGCCCCTTTTCTTGCAGGCAGGGGCGGACATGACGCGGACACGGGCGACGGCGGTGGGGTTCGGGGCGGTGCTGCTGTGGGCGCTGCTGGCGCTGCTGACGGTCGGATCGGCGCCGGTGCCGCCGCTAATG
Source organism: Rhodobaculum claviforme (assembly GCF_016653255.1). Classification (GTDB taxonomy): domain Bacteria; phylum Pseudomonadota; class Alphaproteobacteria; order Rhodobacterales; family Rhodobacteraceae; genus Rhodobaculum; species Rhodobaculum claviforme. The sequence goes on from NZ_NHSD01000243.1 coordinate 6,530, forward strand.
CTCAATGCGCTGTGCTTCGGGCTGGGCGGCGTGGTGGGGCTGGTCTGGGCGGCGGCGCGGGGCCGGCTGGGGCTGTTGCGCACGGTGCCGCTGCGGGTGCTGGTGTTCGGCACGGCGGGGCTGTTCGGTTATCATGCGTTGTACTTCAGTGCGCTGCGTCTGGCGCCCCCGGCCGAGGCCGGGCTGATCGCCTATCTCTGGCCGCTTCTGATCGTGGTGTTCTCGGGCCTGCTGCCGGGCGAGCGGCTGCGCCCCGGCCATGTGCTGGGCGCGGTTCTGGCCTTTGGCGGGGCGGCGGTGATCCTGGC
>NZ_NHSD01000244.1 GCF_016653255.1 Rhodobaculum claviforme
GGGTGACGCATGCCGACGGGGTGCGCGGGCACCTGCTGGTGGTGACCGGCGCCGCACCGGGGGCCGAGGCGCCGCTGGCGCGCGCCCTGTCCGAGGCCGCGCGGCTGGCGGGCGTGGACCAGTCCGGGCCGCTGGACGTGGCGTTTCTGGACGCGGGGGATCCGCTGATCGCGCGGCTGGACCGTGTGGGGCTGCGGTTCGATCTGCCGGAGCCTGCCGCGCCTGCCGCGCCTGTCCCTCCGCGCCCGCCGGGGAGCGACCCTGCGCGCCCGCCACGGCTGCGCTGAGCGTGGGGTATCTGGATACCTTATTTTCAGAGCGCTGATATCGCTGGATAATCTGGTCTTCGCGCCCCTTGACTGGGGCGGGGCAGGGTGTAGAAGGGCGCATCTGGAAACCGGGCGGCCCTCCGCCCGCCTCTCGCATCAACGGGACGCACGCATGAAAACCTTTTCCGCCACGCCGGCGGACATCCACAAGTCGTGGATCCTGATCGACGCCGAGGGCGTCGTTCTCGGCCGGCTCGCCTCGATCGTCGCCCTGCGCCTGCGCGGCAAGCACAAGGCCAGCTTCACGCCGCACATGGACATGGGCGACAACGTCATCATCATCAACGCCGACAAGGTGCAGCTGACGGGCCGCAAGCGCGCCCAGAAGACCTATTACTGGCACACCGGCCACCCCGGCGGGATCAAGAGCCGCACCGCGCGCCAGATCCTCGAAGGCGCCCACCCCGAGCGCGTGGTCGTCAAGGCGATCCAGCGCATGCTGCCCGGCGGCAAGCTGTCGCGCCAGCAGATGACCAACCTGCGCGTCTATGCCGGGGCCGAGCACCCGCACGAGGCCCAGCAGCCCGAGGTCCTGGACGTTCGCGCCCTGAACCCCAAGAACACCCGTAGCGCACAAGGGGGCGCATGAGCATGGCCACCGAAGTCAAGACCCTCGAAGATCTGGGCCAGGCGATTCCGGGCGGCACCCCCGCCCCCGAGGTCGAGGCCCCGCGCGAACCCGTGCGCGACTCGCTCGGCCGGGCCTATGCCACCGGCAAGCGCAAGGACGCGGTCGCCCGCGTCTGGATCAAGCCCGGCAGTGGCCGCGTCACCGTCAACGGCAAGGAGATGGACAAGTACTTCGCCCGTCCCGTGCTGCAGATGATCCTTCGCCAGCCGTTCCAGGTCGCCGGCGTCGTCGATCAGTTCGACGTGATGGCCACCGTCAAGGGCGGCGGGCTGTCGGGCCAGGCCGGCGCGGTCAAGCACGGCGTTTCCAAGGCGCTGCAGCTGTACGAGCCGTCCCTGCGCGCCGCCCTGAAGGCCGCGGGCTTCCTGACCCGCGACAGCCGCGTGGTGGAGCGCAAGAAGTACGGCAAGCGCAAGGCGCGCCGGAGCTTCCAGTTCTCCAAGCGCTGATCGGCGCCGGATCACGACACGAACGGGGGGCGCGCCGAAGGGCTGCGCCCCCTTTGTCATGCGGCCCTGTTCCATGCACCCGTTGCGGAGGGCGTGATGCTCGAAAACCTCGCCGAGATGCTGATGACCCACCATGTCGGGGGCAGCTGGCGCGCGCCGCTGTCGCAGCGGATGCGCGATGTGCGCGGGCCGGACGGCCGCCCCCTCGGCCGCATGGTCGAGGGGGGGGCGGCCGATGTCGCACGCGCGATCGCGATGGCGGCGGCCTGCGGTCTGGAAGGGATGGACCCGGCGCAGCGGGCGGACCTCGCGGCGCGGGTGCTGGAGGAATGGCACGCCCGGCGCGCCGCGCTGGAGGCAGCGCTGCGCCACGGCGGCGGGTCGGATGCGACCGACCTGCCGCCGCTGGCGCCGTTGGCGGTGTCCGGTCCGGTGGCGATGCTGGGCACGGTGGCGGCGGCACCGGGGCTGATGGCGGCGGCGGTGGCCGGGGCGCTGCGCGCGGGCCAGCCGGTGGTGCTGAAACCGGCCCCGCGCGGCCCCTTCACCGCGCTGGCGCTGGCCGAGGCGGTGGCCGCCGCCGGTGCGCCGCCCGGGGCCTTTGCGCTGTTGCAGGGCGGGGGGGCGCACACTGGCCGGGCGCTGGTGTCGCATCCCGGTCTGGGGGCGGCGGTCGTGCTGGGCAAGGCGCCGCGCGCGGGTCTTTTCGGGGTGCGGCGGCTGGGCTGAGGTCCCCTCAGCGCAGCCCGGCGCGGGTGGCGGCGCGGTCGATCGCGGCGATGATGGCGTCGGGGTCGCTGTGCTGGGGCATGTGGCCCACCCCCTCCAGCACCGTCAGCCGGGCGTCGGGGGCGTCCTCCGCGAGTCGGCGGCCGTGGATCTCCAGCCCGACGGTGGTGTCGGCGTCGCTATGCACGATCTCGATCGGCATCTCCAGACCGCCATAGCCCGGCGCCATCTCCCGCAGGTACGGCTTGAGGGTGCTGACCTGTTCGGAGTTGCGCACGATCTGCGCCCGGCGCAGTGACAGCCCGGTGCCGATGTGCGCGCCGTAGCCGTCGGGAACCGCTTGTGGGGCAAAGATCCCTTCCAGGACCCCCTCCACCTGCCCGTCGGAGGCAAAGGCGGTGACCGCCGGAACTACCGCCCAGCGCCCCAGCGCGGTGGCCGGCAGCGTCTGGCTGAGGCCCAGGCCGCCCTCCCAGGGATGCGAGGCGCCCGCGACGATCACCAGCCCGGCGGTGTCGTCGGGTGCCCCCAGACCCCATGCCAGCGCGACGGCCCCGCCATAGCTGTGGCCCAGCACGATGGGGTTGCGCACCTCCAGCACCTCGGCCGCGGCGCGCAGCGCCCGGGCCTGCGCGCGGGGGTCCTCATGGCCGTCGATCACATCCGACCAGCCCAGGCCCGGCCGGTCCAGCGCGATCACCCGGTAGCGCTCCGCCAGCCGCGCGCTGAGGGCAAAGGTGAAATCGCGCAGATTGCCGTTGGCGCCATGGATCAGCACCAGATCGGGGCCGGAGCCTTCGACATGAACGTGGATGCGGGCGCGGCCCACGTCGATCAGGCGGCCCACGGGGGGCGTGCGGGCCTCGGCCGCGGCCTCGCGGCTGGAGGCGCGCGCATCCAGCAGCACCGCGCAGCCGCCCAGCGCGCCCGCCGCGAGCACCAGCGCGACGATGCTAGAGGCCAATTTCATCAAGCGCATACGGAGTTGTCTGGTAGATCTCGTTGATCCAGTTGCCGTAGAGAAGATGCGCGTGGCTGCGCCAGCGGTTGGTGGGCATCCGGCTGGGGTCGTCGCCGGGATAATAGTTGACCGGCACCGCGATCGCCTTGCCCGCCGCGACGTCGCGGTCGTACTCCTCCTTCAGGGTGGTGCTGTCGTATTCCAGATGGTTGAGGATCACGAGCCCGCGGTGGGCGGCGTCCTCGACCAGGCAGGGGCCGACCTCGTCGCTGGCCAGCAGGGTGCGCAGGCCGGGGGTGGCGTCGATCTCGGACTGGCGCAGCTCGGTCCAGCGGCTGACGGGGATCAGCAGGTCGTCGGAATACCCCCGCAGATACGGCGAGGCGGGAACCAGGTTGCGGTGGCGAAAGCAACCGAAGGCCTTGTGCGGCAGCATGTGCTTGGCCAGCCCGTGGAAATGGTGCAGCCACGCCATCCCGCCCCAGCATACCCCCAGGGTGGTGTGCACATGGCTCTGGGTCCAGTCGAAGACCTCGCACAGCTCGTCCCAGTAGGTGACGTCGCGATAGTCCAGATGCTCGATCGGGGCGCCGGTGATAACCAGCCCGTCGAACTTCTGGTCGCGGACCTCCGAGAAGGGGCGGTAGAACTCGGCCATGTGCTCGGCGGCGGTGTTCCTGGTTTCATGCGCGCTCATGCGGATCAGGTGGAAGTCGATCTGCAACGGGGTGGCGCCGATCAGCCGGGCGAACTGGGTCTCGGTCTGGATCTTCTTGGGCATCAGGTTCAGCAGCCCGATTCGCAGCGGGCGGATGTCCTGGCGTGCCGCGCGCCCCTCGGACATCACCATCACGCCCTCGCGGGCGAGGACGTCATAGGCGGGCAGGGTTTCGGGCAGGGTGATGGGCATGGGGGTCCGGTGCGGGGGATAGGCAGCGCCTCCGCCTCCAGATAGGCCAGTGGGACCGGCGGGGCAACCGGGCCGCCGGGATCTGGGTGATGCGTCAAGGGAGACTGCGATGTCGGGGTTCGTTTATCTGGATTTCATCGGTGTGGCGCTGTTTGCCGCGTCCGGCGCGCTGGCGGCGTCGCGCAAGCAGATGGACATCGTGGGGTTCATCTTTCTGGCGGTGGTGACGGGGGTGGGGGGCGGTACGGTGCGCGACCTGATCCTCGATGTCCCGGTGTTCTGGGTCGAGATGCAGACCTATCTGCTGGTCACGGCGGGCGCTGGGGTCGCGGTCTACTTCACCGCGCCGCTGCTGGAGTCGCGGTACGCGTGGTTGCTGTGGCTCGATGCGGTGGCGCTGGCGGCCTATGCGGTGTTTGGCGCGGCCAAGGGGTTCGCAATCACCGGCTCGCCGATGGTGGCGGTGGCGATGGGGATGCTGACAGGGTGTTTCGGCGGGATCCTGCGCGACGTGATCGCGGGCGAACCGACCGTGCTGATGCGCCGCGAGATATATGTCAGCGCGACGGCACTGGGGGCGGTGGTGATGGTCGCCGCGGCGCTGATCGGCCTGCCGGACCCGGTGGCGGCCGTTCTCGGCTTTGCCGCGGCCTTCGGGGTGCGGGCGGGGGCGCTGGCGTACGGCTGGTCGCTGCCGGTCTATCGCTCGCGCCCCGGCCGTGACGTGGGCTGAGGGGGCGGCCTCAGCGGCGCGTGATCTCGAACACGCAGGCCGGCGCGCCGGTGGCGCAGCAGGCGGTTTCGCGCACGGCATAGTCGGGGTGCACGAGGGTGGTGAACAGCCGCTCGAACACCGCGCAGTGCCAGTCGCAGATCGCATGGTCGGCGTGTTCGCCGCGCACCACCGGATTGTCGAGGATGCGGAACGCCAGCGGCCGGGTCGACAGCACCTCGAACCGGCCCGAACCGGCAAAGGTCCAGCTGTGCTGTGCGATGGCGCGCGCCAGCAACCACGCGGCCACCGGCACCGGCAGGCGGCGCAGCAGCGCCTGTGCCGGTTTGGGGATTCGATGCGCAAGGATGTAGTCGCCGGTGGCCAGCCCCGCCGCGCGCGCCAGTTCGGGCGCGCGGTCGGGCAGTTCGCGGCGCAGCGCCTGATGCATGGCCGCGGCCGGGGCCTCGTCCATCATGCCCGCGTCGCTGGGGGGCGCCGTCAGGCCCGCCGCCGCCAGCATCCGGTCGCGCAGGGCCCGCCCGCCCTCGGCCTCGAGGACGGGCAGCAGTTGCAGGATGGCGTTGGGGCCGATCTTGCCGGCCCCCACGTTTGCCGTGGCCATGTCAGCGCCCGCCCACCAGGTCGGGCACCGCATCGTCCATCTGCTGGGTGCCACCGCCGCAGGCCATCACCTTGCGGTCCTCGGCGCGGTCCTTCATCTGCGCCTTGACGGCTTCGCGGCGCTCGGCGGCCTTGCGGGCGCGGTCGGCGCTGGCCTCCCAGTCCTCCATCTGCGCCTCGGCGATCGTGCGGGTCTCGTCGAAGTCGAAGTTGACGTTCTCCTTCGATTGCGGCCCCCAGTAGTTGACCTTGCCGAGGTCGTAGAACGTCCGCGACACGCCCGCCTTGAGGAACGCCTTGAGGCAGCCCAGCAGGTACTTGCGCCGATACCCGGTGCCGCGCCACGGATAGTAGAACAGCGCCTTGCGCATGTAGAACCGGCGGTAGTTGTGCATCACGCGGTCTAGAAGCGTGGCGCGGTCCATCGCGGCGGGCTTCATGATCGGCGTGACGAAGTTGTACTTGGAGAAGTCGTAGACCTCGACCTTGTCGCGCAGCTCCTCGAACAGCGGGGTGAAGGGCCAGGGCGTGTACATCGACCAGTTCGCCAGATCCGGCTGCCAGTCCCACGCCATCTTGAAGGTTTCCTCCAGCGTCTCGGGGGTCTCGTTGTCCAGGCCCACGATGAACTGCGCCTCGGTGAAGATGTCGGCCTCGCGCAGCAGGCGGATGGCCTCCTTGTTCTCCTCGACCTTGGTTTCCTTGTTGAACTGGTCAAGCTTCAGCTGTGCCGCCGCCTCGGTCCCGAGGCTGACGTGCACCAGCCCGGCCTTGCGGTAGAACTTCAGCAGGTCGCGGTCGCGGTAGATGTCGGTGACGCGGGTGTTGATGCCCCACTGCACCTTGTCCGGCAGGCCGCGCGCGATCAGCTCCTCGCAGAACTGCACGAACTTCTTCTTGTTGATCGTGGGTTCCTCGTCGGCGAGGATGAAGAAGCCGACGCCGTGGTTGTTCACCAGGTCCTCGATCTCGTCCACGACCTTGATCGGGTCGCGCACGCGGTAGTCGCGCCAGAACTTCCACTGCGAGCAGAACGAGCAGGTGAACGGGCAGCCGCGGGCCATGTTGGGGATCGCCACGCGCCGGTTCAGCGGCACATAGATGTATTTCTCCCACTCCAGGATCGACCAGTCGGGCTTGATGCCGTCCAGGTTCTTGACCGTGGCGGCCGCCTGGGTGGCGACGATCTTGGTGTCGTCCTTGTAGGCGATGCCCTTGATCTTCTTGCGATCCTCGGGCCAGCGGCCCTCGGCGATGGCGTTCATCAGCTCGACGATGATTTCCTCACCCTCGCCGCGCACGATGACGTCGATCCAGGGGGCTTCGGACAGGACCTGCTTGAACATGAAGGTGGCGTGCACGCCGCCCAGCACGCGCACGGCGTTCGGCACCACTTCCTGTGCGATCTTGAGCGTGTGTTCGGCCACATAGATCGACGGCGTGATCGACGTCGTACCCACCACGTCCGGCTGGATCTCGGCAAGCTTGCGCCGCAGGTCGCCCTCGCTGACGTGGTTGGTCATCGCATCGATGAAATGGATGTCGTCGAACCCCGCCTGCTTCAGTGCGCCGGTCAGATATGCCACCCAGGCCGGGGGCCAGTTGCCCGCGATCTCGGCCCCGCCGGAATGATAGTTCGGGTGGATGAAGAGGATTCGCATCACAAGGCTCCCGATTGTGTAAGGCGTACATTACACTTTGAGTGCCCCTGCAAATTGACACAGATCAACCGCGCGATCTTTGTGCAGGTTTTGCCGGATGGTGCGGGGGGCGCGCCCTGTGTGGTCTGCCAGCAGACCCCCCGAAAACAAAGAACGGCGGCACCCGGGAGGAGGTGGGTGCCGCCGCCTTGTCCTGCGACGCGCCCCAGGGAGGAGGAGGGGGTCACGCCGCTCAGGGTCGGAGCCCGAAGGCCCCGTGGTCCGGACGGTGCGCCAGGGAGGAGGAGGGCACATCCGTCCGGGTCTGCGACGTCCCCCAGGGAGGAGGAGAGGGGTTCGCCGCATTTCGGTCAGGGCAGGATTGCCCCGTATCAGGTCGGCGGTGGCACCGGGGAGGAGGATCGATGCCACCGCCTGTAACAGAAGCCCCAGGGAGGAGGAGAGGGCCTTCTGTGTTCGTTATCTCTTGCGCCCGTAGGCGGTTTCGAAGGCGACGCGGGTAATCATCCCGCGGCTGATGCCCATGTCGTCCAGCTCCGCGTCGGTCATCGCCCGCAACCGTCTCCGTTCCAGGCCAAAGCGGCGCCGTTGCCGGAGACTATCGCGCAAACGTTGCCAGAACGTCGCCGTTGTCCGTGTCGCGGGTGCCCGATCCGTCTCGCTCAACATCGTCCCGGCCCGCTTCTTTCCTGTCCTTCGGTGTGCGGCGCGTCTTCCGCCTGCCTCGTCATATCTAGAACCATGCTGCGGATGCACAATAGGGGCAAGGTGAAATGCTGCCATGCAGCGAGCGCATTCCGTCGCAGGGGGAGGCAGGGCGCGGAGGTGGCAAAGTTTGAGGCGTTTCGCCTGCGTGCTGGGCAGTCGGCGAATGCCCCCTTGCCGCGCGCGGTCCCCACGCGCATCTCTCGCACAGGGGCGGACCCCCGGACAGCAAGGGAAAAATCGGCATGGCGGTGACTCGCGCACAGGTGGAGGGCGTTCTTGGGGCGGTGGCGGCGCCGGGGGGCGGGACGCTGGCCTCGCGCGATCTGGTGCGGGCGCTGGCGGTGGCCGAGGGCACGGTGCGATTCGTGCTGGAGGCCGACACGCCGGAGCTGTCGCGCGCGCTGGAGCCCGCCCGCGCCGACGCCGAGGCCCGCCTGCGCGCCCTTCCGGGGGTGGACAGCGTGCAGATCCTCGTGACCACCCATGCGCCTCCGCAAAAGGACGGCGTCAAGATCGGGCGCCACGCCGACGCGGGGCCGTCGCGTCCGGCCGGGGTGGATCACATCATCGCCGTGGGCTCGGGCAAGGGCGGGGTGGGCAAATCCACCGTCTCGGCCAACCTGGCGGTGGCGCTGGCGCGGCAGGGGCGGCGCGTGGGGCTGCTGGATGCCGACATCTACGGCCCGTCGATCCCGCGCATGATGGGGGTGAACCGGCGGCCGTCCTCGCCCGATGGCAAGACGATCCTGCCGCTGCACGCCCATGGCGTGACGGTGATGTCCATCGGCTTCATGCTGCCCGAGGACGAGGCGGTGATCTGGCGCGGCCCGATGCTGATGGGCGCGCTGCAGCAGCTGATGACGCAGGTGGCGTGGGGCGATCTCGATGTGATGATCGTGGACATGCCGCCGGGCACCGGCGACATCCAGCTGTCGCTGTGCCAGAAGACCGACCTGACCGGGGCCATCGTCGTCTCCACTCCGCAGGACGTGGCGCTGCTGGACGCGCGCAAGGCGCTGGCGGCGTTCCGCACGCTCAAGACCCCCGTGCTGGGCCTGGTCGAGAACATGTCGAGCTACATCTGCCCCAGCTGCGGACACGAATCGCACCTGTTCGGCGAAGGCGGCGTACGGCGCGAGGCCGAGGCGGCGGGCCTGCCATTCCTCGGCGCCCTGCCGCTGAGCCTCGAGGTGCGCGTGGCGGGCGATACGGGCACGCCGATCGCCGCCGGCGACGGCCCCATGGCCGAAGCTTATGGCACCATCGCGGCACGGCTGGTGGCCAACGGCTTCGCCTGATCGCCCATCCTGACGGCTGCACCCTGACGGCCCTGCCTGAAGGGCCCGCCCGGCGGCCCTGATCGGGCGGTGCCAGATGCTGGTGCCTGTTTCTTGGGCGTCTGCGCCCGGCGCCGCCCGATGCCGCGTCGCGCGGGGCCGCCGCCTCTGGCACGGGCGGCGCGGGGCCGTATGCTGAGGCCATGTTGGACGCCCGCCCCCCCCAGACGATGCAGCGCAGCCGCGGTGCCGCCGCCGTGCGGCTGGCGGGCCGGCGAATCGTGGACCTGCGGCAATCCGGCGCGGCCAAGGCGTTCCTGCCGCGCAGCCATGCGCCGGTGCCCGAGGTGGTGTTCCTCAACACCTCCGGCGGGCTGACGGCCGGGGATCGGCTGGAATGGCGGCTGGAGCTCGACGCCGCCACCGCCGCCGTCGCCACCACCCAGACGGCCGAGCGCGGCTATGCCGCGACCGGCGACCCGGCGCGGGTGGTGGTGGACCTGCGGCTCGGGGCCGGGGCCGCGCTGGACTGGCTGCCGCAGGAGACGATCCTCTATGACAACGCCCGGCTCGGGCGCCGCACCCGGGTGGAGATGGCCGCGGACGCGCGCCTCGTCTGGGCCGAGATGCTGGTGCTGGGCCGCGTCGCCATGGGAGAGCAGCTGGCGGAGGTGTCGCTGCACGACCGCCGCGAGATCCACCGTGGCGGGCGCCTTGCGCTGCTGGAGCCGGTGCGGCTGGCGCGGGGGGTGAAGCTCAACCATCCCGAGGCGATCGCGCTGATCACCGAC
>NZ_NHSD01000245.1 GCF_016653255.1 Rhodobaculum claviforme
CCTGCCCACCCTGGCCATCCCCCCTTGCCCGGCCCGTCCATGCGGGGCATCCCCATGGGCGAGGTGATGGGGCGGTACGGGGCAAAGGACAAGGCGGCATGACGCAGATGTGGGTGTTCGGCTACGGCTCGTTGATCTGGGACCCGGGGTTTCCGGTGGCCGAGACGCGGCTGGCCCGGCTGTCGGGGTTCCACCGCTCGTTCTGCATGCGCTCGGTCCACCACCGGGGCACGCCCGACGACCCCGGACTGGTGCTGGCACTGGATGCGGCGCCCGAGGCCTCCTGCGCGGGGGTGGCCCTTGCGGTGCGCCCGGGGGCGGAGGACGACACGCTGGGGTATCTGCGGGCGCGGGAGCTGGTGTCCTCGGCCTATGTCGAGACACGGCAGCGGGTACGGCTGTGGGACGGGCCGGAGGTGACGGCGGTCACCTATGTCATCGATCCCGACCATGTGCAGTACTGCGGCGGGCTGGCGCTGGAGGATCAGGCCGCGATCATCGCCCGCGCCACCGGCGGGCGGGGGCCCAACCGCGAGTATCTGTGGAACACCGCCGCGCATCTGGCCGAGTTGGGGATCGAGGACGCGGAGCTGTCGTGGCTCGCGGCCCGGGTGCGCCGCATCTGCGGGCAGGACGGCACCGTCTGAGACGCGCCGCGCCTTGGGTGGTTGGCAGTGCGCAGGAGGCTGCGTATGGTGCGCCCACCAGGACAGGGAACACCCCATGAAGCGCCCGCATCGCGCGCCCCAGCCACAGTTTTCCCACCCGCTGCGCCAGATCACGCTGATGCTGACGGTGCTGGTGCTGGTGGCGGCCGGCGGGTGGGTGGCGCTGCCGCGGGTGGGGTCGTTGTTCCTGGCCAACCCGTGGCTCAACGGCTTTATCCTGGTGGTGTTCGCCATCGGGATCCTCGCGTGCTTCTGGCAGGTGTTCCAGATCTCGCGCTCGGTCGCCTGGATCGAGGAGTTCACCGCCCGCGACACGGCCGAGGACCGCACCGCGCCGCGCCTGCTGGCGCCGCTGGCCACGCTGCTGGGGCCGCGCGGGGCGCGCAGCCGGGTGACCGCGACGTCGGCGCGCTCCATCCTCGATTCCGTCGCCGCCCGCATCGACGAAGACCGCGACATCACGCGTTACATCATCAACCTTCTGGTTTTCCTCGGACTTCTGGGCACCTTTTACGGCCTTGCGATCACCGTCCCGGCGGTGGTGGAGACGATCCGCTCGCTCGCGCCGACCGAGGGCGAAAGCTCCATCGCGGTGTTCGACCGGCTGATGACGGGCCTGGAGGCACAGCTGGGCGGCATGGGCACGGCGTTCTCCACCTCGTTGCTGGGGCTGGCGGGGTCGCTGGTGGTGGGGCTGCTGGAGCTGTTCGCGGGCCATGGCCAGAACCGATTCTATCGCCAGCTGGAGGAGTGGGTGTCCTCGATCACCCGCCTCGGCGTCGCGGCCGGCGACGGGGATGGGGCCACCGATCAGGGCGCGCTGGTGGCGATGTTCGAGCAGATGGCCGAGCAGATCGAGGCGTTGCAGGAGATGCAGGCCCGCATGGCCACCGACCGCCAGCAGGCCGACGCGGGCCTTGCGCGGATGGCCGAGGCGGTCGAGCGCCTGGCCGCCGGTGGCGGCGCCGAGATGACCGCCGCGCTCATCCGCGTGGCCGAGGGGCAGGAACGCCTGGCGGGCCTTGTGGAGGCGCAGGGCGGATTTGGCGCCGACGACGGCGCCGACGCCGAGGCGCGGATGCGCCTGCGCTCCATCGACGTGCATCTGCTGCGCATCCTGGAGGAAATGGCGGCGGGCCGCGAGGAAACCCTCAGCGACCTGCGCAGCGACATCGCGCATCTGACGGCGGCGGTGCGCCAGGTGGGCCGTCCCGGCGCGGGGCTGGCGCCGCTGCCGGGGCGCAAGGGCAGCTAGGGGATGGCGCTGCGCCGCGGAAACCATCGCGTCAGCGCTTCGATCTGGCCGGGCTTCGTCGATGCGATGACGGCGCTGCTGCTGGTGCTGTTCTTCGTGCTGTCGATCTTCATGATCGTGCAGTTCGTGCTGCGCGAACGCATCACCGACCAGGACACGGAGCTGGACGCGCTGGCCAGCCAGGTCCTCAGCCTGTCGCAGTCGCTGGGCCTGTCGGAGGAGCGGGGCGACCGGCTGGCGGACACGGTGGCAGGGCTGACGGCGGACCTGGACGCGGCCGACGCGCGCATGGCCGAGCAGGAGGCCGCGATCACCGGACTGACGGCACAGCTGGGCCAGCGCGATGTCGCACTGACCACCGCCCGCGGCCGAATCGCCCGCTTCGAGGAGCAGGTGGCAACCCTTCTGACCGAGCGGGACGCGGCGCGCGCCGAGGGCACCGCGCTGACGGCCGAGGTCGCGGAGCTGGAGGCGGCGCGCGAGACCCTGATCTCGCAGGCCGACGCGCTGCAACTGGCGCTGGCGCGTGCACGCGACGAAATCGACGCCGAGGCCGAGGCCGCACGGCTGGCCGCCGCACGGGCCGAGGCGGTCGAAGCCGCGCTGGCCGAGGCCCGCGACGAGGCCACCGCCCGCGCGGCCACCCTGTCCGACACCCTCGCCGCGCTGGAGGCCGAGACCGAGGCCCGCGCCGAGGCCGTCGCCCGCGCCGGGACGCTGGCGGAGGCCCTGTCGGAGGCCGAGGCGGCGGAGCTGGCCGAGCGCGCCGCGGCGCAGGCCCTGCGCGCGCGCCTTGCAGATGTCGAGGACACCCTGTCGGCGGCCGAAGCCGCGCGCCTGGCCGATGCCGCCGCCGCCGAAACCCTGCGGGCACGCCTGGGTGATGCCGACGCGGAGCTGACCGCGATGCAGCTTGCGCTGGAGGAGCAGCGCCGCCGCGCCGAGGAAACGCTGACCCTGCTGGCCGGCGCCGAAGCCGCGCGCCGCACCGCCGAGGCCGAGACCGAGCGCGCGTTGAGCGAAGCCGAGCGCCGCGCCGGCCTGCTCGCCGCCGCCGAGGCCGCGCTGGCCGGCGAGGAGACCCGCTCCACCGAGGCGCAGCGGCGCATGGCGCTGCTGAACCAGCAGGTGGCCGAGCTGCGCGCACGCGTCGGCGGGCTTCAGGATCTGCTGGCGACCTCGGAGGCCCGCGACACGGAGCGCGAGATCGAGATCGAGGTACTGGGCAGCCGCCTCAACGCGGCGCTGGCCCGGGTCGCGGCCGAGGAACGCGCCCGCGCCGATGCCGAGGCCGACGCCCGTCGGCTGGAGGAGGCCGAGCGCCGCCGCCTGGAAGATGAGGCGCAACGACTGGAGGCCTATGCCTCGGAGTTCTTTGGCCGTCTGCTGGAGGTGCTCGCGGGCCGCGAGGGGGTGGAGGTTGTGGGCGACCGCTTCGTGTTCTCCTCGGAGGTGTTGTTCGCGCCCGCCCGCGCGGAGCTGTCGCCCGAGGGCGAGGCGCAGGTTGCGGGCGTCGTGACCCTGCTGCGTGGCGTCGCGCAGGACATTCCCGAGGGCATCGACTGGATCCTGCGGGTGGACGGGCACACCGACGCCCTGCCGCTGGGGCCCGGGTCCGGATTCGCCGACAACTGGGAGCTGAGCCAGGCGCGCGCGCTGTCGGTGGTCCGCCACATGATCGACGCGCTGGGGTTCCCCCCCGACCGGCTGGCCGCCACCGGATTTGGCGAATACCGCCCCGTGGCCAGCAACACCACCGCCGAGGGCCGCGCCCGCAATCGCCGGATCGAGCTGAAGCTGACGGAGCGCTGATCCCGACGCCTGTCGCCGACGCGTCCCGGCAGGCAAGACCACGCGCCCGATCCGCCCGATGCGCGGCGAACCGGCGCCGAAGCAGGATCAGCGCAGGGTCAGTAGCTGCGGATCAGCCCGACGAGCCGCCCCTGGATGCGGACCTGATCGTCGCGCAACAGCCGGGTTTCATAGGCGGGGTTGGCGGCCTCCAGCGCGATCATGCCACCACGGCGGCGGAAGCGCTTGAGCGTGGCCTCGCTGTCCTCGACCAGGGCCACGACGATGTCGCCGGTCTCGGCGGTGGACTGGGCGCGGATCACCACGATGTCACCGTCGTTGATGCCCGCGTCGATCATCGAGTCGCCCCGCACCTCCAGCGCGAAATGCTCGGCCTGGGCGGTGAGCATGCTTCCCGGGACGGAGATATGGTGGCTGACCTCGCTGATCGCCTCGATCGGGGTGCCGGCGGCGATGCGGCCCATCACCGGCAGGCTGTGTGACGTGGCCTCGACCACCGGGATGCTGCCCCGCGGCCCCGCGGGCCGGCCCGCACCTTCGACCAGCCGGGGCGCAAAGCCCGCCCGCGCGCCGACAGCGGCGGTGGCAGGCGCCGCGGCGGTCTGGAGCGCATCGGGCAGGCGCAGGATTTCAATCGCTCGGGCGCGGTGCGCGAGACGGCGTATGAAACCGCGTTCCTCCAGCGCCGTGATAAGGCGGTGAATTCCGGATTTGGAGCGCAGCTCCAGCGCCTCCTTCATCTCGTCGAAGGACGGGGGCACACCATCGCGTTGCAAGCGGTCATTGATGAAGCGGAGAAGGTCGATCTGCTTGCGCGTCAGCATGGATATCCCCGTCAAATCACGGGGTTCGTTCTACTCCTGTTCCACCCGAGCGTCAAGCGCGATCACAGCGGCAGGCAGGCGACCTCGGCCCCCTCCGCCAGGGCGGGGGCGTGGGGCGGGCGGATCAGCAGCGCCCCGGCCTCGGCCAGAAGGCCCAGCAGCGCGCTGTCCTGGCTGTCGAACGGGGTGGCCACCGGAAGCGGGTCGCCGGGCACCAGCCGGGCGCGCATGTAATGCGCGCGCGGGCCGTTTTCCGCCACCGCCCGGCCCAGACGCGCGGCCACCGGACGCGGCGCCACATCCCGCAGCCCCTGCAACGCGCGCAGCGCCGGCAACAGGAACAGATGCCCGCACACGATGGCCGAGACCGGATTGCCCGGCAGCCCCAGCATCAGCGCCTCGTTCAGCCGGCCGGCCATCAGCGGCTTGCCCGGCCGCATCGCGATCTTCCAGAATGCGGGCGCGAAACCACGCGCGCGGACGGCCTGCGCCACCAGATCGTGATCGCCCACCGAGGCGCCGCCGATGGTGACGACCACATCCGCCCCCTCCGCCAGCTCCAGCACGGTATCGAGGCTGTCGAGCGTATCCCGCGCGATCGGCAGCAGGCGGGTGCGCGCCCCCTCCGCCTCGGCCATGGCCCTGAGGGCAAAGAGGTTCGAGGCGACGATCTGGTCGGGACCCGGCGTGGCGCCGGGCATCACCAGCTCGTCGCCGGTGGCGATGAAGGCGACCTCGGGACGGCGGGCGGCGCGGACATGGGGTACGTTCATCGCCGCCAGCAGCGCCAGATCGGCCGGGCGCAGGCGGCGCGGCCCGTCCAGCCGGGCACCGGCGGCGAAATCGGCGCCCATGGGCCGGACGTTGGTGTTGCCCACCGCGCGCAGGGTGATAGTGTCGCCCGAGACCTCCACATCCTCCTGTATGACGACGTGGTCGGTGCCCTGGGGCATCGGCGCGCCGGTGAAGATGCGCACCGCCACGCCCGGCGCCACGGCGGCGGCGAACCGCGCGCCGGCCTGCGCCGTGCCCACGACCCGCAGCCGCGCACCGGGGCGGGCATCGGTGGCGGCCATGGCATAGCCGTCCATGGCGGAGGCGGCGAAGGGCGGCTGTGCCCGCGCGGCAATGGCGCTGCCCAGCATCACGCGGCCCGCCGCCTCGGCCAGCGGCACATCCTCGGCCGGGAGCGGCATCGCAAGGGCGAGCACGCGGGCCAGGGCTTCCTCGACCGGGATCATGGGGTGGGGTCCGTGGGGGGGGATGCGGAGGCCTCGAACAGGCCGGAGCGTCCGCCCTCCTTGCGCAGCAGGCGGATGCCGGTGATCGCCATGTCCTTCTGCGCGGCCTTGAGCATGTCGTAGACCGTCAGCGCGGCGACCGAGACGGCGGTCAGCGCCTCCATCTCCACGCCGGTTGGGCCGGTGGTGGCAACGGTGGCGGTCAGGCGCAGCCCCGGCAGCGCGGGATCGGGCGTGATCTCCAGCGCGACCCTGGACAGCGGCAGGGGGTGACACAGCGGGATCAGGTCGGCGGTCCGCTTGGCGCCCATGATGCCCGCCAGCCGCGCGATGCCGGCCACGTCGCCCTTGTCGGCGCGCCCCTCGGTCACCAGCGCGAGCGTGGCGGGGCTCATGATCACGCAACCCTCCGCCACCGCCACGCGCCGGGTGGCGGGCTTGTCCGACACATCGACCATGTGCGCGTGCCCGGCCGCGTCGAAATGCGACAGCCGGGTCATGCCGCCGCAGCCCCGAGGATCGTGCGGGTGGCGGCGGTCACGTCGTCCTGCCGCATCAGGCTTTCGCCGATCAGGAAGGCGCGCGCCCCGTATCCCGCCAGATCGGCCAGATCGGCGGGGGTGAACAACCCGCTCTCGGCCACCACCAGCCGGTCGGCGGGCACCCGGGGCGCCAGCTCGCGCGTCACATCAAGTGTGACGTGGAACGTCTTGAGATTACGGTTGTTGATCCCGATCATCGGCGCGTCCAGCCGCAGGCCGCGCTCCAGCTCCTCGGCGTCGTGCACCTCGATCAGCGCGTCCATGCCCCAGTGGCGCGCGGCGTCCGCAAGCTCGGCGGCCAGCGCGTCATCCACGGCCGCCATGATGATCAGGATGCAGTCCGCCCCCCAGGCCCGTGCCTCGGCCACCTGATAGGTGTCATAGAGGAAATCCTTGCGCAGCACCGGCAGGTCGCACGCCGCCCGCGCCTGCCCCAGATACTCCGGAGCGCCCTGAAAGGACGGCGCGTCGGTCAGCACCGACAGGCAGGCCGCGCCCCCGTCGGCATAGGCGCGCGCCAGCGCGGCGGGGTCGAAATCGGCGCGGATCAGCCCCTTGGAGGGGCTCGCCTTCTTGATCTCGGCGATCAGGGCCGGGCCGCGCGCGGACCCCAGCGCCGCCGCGAAGGGGCGCACGGGCGGGACGGCACGGGCGGCGTCCTCCACCCCGGCAAGCGGGCGGGCGGCGCGCGCCTCGGCGATCTCGCGCAGCTTGTAGTCGCGGATGCGGTCCAGAATATCGGCCATGGGGGGTCCTTGCAGCCTTTTGGACGGTGTAACGCGCCGCCCCGCGCTTGGAAAGCGGCGGCGGAAATGCGCGCGATCGGGCGATGGATCGTCGCGCGGCGCATGCGCGCGCTTGCGCCCGGGGCGCAGGCTTGGCACCATCAGGGTCAACCCCTCTGGCAAGGAGCCTTGATTGGGCCTGAGCGTGCCGCCCCCCCCGCCCCCACCGGACAGCACCGGCGAATCCCGGCTGGAGTTCTCCGACAACCGTCTCCTGATCGACCTGTGCGGCGAATTCGACCGCAATCTGGCGCAGATCGAGCACGCCCTCGGCTTGCAGATGCTGCGCCGGGGCAATGTGATCGAACTGGTGGGCGACGCCATCGCCCGGGCACAGGCCACCGGCGTTCTGGAGGCGCTCTATGCCCGCGCCGAACAGGGCCGCGCGCTGGAGCCCGGCGACATCGATGCGGCGCTGCGGCTGGCCGGTGGCGGCCCCGTCCCCAGCCAGCAGCTGGAGATGTTCCAGTCCGGCCGGATGGAGATTCGCACCCGCAAGAAGACGGTCGAACCCCGCACCGCCGCGCAGCGCGCCTATGTCGAGGCGCTGTTTGCCCACGAGATGGCCTTCGGCATCGGCCCCGCCGGCACCGGCAAGACCTATATCGCCGTGGCCGCCGGGGTGGCCATGTTCTCCGAAGGGCTGGTGGACAAGATCGTGCTGTCGCGCCCCGCGGTGGAGGCCGGCGAGCGGCTGGGCTTCCTGCCCGGCGACATGAAGGAGAAGGTCGATCCCTACATGCAGCCGCTCTATGACGCGCTGGGGGATTTCCTGCCGGGCAAGATGCTGGCCAAGCTGATGGAGGAGCGCCGCATCGAGATCGCGCCGCTGGCCTTCATGCGGGGCCGCACGCTCAGCCGCGCGTTTGTCGTTCTGGACGAGGCGCAGAACGCCACCGCGATGCAGATGAAGATGTTCCTGACCCGGCTGGGCGAAGGCTCGCGCATGGTCATCACCGGGGACCGCAGCCAGGTCGACCTGCCGCGCGGCGTGCCCTCGGGACTGGCGGAGGCCGAGCGCATCATCGCGGGCATCAAGGGCGTGTCGTTTTCCTATTTCACCGCGCAGGACGTGGTCCGCCACCCGCTGGTCGCCCGCATCATCGAGGCCTACGAGCGTGACGACAGCACCCGCTGAGCCCGCCGTGGTCGATGTGATCGTCGAGGACGCGCGCTGGGAGGCGGTCGCGCTGGAGACGCTGGCCGAGACCGCCGTGCGCGCGACGCTGCGGCATCTGGGCCTGGCGCCCGCGGGGTTCGAGGTTGCGCTGATGGCGGGATCGGACGCGCGGATCGCCGAGCTGAACGCCGAGTTCCGCGACAAGCCCGCGCCGACCAACGTGCTGTCATGGCCCGCCCGGGACATGGGCGCGCCCGAGGCCCCCGACACCCCCGTCCCCGGCCCCGCCGATGACCCCGAACCGCTGGGCGACATCGCGCTGGCCTGGGACACCTGCGCGGCCGAGGCGCGGGCCGCCGGGCGCCCGCTGGCGGATCACCTGACGCATCTGGTCGTTCATGCAACATTGCATCTTCTGGGGTATGATCACGCGGAGGACACACAGGCCGCGGTGATGGAATCGCTGGAGGTCGCGATACTTGCGCAACTGGGTCTGCCTGACCCATATGGAGATGTGGCCGGCGAGCGAATCGCCTGAGAGGCCAGGCAAGCGGACAGGAGCCATGGGCGATACGGACGGCGGATCTAGGGCGGCGCGGAGCGCGCCGAACCCGCAGACCGACAGCATCGACGACAACGGCAGCCGGGACAGGCCCGGCCAGACCCAGACACATGACAGGGACGACAGCGCGCAGCGCGGCCTTCTGGGCCGTCTGATCGGCGCCTTCGCCACCCCCGACGAGGGCGAGATCGACCGCCGCGAGGACGCGCAGATCCTTGCGCTGGGGCTGGCGCGGCTGCGCCGGTTGCGGCTGGAGGACGTGGCCGTCCCGAAGGCCGAGATCGTCGCGGTGCCGGTGGACATCAGCCGCGCCGACCTGATCGCGAGCTTCCGCGAAAGCGGTTTTTCCCGCGTTCCGGTGTATGACGAGACGCTGGACCGACCGCTGGGGCTCTTGCTGCTCAAGGATCTTGCGCTGCGCTACGGCTTCAACGGGCATCACGACTTCGACCTGCGCCCGCTGCTGCGGCCGCTGATCTATGCCCCGCCGTCGATGCCCGCGGCCAAGCTGATGCAGCGCATGCAGGCCGAGCGCACGCACATGGCGCTGGTGATCGACGAATACGGCGGCGTGGACGGGCTGGTGACGATCGAGGACCTGATCGAGCAGGTCGTGGGCGAGATCGAGGACGAGCACGACACCGACGACGAGCGCCCCTGGCTGCGCGAGGACGAAGGCGTCTGGCTGATGCAGGCCCGCACCCCGCTGGAGGAGGTCGAGGCCGAGATCGGCGTGGTTCTGGTCGAGGACGACGCCCGCGCCGAGGTCGATACCCTGGGCGGGCTGGTGGCGATGCTGGCAGGCCGCGTGCCCGCGCGCGGCGAGGTCATCGTGCACCCCGACGGCGTGGAGTTCGAGATCGTGGATGCCGACCCGCGCCGCCTCAACCGTGTGCGGCTGCGCCTGACATCACCGCACAGCCCCCGCGGATGACCCGACCCCGGCCCCATCGGACGGGGCGGTGCCGCCCCCGGCCGGTGACCGCCCCGACGGCAGGCCGCCGGGCTGCACGCCTCGGCCGCGCCGGTGGCCGGACGGACGCACCGCCGAACGGCCATCGCGCGCCCCCGCGCCCGGCGGGCGCGGACCGGGGCCGCCCGGCTGCCGGGTGGCC
>NZ_NHSD01000246.1 GCF_016653255.1 Rhodobaculum claviforme
GCTTACGGTGACGCATATCAATGCCTTGGCCGGGGCCCTCGGCACCGCCCGGCGGACGGTCGAGGCCGCGCAGGATGCGCTGCTCGCCCGCGCGGTAACGTTGCATCCGGCCGGTTTTGCCCGGCTGGATCCCGGCATGTTCCGCGACGCCCGGCCTGAAGTGGCCGATGGCGCGTTGGCGCGCGCTCTGCTGGCGGTTGGCGGGGCGATCTACCCGCCGCGCGGCGGCCGGCTGGAGCGCCACACCGGCGCGGGGGCGTGGTCGCGCCCGGCCCCCCCGCCGTGCGCGGCGCGGTGGAGCGCCACAGCGCCGCCCCCGGCGGCAGCGGCCGGGCCGGGCTGGTGTCCCCGGGGGGCTGGTGGGGCTGGTCGGGCCTCAGCGGTCGCACGAGGCATCCTCCAGAATCCAGCGGCACAGATCGGCGAACCCGATGCCGCACTGCGCCGCCTGCTCGGGGCTGAGCGACGTGGGCGTCATCCCCGGCTGGGTGTTCACCTCAAGCAGCACCAGCCCGTCCAGCCCGCGCGCGGCATCCCAGCGGAAATCGGCGCGGCTCAACCCCCGGCAACCCAGCGCGCGGTGCGCGGCAAGCGCCATGTCCATGCAGGCGTCGAACACCGGGCCGGGGATATCGGCGGGCACCACATGGCGCGACCCGCCGGGGGTGTATTTCGCGCTGTAGTCGTACCAGCCGTCGGTCACGATGTCGGTCACCGTCAGCGCCCGGTCGCCCAGCACGCTGACCGTCAATTCGCGCCCGGGGGCGAAGGCCTCGACCATCACCTGGTCCGGCATCTCGGGGCCCAGCGCGGGCGGGGCGTCGGCGGCCGCATGCACCAGATAGACCCCGACCGAGGACCCCTCGTTGTTGGGCTTGACCACATAGGGCGGCGGCAGGGCATGGGCGCGCGCGACGTCCGCCGCCGGGACCAGCAGGTGCGACACGACCGGCAGACCGGCGCTTTCGAAGGCGGCCTTGGCGCGGGCCTTGTCCATCGCCAGCGCCGAGGCCAGCACGCCCGAATGCGTGTAGGGGATGCGCAGCCATTCCAGCAGGCCCTGGACGCAGCCATCCTCGCCCCAGCGGCCGTGCAGGGCGTTGAAGGCGATGTCCGGGGAAATGTCGCTCAGCCGCGCGGGCAGGTCGCCGCGCGCGTCGATTTCCGTCACCTCGTACCCTGCCTCCCGCAGCGCGGCGGCGCACTGACGCCCTGACGACAGCGACACCTCCCGCTCCACGGAAAGGCCGCCCATCAGTACCGCAACCTTGGGGGCTGTCCTGCTCGACATACCCGCCATCGCCTCAAACTGGGCCGGTGAGTCCGGCCTCTGGATCAACCCTCAGCCTGGCGTCGGTTTGTCCGACTTGATGCCCGGCCGGGCGGCGGGTTCACCGACCCGCCTGATCTCCCACTCTAGCGTAATTCCGCTGTGTTGGGAAACCTTCTTTCGCACGTCTTCGCCCAATCCTTCGAGGTCCGCGGCGCTGGCGCCCCCGGTATTTACAAGGAAATTAGGATGTTTTGTCGACATCTGCGCGCCGCCACGCCGCGCGCCACGCAGCCCGGCGGCGTCGATCACCGCCCAGGCGGTGTGCGCCAGATCCTCGTCCGCGCGCCCGGTCGAGCTGTGCCCGCCGGGGTTGCGGAAGGTGGAGCCCGCGCTGCGCTCGCGCGTGGGTTGGCTGGCGTCGCGGGCCGCGATCTGGGCGGCCATGGTGGCCTCCAGCGTCGCGGGATCTGCGGCGGGGGCGTCGAAGGTCGCCTGCGTCAGAACCCAGCCGTCGGGCAAGGCGCTGCTGCGGTAGCCGAGCGCGAGGTCGGCGGGCCGGAGCGTCACCACCGCGCCCGCCCGCGTGACGGCCCGCGCGCCCACCAGGCGGTCCGCGACATAGGTGCCATAGCAGCCCGCGTTCATGCGCACGGCGCCGCCCACCGTGCCGGGAATCGTGCGCAGGAACGCAAGGTCCCGCCCCGCCGCCGCCGCCCGCCGCGCCACATGGGAATCGAGTGCGGCCGCCCCGGCGGTGACCCGCCCGTCCGCGATCGCGATGCCGCCAAAGGCCCGGCCCAGGCGGATCACCACGCCCCGGATGCCGCCATCCCGCACGATCAGGTTCGACCCCACCCCCATCGGGAACACGGGCACATCCGCCGGCAGCGCCGCGAGGAACCCGGCAAGGTCGGCCTCGTCCGCCGGCTGGAACAGCCAATCCGCCGGTCCGCCGACCCGCAGCCATGTCAGCTCGGCCATGGTCCGGTCACGGGTCAGTGTCCCGCGCACCGCGGGCAGTTCGGAGGGGGGATCGACGCTCATGCCCGCGCAGGTAGCGCCCCGGCCCGCGCCACGCAATGGCCGCGCCCCGCCTTCTGCATCGGACCCCACGACAACCGATCCCCGGCGCACCGGGCCCCGGACTGCATCCAGCGCGGTGTCAGATCCGGAAGAACGGCTGCGCCAGACGCGGCAGCATGGTCGAGAACCGCAGCGGCGCGTCCGTCGCCGTCAGGCACAGGCAGTGCTGGTCGGCGCCCGCCCTGGGGGTGTGCTGGGTTTCCTCGGTGGCGATCTCGATGTCGCCGCGATAGAATTCGTCGTCCTTGTCGAAGAACGCCCCCTGCAACACCTGCGTCAGCTCCAGCCCCCGGTGGCCGTGATCGGGCATGGCGACCCCGGCGGGGATATGCATCAGCCGCACCGTCGCCCCGCGCGCCGCCGGCAGGATCGCCTGCTTGACGCCGCCGCCCAGCGGGCGCCAGCGCACCGCCTCCAGGTCGCCGCCGACATAGGCGCGCAGCGGTGCGGGGAACACGCCCGCGGGAGGGCGCGCCACGATGGGGTCCTTGCCGCGGTCGCGGATCATCCGCAGCGTCGCCTCCAGGCTGCCGTCGGCGACGGGGGCCGCGGGGGTGTCATCGAGCACGGCACCGCCCACCGCCTCCAGCGCGCCCAGACGGGCGCGGCATTCGTCGCACAGCGACACATGGGTCGCCACCACCAGGTCGAACGCCTCGGGCAGGGTGCCCGCGGCATAGGCCAGCAGCAGTTCGTCAGAGAGGTGATGTCGGATCGTCATGTCTCTACTCAACTCATGGCGTGGCGCAGGCGATCCAGCGCCAGGCGGATTCGTGACTTGATCGTGCCCAGTGGCAGGCCTGTCTGCGCGGCGATCTCGCTGTGCGACAGCTCACCGAAGAATGCCTGTTCGATGAGGTCGCGCTGGTTGCGGGGCAGTTGGGCGATCGCCTCGGCGAGGCGAGCGCTTTCCTGCTGGAGTTCCATCACATCGGCCTGATCGGGCTCCGGCTCGGGGCCCCAGCCCAGATCCTCGGGCTCGGGGCGGCGCTGCTTGCGCAGCGCATCGATGCGGCGATTGCGCGCGACGGTAAAGATCCAGGTCGCGACGCTGGCGCGGGTCGGGTCGAACAGATGCGCCTTGCGCCAGACGGTGGCCATGACCTCCTGCGCGCACTCCTCGGCCAGTGCCTCACCGGCGCCGCTGCGCATCAGGAAGCCCTTGATGCGCGGGGCGAAATGGCCAAACAGCTGGGCGAACGCGACCTCGTCCTGCGCATCGCGGATGCGCAGCATGTGATCGACCCAGTTTTCCGCGTCCGCATTGCCCACGTCCGCCACCGTACGTCGCTGCGCATGCGGCGCAACCCCCGCCGCCCCACGAAAGATGGGGTGCGGTGCAAATTTTTCGAGGCTTTCGATCCCGATCAACATGCCTGATATACGCGGGCAGGGTGCAAGTGGATCACTGCGGAGATTGTCATCCGGTCCGCGCGCCACGACGTAGAAGAAGCAAGCCTCTGGAGACGTGAATGCCGTTCGAGACCCCCCCCGCCGCGCCCCGGCGCATCGCCGTCATCGGCGCCGGTATCTCCGGCCTTGCGGCCGCCCATCTTCTGGGGGGCGCGCACCGGGTCACGCTGCTGGAGGCCGAGCCGCGACTGGGCGGGCATGCGCGCACCATCATCGCGGGCAAGCGCGGCGACCAGCCCGTGGACACCGGGTTCATCGTCTTCAACCACGTCAATTATCCGAACCTGACGCGGATGTTCGCGGATCTGGACGTGCCCACCGCGCCCAGCACCATGAGCTTTGGCGCCTCGTTCGACGGGGGCCGGTTCGAATACGCGCTGCAAAGCCTTGATTCGCTGTTCGCGCAGCGCTCCAACATCCTCGATCCGCGCTATCTCCGGATGTTGCGCGACATCCTGCGGTTCTTCAAGCTGGGCGGCACGCTGCGCGACGACGACACGCTGACGGTGGACCAGATGATCGCGCGGCTGGGGCTGGGCCGGTGGTTCCGCGACCGGTTCCTGCTGCCGTTCTCGGGGGCGATCTGGTCCACGCCCTCGGAGGATGTGGGCAATTTCCCCGCCGCCGCGATGATCCGCTTCTTCGAGAACCACGCGCTGCTGCAATATTCCGGCCAGCACCAGTGGCACACCGTCCGTGGCGGATCGATCGAATACGTCCGCCGGATGGAGGCCGCGATGCGCGCGCAAGGCACCGATCTGCGCGTGGGCGCCGCCGTGCAGGCCGTGCGCCGCACCGATGCAGGCGTCGAGGTCCGCGTCACCGGCGCCGAGTGGGAGGCGTTCGACGAGGTCATCTTCGCCAGCCACTCCGACCAGACGCTGGCGATGCTGTCGGATGCCACCGAGGCCGAGCGCACGGCGCTGTCCAAGGTGCGTTACCAGCCCAACCGGGCCGTGCTGCATGCCGACGAAAGCCTGATGCCCAAACGCCGCAAATGCTGGGCCAGCTGGGTCTATACCGAGGCCGCCGACCACACGCCGGGCCCGATCTCGCTGACCTACTGGATGAACTCGCTCCAGCCGATCCCGCAGGACGATCCGATGTTCGTCACCCTCAACCCTCGCCGGCCCATCCGCGAGGATCTGATCTACGACGAGGCGATGTTCCACCACCCGGTCTATGACCTCGCGACGCTGCAGGGCCAGGCCGAGATCCGGTCGCTGAACGGCACCCGAAACACCTGGTTCTGCGGCGCCTGGATGCGCAGCGGCTTCCACGAGGACGGCTTTGCCAGCGCCGTGGACGTCGTCACCGCGATGGAGCGGCGCGACGCCGAACAGGTGCCGGCATGACCGACCGGGCCGCGCCGGCGCCCGCGATGGGCGGGCCGCTCGACATCGTGTCGGGGCGCACATTCCACGGGCGCGAGGGGGCGGTGGAGAACGCCTTCAACTACGGCGTGGACTATCTGCTGGTCGACCCCGAGGAGGCGCCGCGCGGCCCGTGGTTCTATCGCCGCAACCGCGCGGCGCCGGTGGCGCTGCACGACCGCGACCATGGCGGGCCGCGCGGGCAGGGGCGCGGGGCGCCCTGGGCGCGCGAGGTGCTGGCCGCGCACGGCGTGAGCGCCGCCGACGGCCCCCTGCGCCTGCTGGCCCAACCCCGCGTGCTGGGCGGCGTGTTCAACCCCGTCAGCTTCTGGCTGGCGCATGACCGCGCGGGCGCGCTGCGCGCCGTGATCGCCGAGGTCAACAACACCTTCGGTGACCGCCATTCGTATCTGTGCGTCCACCCCGACCAGCGCCCGATCACCCGCCACGACCAGATGTCGGCGGCCAAGGCCTTCCATGTCTCGCCGTTCCAGGCGGTGGACGGGGGCTATACCTTCCGCTTCGACGTGCGCGCGGATCGCGTGGGCGTGTGGATCGACTATCGCGGGGCGGAGGGGCGGTTGTACGCGACGCTGACGGGGCGGCGGCGGCCGCTGACCTCGGCGCGGCTGGTGGGCGCGCTGCTGCGCCGCCCGTTCGGGGCGGTGCGGGTGCTCGGGCTGATCCACTGGCAGGCACTGCGGCTCTGGCGCAAGGGCGCCACCTTCCACACCCGCGCCGAGCCCCCCGTCGACGAGGTCAGCCGGTGAGGGCAGCGACCCCAGCCCGCCGCGGGGGCCTGCCCGGTTATGCGCTGTTTGCGGCGCTGCTGGCGATGGCGGGGCTGCCGATCTACATCCATGCGCCAAAGTTCTACGTCGACGGCTATGGCGTGTCGCTGGCGGCGCTGGGGGTCGTGCTGGGGGGGCTGCGGCTGCTGGATTTCGTGCAGGACCCGGCGCTGGGCTGGCTGGCCGAGCGGACGCGGCACGCGCGCGGGCTGGCGGTGGCGGTGGCGGGCGCGGTGATGGCGCTTGCGATGCTGGGGCTGTTCGCGGTGGCCCCGCCGGTGGCGCCGCTTGTGTGGTTCGCGCTGACGCTGACGGCGCTGTTTTCCGCCTTCAGCTTCCTGACCATCGCCTTCTACAGCCAAGGCGTGGTCAAGGCGGGCAGCCTGGGCGCGCGGGGGCATGTGCGGCTGGCGACCTGGCGCGAGACGGGCGCATTGCTGGGCGTGTGCCTGGCGGCGGTGGCGCCGACCGCGCTGGCGATGGGGTCGGACGCGCCGTTTGCGCTGTTTGCCTGGGGATTTGCGGTGCTTGCGGTGCTCGCGGTGCTGGGGATGCGGGGGGAATGGCGCGCGGCCCCGGTGGCGCAACCCGGCGGGTTTGGCGACATCCTGCGCGATGCCACCGCGCGCCGGCTTCTGGTGATCGCGTTCCTGAATGCAGCCCCCGTGGCGGTCACCTCGTCGCTGTTCCTGTTCTTTGTCGAGAGCCGGTTGCAGGCGCCGGGCTGGGAAGGGCCGCTGCTGCTGCTGTTCTTCCTTGCCGCCGCCGGGGCGGCCCCGCTGTGGGGGCGCGCGGCGCAGACATACGGGCCCAAGCGCGTGCTGATGCTGGGCATGACGCTTGCGATCGTGTCGTTCGTGTTCGCGGCCCTGCTGGGACCGGGCGACATCTGGCCGTTTGCGCTGGTGTGTCTGGCCTCGGGGGCGGCGCTGGGTGCGGACCTGACGCTGCTGTCGGCGATCTTTGCGCGGCGGATGGAGCGGATCTCGCCCGACGCGTCGCGCGGCTTCGGGCTGTGGGCGTTCACCACCAAGGCCACGCTGGCGGTGTCGGCGGTGATCGTGCTGCCGTTGCTGGGGGCGTCGGGCTTCGTGTCGGGCGCCGAGGTCGCCAACCCCGAAACCGCGCTGGCGACGCTGACGCTTCTGTACGCCGTGTTGCCCTGTGGGCTGAAACTGGCCGCCCTCGGGCTTCTGGCGGCCACGAGACTGGAAGAGAGCTGATCGATGGACACCACACTCTATATCCTGCTGGGGGCGGTTCTGTTGCTGGGCGGGGCGCTGGTTGCAGGGCGCCTCGTCGGGTTTCGCGCGCAGAGACCGGCCGATTATGCCGGGCAGGGGCCGCAGTTCGATCTGCGCGAACACCTGACCGGCCCGATCCTGTGCGAGGGCGTGATCTACGGACCGCTGGGGCGGGTGTCGTCGCGCTTCGTGGCCGACATGGAGGCCAGCTGGGACGGCGACACCGGCACGATGACCGAACACTTCCGCTATGACAGCGGCGCCACCCAGACCCGGCAGTGGCAGCTCACGCTGACCGACGGCGGCGGCATCAAGGCGACGGCGGCCGATGTGGAGGGCGTGGGCGAGGGCTGGGTCTCGGGGCCGACCGTGCTGTTGCGCTACCGCATCCGCCTGCCGGAAAACGCGGGCGGGCATGTGCTGGACACCACCGACTGGATGTATCTGTGTGACAACGGAACGGTCATCAACCGCAGCCAGTTCCGCAAATTCGGCATCAAGGTCGCGGAACTTGTGGCCACCATGCGCCGGAAGGATTAGGACAGCCCCGACCAGGAAACACAGGGGAACACCGGATGCGCGACTGGGCTGGCAAACGTTACTGGCTGGTGGGGGCAAGTGAAGGATTGGGGCGGGCCCTGGCCCACCGGATGAGCCGGTGCGGCTGCAGCCTCGTGCTGAGCGCGCGCAGCCGCGAGCGGCTGCAGGCGCTCGCCGACGAACTGCCGGGCCTCGCCGAGGTCGTGCCGATGGACGTCAGCGACATGGCCTCGGTGCGCACCGCCGCCGAAACCGTGGGCGAAATCGACGGTCTGGTGTTCCTGTCGGGCGTCTACTGGCCGTTCCCGGCCACCGAGTGGGACGCCGAGAAGGCCGTCGCCATGATCGATGTGAACTTCACGGGCGCTGCGCGGGTGCTGGGCACGGTGGTGCCGGGCATGGTTGCGCGCGGGGCGGGGCATGTCGTGCTGACCGGCAGCCTTGCGGGGTTCCGGGGCCTGCCGGGGTCGATCGGCTATGGCTCGTCCAAGGCAGGGCTGATGCATCTGGCCGAATCGATGCGCTGCGACCTCCAGGGCACCGGCGTGGACGTGCAGGTGGCCAACCCCGGCTTCATCCGGACCCGGCTGACGGACAAGAACGACTTCCGCATGCCGTTCCTGATGGAACCCGACGCGGCGGCCGACGCGATGTTCACCCACATGTCCGGACACAGCTTTGCCCGCAGCTTTCCGGGGCTGTTCTCGCTGGTGTTCCGGGGCGCGAATTTCCTGCCCGACGGGCTGTATTTCCGGCTGTTCGGCGCGCGTTGACGGGCCGGGGCCTCAGCCGTCGCGGAAATGCTTTGACAGCTTGAGGCCCTGCCCCTGATAGTTGGAGGCCAGCCCGGCGCCATAGAGGACGTCGGGCGCAGCGCTCATCCGTTCATAGACGAGGCGGCCCATGCCCTGGCCATGTTCCAGCGCAAAGGGCGCCTCGTAGCAGCGCACCTCCAGCACGCCGCGCGCGCCGGTGCCGCCGGCGGGGCCGTGGCCGAAGCCGGGGTCGAAGAAGCCCGCGTAGTGGACCCGGAACTCTCCGGCCATGGCCAGATAGGGGGCCATCTCGGCGGCATGGCTGGGCGGGATGTGGACCGCCTCGCGGCTGACGAGGATGTAGAACGCGCCGGGGTCGAGGATCAGCCGCCCGCCTTCGCCGTGCAACTCCTCCCAGAACTCGGCGCGGTTGTACGCGCGCAGGCGGTCAAGGTCGATCACCCCCGAATGCGGCTTGGCCCGATAGCCCAGCGGAGTCCCGGGCGCAGGCCGCAGGTCGACCGAGAACGCCAGCCCCCCCGAGATCGCCGCCGGGCCCGCCACCAGCCCCTCGCGGGCGTGCAGCTCGGCCAGCTCCGCATCCGACAGCGCAGCCTCGCCGCGCCGCAGCCGCAGCTGGTTGAGGCGCTGGCCCGGACGCACGAGCACGGAGAAGGAGCGCGGGCAGATCTCGGCAAAGAGCGGCCCGCTGTAGCCGTCGGGGACGCGGTCGAACTCCACGCCTTCGTCGGTGATGACGCGGGTCAGCACGTCCAGGCGCCCGGTGGAGCTCTTGGCGTTCGCCGCCGCCTGCAGCCCGGCGGGCAGGTCCAGCGTCTCGCACAGCGGCACGACATAGACGCAGCCCTTTTCCAGCACCGCGCCGGGGCGCAGGTCCATCCGGTGCATCTGGAAATCATCGAGCGCGCGCGCCACGCTGCGTCCCGGTCCCGGCAGGAACGAGGCCCGCACCCGCGCCGCCCATGGCCCCAGCCGCAGATCGAGGCTGGCGGGCTGCACCTGATCGACAGCTACATCGGGTGTCCCCGAGATCCCCCCGGACGTAATCAGCGCCCGCAGGGATTGGGAGGGGAGAACACCTTCAGCCATAACGGCTTTCCTGAAACTTGGTCGGGCCGGCGAGATTCGAACTCACGACCTTCCGTCCCCCAGACGGACGCGCTAACCAGACTGCGCCACGGCCCGACGCGCGCGGTATAGGCCCGATCCGGGGGCGGGGGCAAGGGCAATTCCGACGGGAATTGATGTCGCGTGCGGGGTGGCGCCGGGCCGATCGCCGGGGCCTCATGTCCCGGCCGTACCGTGGTGCGTGCGCAGCCGCGCGGCCAGCGCGGAACAGCGGCCCAGAAGGTCCGCCGCCCGGCCTGCGTCGACGCCCTCCAGCCCCCGCAGCCGCGTGACCGCACGCCGCGGCGCCGCGGTGTCGCGCGGCGTCGGGGCCGGGGGGAGCACGCGGGGGCT
>NZ_NHSD01000247.1 GCF_016653255.1 Rhodobaculum claviforme
GCCCGCGCCGATGCCGCCGCGCCCCCACATCATCCCAGCCAGCCAGCCGCTGCCGCCCCAGCCCAATCCCAACGAGATCAGCCCCGAGGCGCTCGCCTCGGTCCGCGAGGTGGAGAAGAAGGCCCGCAAGCTGACGCTGATGGAGCTGACCGAGCGGACCTGCAAATGGCCCGTGGGGGACCCCGCGACCGAGGACTTCTGGTTCTGCGGCCTGCCGGTTGCGGCCGGAAAGCCCTATTGCGAGGCGCATGTGGGCGTGGCGTTCCAGCCGATGTCCACCCGCCGCGACCGTCGCCGCTGAGGGGGCGCGCGATGCCGTCCGCCCCTGCCCCCGCCGCTGTCGTCCTCGATATCGGCAACGTGCTGGTGGGGTGGGACCCGGTGGGCGTGTACGACCGCGCCATCGGCCACGAGGCCCGCGCGCGGCTGTTCGCCGAGGTCGATCTGGAGGTGATGAACCTGGAGGTCGACCGGGGCCGCCCGCTGGTGGACGCCGTGGCCGAGCGCGCCGCCCGCCACCCCGCCCATGCCGATCACATCCTCCTGTGGTCGACCCTGTGGCGGCAGATGTTCGCGCCGGTGATCGCGCCGTCCGTCGCGACGCTGCGGGCGCTGAAATCGGCCGGCGTGCCGGTGTTCGCGCTGTCGAACTTCGGGCGCGAGACCTTTGCCATGGCCGAGGCGGACCATGATTTCCTGCGCCTGTTCGACCGTCGCTTCCTGTCGGGCGAGCTGGGCACGCTCAAGCCCGAGCCGGAGATCTATGCAGCCCTGGAGGGCGCCACCGGGCTGTCGGGCGCAGCGCTTCTGTTCGCCGACGACCGCGCCGACAACATTGCCGCCGCCGCCGCGCGCGGCTGGCGGACGCATCATTTCACCGACCCCGCCGCCTGGGCCGCGCGCCTGGTGGCCGAAGGGGTCCTGACCGCCGAGGAGGCCGCGCCATGACCACCCCGCCCATCTCTGTCGGGCCCGAGGTCGAGGGGGCACTGGACTGGCTGGCGCTGACGGATGCGCTGATCGCGGGGCATGCGCGGCCGCGCGCGGAACTGGCGGATGTGTTCCTGACGCGCGGTGGCGACACGCTCCTGTCGCGCGCGGCGATGATCGACGGGCTGGGCAGCCTGGTCAAGACCGCGACCGTCTTTCCCGACAACCCCGCGCGGGGGCTGGCGGCGGTGAACGGGGCGGCGAGCCTGTTCGACGATGCCACCGGCCTGCTGGAGGCGCTGGTGGATTTCCACCTGCTGACCAAGTGGAAGACCGCGGGCGACAGCCTGCTGGCGGCGCGCTTGCTGGCGCGCCCCGAATCGCGGGCGATCACGCTGGTGGGGGCGGGGACCGTGGCGCGCTCGATGGCCGAGGCATACGCGCGCGTGTTCCCCGGCGCGCGCTTTACCGTCTGGAGCCGGACCGAGGCCAGCGCCCGCACGCTGGCCGATGCCATCGGCGGCACCGTGGCTCCTGACCTGGAGGGCGCGGTGCGGCAGGCCGACATCGTCTGCACCGCCACCATCTCGCGCGTGCCGCTGGTGTGCGGCGACTGGCTGCAACCGGGCCAGCATCTGGACCTGATCGGGGCCTTCCGCGCCGACATGCGCGAGGTCGACGACACCGCGCTGCGACGCGCGCGGATTTTCGTCGACAGCCGCGAGACCACCATCGCCCATATCGGAGAGCTGAAGGACCCCATCGCGCGCGGCGTGATCGGCGCGCACGACATCGTGGCCGATTTCCACGACATCGCCTCGGGCCGATTCGCGCGCGGCGGGCCCGACGAGATCACGCTGGCCAAGAACGGCGGCGGCGCGCATCTGGACCTGATGACCGCGCGCTACCTGCTGGAGCGCGCGCAGGAGGGCTGAGGCGCCCTCAGACCACCACGGGGTGCGGCGCCTGCGCGGCGGTGCCGAACACCCGGCGATAGCGCGCGATCTCGGCCTCGGGGCCCATCGCCTTGTTGGGATTGTCCGACAGCTTGACCGTGGGCCGGCCGTTGGCCGAGGCCGCCTTGCACACCAGGCTGAACGGGGCCAGCGCATCGTGGGGCACCAGCCCGCGGAAATCATTGGTCAGCAGCGTGCCCCAGCCGAAGCTGACATTGGTGCGCCCCGCGAAGCGGGCGTGCAGCTCCGCGATCACCGCCACGTCCAGCCCGTCCGAGAAGATCACACGCTTCTGCCTCGGGTCCTCGCCATGGGACTGCCACCAGCGAATCGCGCGCTCGGCGCCTTCGGCGGGGTCGCCCGAATCGATGCGGATGCCGGTCCACCCGGTCAGCCAGTCCGGCGCATGCCGCAGGAACGCCTGCGTGCCGAAGGTGTCCGGCAGGATGATGCGCAGGTTGCCGTCGTGTTCCTCGTGCCAGTCGGCCAGCACGCGATAGGGCGCCTCGGCCAGCGCGGCATCCGATTCGGCGAGTGCGGCATAGACCATCGGCAACTCGTGCGCGTTGGTGCCGATCGCCTCGATGTCGCGGCGCATGGCGATGAGGCAGTTGGAGGTGCCGGTGAAGGCCTCTCCCAGCCCCTCCATCATCGCCTGCACGCACCAGTCCTGCCACAGGAAGCTGTGACGCCGACGGGTGCCGAAGTCGGCGATGGCAAGGCCGGGCAGGGTGCGCAGGCGTTCGATCTTTTCCCAGGCGCGGGTCATGGCGCGGGCATAGAGGACCTGAAGCTCGAACCGGCCCATGTCGCCCAGCACCGCGCGGCCGCGCAGTTCCATCAGCACGGCGAGCGCGGGGATCTCCCACATCATCACCTCGGGCCAGGCGCCGTCGAACGTCAGCTCGTACTGATCGCCGCGGCGTTCGAGGTGGTAGGGCGGCAGGCGCAGCCCCTCGAACCACTCCATGAACTCGGGGCGGAACATCTGCCGCTTGCCGTAGAAGGTGTTGCCCCGCAGCCAGGTCGATTCGCCCCGCGACAGCCGCAACGTGCGGATGTGGTCGAGGTGCTCGCGCAACTCCCCTTCGTCCACCAGCCGGGCGAGGGGCACATGGCTGGAGCGGTTGATCAGGCTGAAGGTGACCTGCGTGGCGGGGTGGTTGCGGTGCACTGACTGGCACATCAGCAGCTTGTAGAAGTCGGTGTCCAGCAGCGACCGCACGATGGGGTCGAGCTTCCAGCGGTGGTTGTAGACGCGGGTGGCGATGTCGACCATGGCTCAGCCCATCCTGACGCCGGCTGTGCGCATGGCGGTGTGCGCGGCCTCCAGCGAGCCGCCGGTATCGATGGCGCGGCACAGCTCCGCGCGGACCGTGACGGCAAAGCCCAGTCGGGCGGCATCGACGGCCGAGAACTGCACGCAGAAATCCGTCGCCAGCCCCACCAGCGTCAGATCGGTGATGCCACGCGTGCGCAGATACCCCTCCAGCCCGGTGGGGGTGGTGTGGTCGTTCTCGAAGAACGCCGAATAGCTGTCGATGGCGCGGCGGCAGCCCTTGCGGATCACCAGCTGTGCGGGGTCGGTGCGCAGGTCGGGGTGAAAGGCGGCCCCCGGGGTGCCCTGGATGCAATGGTCGGGCCACAGAACCTGCGGGCCGTAGGGCATCTGCGTCACCTCCATCGGGGCGCGGCCGGGGTGTTCGCTGGCAAACGAGCCGTGGCGCGGCGGGTGCCAGTCCTGCGTCAGGATCACGGTGGCAAAGTCATCCATCAGCACGTTGATGCCGGGCACGATGGCGTCGCCGCCGGGCACCGCGAGTGCGCCGCCAGGGCAGAAGTCGGTCTGCACGTCCACGATCAGAAGCGCGTGGG
Organism: Rhodobaculum claviforme; assembly: GCF_016653255.1. Classification (GTDB taxonomy): domain Bacteria; phylum Pseudomonadota; class Alphaproteobacteria; order Rhodobacterales; family Rhodobacteraceae; genus Rhodobaculum; species Rhodobaculum claviforme. Next base: position 3,762 of record NZ_NHSD01000247.1, read on the forward strand.
TGTCGGGGTGCATGGCGCCCTCCCTGCTGTGGTGCGCGGCGTTCGGGTTACGCGCGGGGGGGCGGCGCGTCAACGCGCGCGGGCGCCGAGGCGCGCGGGGGACAGCGCCGCGGCGCTGACGCCCTGGTCCGCGATGTCGCCGGGCAGCGCGCGGCCCGTCGCCAGCGCGGCCGCCGTGCGCGCCAGCGCCGGTGCGGTCTGGATGCCATAGCCGCCCTGTCCCGCCAGCCAGAAGAACCCCGCAGCGGCGGGGTCCATCCCCGCCACCGGGTCGCCATCCGGCAGGAAGCTGCGCAATCCGGCCCATTTGTGCACGATGCGCCGGACCGGCAGGTCCATCGCGCCCTGCACGCGGTCGATGGCGATGGCGACGTCGATTTCCTCGGGGGCGGCGTCGCAGGGGGGGCTGGGGCTGGCGTCGGCGGGCGACAGCAGCAGCCGCCCGGCGTCGGGTTTGACGTACCAGCGCTCGTTGATGTCGATGGTCATGGGGCTGTCGCGCAGGTCCACGCCCGCGGGCACGTCCACCACCACCGCGGTGCGCCGCCGCGGCTGGAGGCCCAGCGGGCGCACCGCCGCCAGGTCCGCCACCGCATCCGCCCAGGCGCCGGCGGCATTGACCAGCAGATCGGTGCGGAACGTCCCGGCGGGGCTGTCGAGGCGCCATCCCGCGCCGTCCCGCGTGATCGCGCGCACCGGCGCGCGGGTCAGCAGCACGCCCCCCGCCGCCGTCAGCCTCCGCAGGAACAGCGCATGCAGGCTGGCCACCTCGATGTCGGCGGCGTCCGGCTCCAGCAGCGCCGCGGCCACGGCGTCGGTGCGCAGCAGGGGCATGCGGGCGCGCGCCTGTGCCGGTGTCAGGCGGTGCACCGCGGGGCCGAGTTCCCCGGCCAGGCGGGCGGCGGTGTCCTCGCAGCCCGGGGGGGCCACGAACAGCGCCCCGCGCGGGCGCAGCAGCGGATGCGACAGCCCCGGATGATCGGCCCGCAGCGCAGGCCCCGAGGCGCGCGACAGCGCCCGGATCACCGGCGGGCCATAGGTGGTGGTGTACAGCGCCGCCGACCGGCCGGTGGCGTGGTGGCCGGGCTGGGCCTCGGCCTCCAGCACGCCCACATGCAGGCCCGACTCGGCCAGTTCGGCCCCGACCGAAGCTCCGGCGATCCCGGCGCCGATCACCACACAGTCGAAGCCCCGCACCATCGCCCCCCCGCCCGGCCCGGCGGCCGTCAGATCATCGTCCCCAGCCAGACGCCGGCCCCGGCCAGCGCCGCGCCCATCGCCATCCACACCAGTGGCCAGATCTGCGAGGGGCGCTGCGCCGGCTGCGGGGGCTGATGTTCACGCAGGAGCTGCTGTTCCACCAACTCCGGCAGCTTGGGGCCGAAGCGCGACAGCACCACGGCGGTGCGCCATAGGTCGCGCACGGCCGCCTTGGGGCCGACGTTCTCGGCGATGTATTCCTCGACCACGGGGCGGGCGACCTGCCAGATGTTGATCGACGGGTTGAGCGAGCGCGCCACCCCTTCGACCACCACCATGGTGCGTTGCAGCAGGATCAGCTCGGTCCGGGTTTCCATGCCGAAGCGTTCGGTCACCTCGAACAGGTATTGCAGCAGCTTGGCCATGGAGATGCGGTTGGCGTCCATGCCGAAGATCGGCTCGCCCACGGATCGCAGCGCGCGGGCGAATTCGTCGATGTCGCGGTCGGGGGGGACGTAGCCGGCCTCGAAATGGACCTCGGCGACGCGGCGATAGTCGCGGCGGATGAAGCCGAACAGGATCTCGGCATAGACGCGGCGGGTGTATTCGTCGATCCGCCCCATGATCCCGAAGTCCAGCGCGACGATATCGCCCGACGGCGAGACCTTGAGGTTGCCCTGGTGCATGTCGGCGTGGAAATAGCCGTCGCGCAGGGCGTGGCGCAGGAACAGTTGCAGGATGCGGGTACCCAGTGCGGGCGCGTCGTGACCGGCGGCCTCGATCGCGGCGAGGTCGGACATCGGGACGCCCTCGGCCCAGCTCTGGGTCATCACGTTGCGGCCCGACATCGGCCAGACGATGCGCGGCACGGTGAAGCCCGCGTCCTGGGTGGTGTTGGCGGCGAACTCCGCCGCCGCCGAGGCCTCCAGCCGCAGGTCGAGCTCGCCCATCACCACGCTTTCGAAATGCGCGATGACGTCGGTGGGGCGCAGCCGGCGGGTGGCGGGCAGCAGCAACTCGATGGTGCGGGCGGCAAAGTAGAAGGCGTCGATGTCGGTCTGGAACGCCTGCAGGATGCGCGGGCGCAGCACCTTGACCGCCACCTGTTCACCCGTGGTGGCGCGCCGCGCCTTGTGGACCTGCGCGATGGAGGCCGCCGCGATCGGCTCGCTGAACTCGGAATAGAGCGCCTCGACGGGCTGGCCCAGTTCCTCGGCGATCATCGTGCGGGCGGTGGCGGTGGGAAAGGGCGCCAGCTTGTCCTGCAGGACCTGGAGTTGCAGGGCGATCTCGGGGCCGACCACGTCGGGGCGGGTGGACAGGATCTGTCCGAACTTGATGTAGGCGGGCCCCAGCGCGGTGATCGCGCGGGTGGTGGGGGGCAGGCTGGGGTCGCCCTTGAACCCCAGCCAGGTGAACGGCCAGGCGATGGCGTGGGCGGCGACCCGCAGCCGGGGCGGGGCCTGCATCTGCTCCAGCACGACGCCCATGGCGCCGGTACGCTCGAACGTGGCGCCGGTGCGGATCAGCCGCCAGATGTTGATGGGGCCCCGCACCTCAGACCTTCCAGCCCGAATGCAGCGCGGCGATGCCCATCGACAGGTTGCGGTATTTCACCTGGCTGAAGCCCGCGTCACGGATCATCGCGGCGAAGGTGTCCTGGTCGGGGAACTTGCGGATCGATTCCACGAGGTACTGGTAGCTGTCGCGGTCGCCGGTCACGACCTGCCCCATCGCCGGGATCACGTTGAAGCTGTAGCGGTCATAGAGCCACTGCATCGCCGGAACGGGAAGCTGGCTGAACTCCAGCACCATCAGCCGGCCGCCGGGGCGCAGCACGCGGAACGCCTCCGCCAGGGCGTCCTCCACCCGCGTCACGTTCCGGATGCCGAAGGACACGGTGTAGACGTCGAAGCTGGCGTCGGGGAACGGCAGCGCCATCGCGTCGCCCACCACCCAGTCGAGGCGGTCGGTCAGCGCCTCGGCCTCGGCCCGGCGCTGCCCTTCCAGCAGCATCGATTCGGTCATGTCGAGAACGACCGCGCTGGCCTCGGGCGCGCGCTTGAGGAAGCGAAACGCGATATCCCCGGTGCCGCCCGCCACATCCAGCAGGCGCTGGTCGCGGCGCGGCGCGAGCCAGTCCATCATCGCATCCTTCCACACCCGGTGGATGCCCGCCGACATCAGGTCGTTCATCACGTCGTAGCGGCTGGCCACCCGTGTGAAGACCCCGTGCACGAGGCCGGCCTTCTGGCCCTCCTCCACGGTCTGGAAGCCGAAATGGGTGGTCTTGCCGTCATCACTGGCCATGGGGCCTTGCCCTCCCGCGGTTTGGCCACTCCTTATAGGCGCTGGGCGGGGCGTTACAATCCGGCGCCCTTGGTCCGCTTTGCCACACCCCCGCAAGACACCCGAGGTTGCCCTTGCCCGAATTGCCCGAGGTCGAAACCGTCCGCCGTGGCCTGGCCCCGGCCATGGAGGGGCGGGTGATCACCGCCGCCGATGTCCGCCGCCCGGATCTGCGCTGGCCGTTGCCCGCACGCATGGCCGAGCGGCTGACGGGCGCGCGGGTGGGGCTGCTGCGGCGGCGCTCGAAATACATCCTCGCGGATCTGTCGACGGGTGAGACGCTGCTGATCCATCTGGGCATGTCGGGGCGGATGCTGGTGTCGCACGGGGACGCGCGCGCCGCACCCGGGGTGTTCCACCACGCCCATCCCGCGCCGGAAAAGCACGACCATGTGGTGCTGGACATGGAGGGCGGCGCGCGCATCACCTTCAACGACGCGCGCCGCTTCGGGGCGATGGACCTGGTGGCGACGCCCATGGCCGAGGCGCATCCGCTGCTGGCCACCCTCGGCCCCGAGCCGCTGGGGAACGGCTTCGATGCGGGGTATCTGGTGGCCGCGCTGCGGGGCCGCGCGACACCGATCAAGGCCGCGCTGCTGGACCAGCGCCTGATTGCCGGGCTGGGCAACATCTATGTGTGCGAGACGCTGTTCCGCGCGGGCATCGCGCCGTGGCGCAAGGCGGGCCGGATCGCGCCCGCGCGGGTGGCGGGCCTCGTGCCGGTGATCCGCGACGTGCTGGAGGATGCGATCGCGGCGGGCGGATCATCCCTGCGCGATCACCGCCAGACGGGCGGAGAGCTGGGATATTTCCAGCACAGCTTTCGCGTCTATGGCCGCGAAGGCGCGCCCTGCGTCACGCCCGGCTGCACCGCCACCGTGCGCCGGCTGGTGCAGTCCGGGCGCTCCAGCTTCCATTGCCCACGCTGCCAGCGCTGATGCGCGACGGGTTGATCCCGGCGCGCGCGGTGGTAAGCCTCGCGCCCGTCATGCCACCAAGGGAGATCCCCATGGCCTATGAGACGCTGCTGGTCGACATCACCGACCACGTCGCGGTGATCCGCCTGAACCGGCCCGAGGCGCTGAATGCGCTGAACGCCCAGCTGATGGAGGAGCTTGCCCGCGCGATGCGCGCGGCGCAGGACAACGACAAGGTCCGGTGCATCGTCCTGACCGGCTCGGAGAAGGCGTTCGCCGCCGGTGCCGACATCAAGGAGATGTCGAAGAAGACCTTCGTGGAGGTGTTCACCTCGGACTTCTTCACCCCCGAGACCGAGGACATCCTGCGCGTGCGCAAGCCGATCATCGCGGCGGTGTCGGGCTATGCGCTGGGCGGGGGCTGCGAGCTGGCGATGATGTGCGACTTCATCATCGCATCCGACACCGCCAGGTTCGGCCAGCCGGAGATCAACCTCGGCGTGGTCGCGGGGATCGGCGGCACGCAGCGGCTGACGCGCTTTGTCGGCAAGTCCAAGTCGATGGACATGCACCTGACGGGCCGGTTCATGGATGCCGAGGAGGCGGAGCGCTCGGGCCTCGTGAGCCGGGTGGTGCCGGTCAAGAAGCTGATGGACGAGGCGATGGACGCGGCCCGCAAGATCGCCGAGAAATCCCAGTTGACGGTGATGACCGTCAAGGAAGCCGTCAACCGCAGCTACGAGACCACGCTGCGCGAAGGCATCCTGTTCGAGCGCCGTGCCTTCCACGCGCTGTTCGCGACCGAAGACCAGTCCGAGGGCATGGCGGCGTTCCTGGAAAAGCGCGAAGCGCAGTTCCGCGACCGCTGAGGGCGCCCCTTCCCAACCCGGCCGGCATGGTGTATCGGCCGGGGCACATGCGCGTGGGCCCGCTTAGGCACGTCCTTTTCCGTCCGCCCGGACGGGGCCGGGTCCGTTGCGCAGAATGAACCGTAACAGACCCCGAGGACGGACCCACAGATGGCCAACACCCTTCAGTCCAAGAAGCGCGCCCGCCAGGGCGAGGCACGCGCCGCCGTGAACAAGGCGCGCCGCTCGCGCATCCGCACCTATCTGCGCAAGGTCGAGGAGGCTCTGGCCTCCGGCGACCAGGCGGCCGCGGCCGAGGCGCTGCGCGGCGCACAGCCCGAACTGATGCGCGGCGTGACCAAGGGCGTGATGCACAAGAACACCGCGTCGCGGAAGATGTCGCGCCTGGCCGCCCGGGTGAAGGCGCTCGGCGCCTGAGCCACCGACACCGCCCTGCGCGACCCAATATCAAGCCGCCGGCCCCGTGCCGGCGGCTTTTTTCGTCCCGCGAGGGGGGCGAGTCGGCCCGAGTCGCCCCGCGGAGGGGGGTGATTCCCCCGGATTTGCCGGGTTCCGGGCCTCCGCGGCTGCAACAGTGCCCGAAAAGTGTGCCTGTTATCAGGGTGTTGATGGGAAAATCCGGAAAAAGTCAGGTCCCGGCGAAAAACTCGCTTGCAAAGGTCCGGGCGTCCCCATAGATACCCCCTCGAAGCGAGACGGAGCACACAGCGGACCGCGCGCTTCACCAGACATCTTCGGGAGAACGGGCCTGGATGCGGCACTAGCCGACCAAGTTCGCATCTTCTGCGCTTTTTGACATAACTGTAACATGAAGGGGCATGTGGGCGGTTTTGGTTTTTGCTTCGGCGGACTGGATCGTTTGCATGTCGACCTGCTAGGTAGCCTGAGAGGGTTTACCGATGATGTGGGTGTC
>NZ_NHSD01000248.1 GCF_016653255.1 Rhodobaculum claviforme
GACCTTGGCGCAGCTTCGAGGCCGTCGAATACGCCACGCTGGAATGGGTCGACTGGTTCAACAACCGCCGTCTGCTGGAGCCCATCGGGAATATACCGCCAGCCGAAGCCGAGGCAAACTTCTACGCTGCTCTGGAAACTGAACCCATGGCCGCGTAACTAAATGAAATCAGCCTCCGACAAACCCGGCGCGGTTCAATTCGACATAGCGCCGGAGCTTCTCTTGCGCCCGCTTGGCGTCGAACTGCGGGTCGTCCTCCACCGTTTTCATGAGCCGGTAATAGCTCTCGACCGGCGTGTAGTGCTTCGGGTCAGGACTCGTTCTTTCTCATAGCCAGAAGATGACGGCTGCGGCCAGCGCGATGGCGGACATGAAGACCTTCGGGCATCTGTCGTAGCGGGTGGCAATGCGCCGCCAGTCCTTCAGCCGGCCGAACATGATCTCGATGCGATTGCGGCGCTTATACCGCCTTTTGTCGTGGCGAACCGCCTTCCCTCGGGACTTCCGGCCGGGGATGCAGGGCCGTATCCCCTTGTCCTGCAAAGCTTCTCGGAACCAGTCGGCGTCGTATCCCCGGTCGGCAATCAGCCACTCGACCGCCGGCGGGGAGCCGCACAGCGCCCGCGCGCCGACGTAATCGCTGACCTGGCCGGCCGTGATGAAGAACTGGATCGGACGCCCTTGGCTGTCGGTCACGGCGTGTAGCTTGGTATTCATCCCGCCCTTGGTGCGGCTGATCAGGCGTCCGCGCTTGTCGTTGGGCCCCCCTTTTTGACCCGCAGGCTGGTCGCTGTCCGGTGCGTCTTGAGATAGGTCGCGTCGATCATCGCCGTCTTCTCCTCGGGCTCCTCGGCGGCCAGTCCCGCGAGGATCCGGGCGAACACGCCCCTCTCGCTCCAGCGCTTCCAGCGATTGTAGAGGGTCTTGTGCAGCCCGTATTCCTTCGGTGCGTCGCATCAGCGCAAGCCATTGCGATTGAAGAAGAATATCCCGGAAAGTACGCGCCGGTCGTCGACCCTGGGCTTGCCGTGGGACTTTGGGAAGTAGGGCTCGATGCGCGCCATCTGCGCGTCCGTCAGCCAGAAGAGATTGCTCATGTCACCGCTCGCTTTTCGAGAAGTGAATCAGAAGCTTAGACCTCCATCAATGGGTCCTGACCCTAACGGGGAAAGGGGAAGTCACGCATCAGGCCGACGTTCTGCAACAACGCCGAGCCGATGGCAAAGCTCCCCCGTTTGGGGGACGACGTGACCCGCGCAACGGCCTGAAAGAGTTGTTCAGGATGAACTGAGTAGATTCCGGCGCTACCTGCCGATGGCCACGAAGCCTAATATCAAATTGGACGTTGAGTGAGGTGTGCATTTCAACGTGGAGAATCGGGTCGGCGATGTTGTGGGTCGGGAAATCCCATATCCACAAGGCGCATCGGCGGAGGAAACATCCACGCCCCGTCACATTGCGCAGCCCGGACACGGCGACCCGCGGAACGGCAGCGACGCCGAAAACCGGTCAGGCCGTCAAACGCCGCGGCGGTCGCGTCCTGCATTGGCGCGGACGTTGCGCAGAAATCAGGAAAGAGAGTCATGAACCAGCTGATCTACATCGTCGGAGCGGTCGTCATCGTCATTGCACTGCTGAGTTTCGTCGGCCTGCGCTGAAGTCCGATCACGGAAAACCGTCAAAGGAGCACTCCCATGATTTCCGACCCCGTACCTTCCCGTCCGCTATCCACCGGGACTTCCGGAACGTCCGTTTCGGAAGGTCCCTATGTGGACTGGCCTGCGATTTTCGCGGGCGGCGTCTTTGCGCTCGCGCTCTCGTTCCTGCTGATCAGCTTCGGCGCGACGCTGGGGCTGTCGCTCGCCTCGCCCTATCGCGGCGAAGGGGTCTCCGGGGTCTGGCTCGCGATTGCCGCCGGTATCTGGCTGGCCTGGGTGATGGTCACCAGCTTCGGGGCCGGCGGATATCTGGCCGGCCGGATGCGCCGACGGGCCGGTGACGCCACCGCCGACGAAGTCCAGATGCGCGATGGTGCGCACGGGCTGATGGTCTGGGCCACCGGTGCGCTGGTCAGCACGGTTCTTGCCACGGCGGGTGTGGGCGGGCTTGTCGGGGTTGGCGCGTCGGCCGTCGGGACGGCCACGGACGTTGCCACCGAGGCGGCCTCGTCCGATTATTTCGCCAATGTCATGCTGCGCGGTTCGGTCACCGAACCCGACACGGCGGCAACCGACGGAGGCGCCGGGCCCACGGCAACCGGCACTGGCGGATCTGGTGCATCCCAGGGCCAGCGGGCCGCGTCGGCCGACATCACCGGCATCGATCCCGCCGTGCAACAGCAGATCGCCGGCATCATCGCCCGCAGCGCAGCCAGCGGAGAGATCGCCGAGCGCGACCGCACCTACCTTGCGCAGCTGGTCGCGGCCAACGGCGACATGGACCAGGATGCGGCCCGCGCCCGTGTCGACGGGGTCCTGGCCGAGATCGACGAGGCCCGCGCCACAGCGATCGAAGCGGTCGAGGATGTCCGGGTGGCCGGTGTGATCTTCGGCTTCATCGCCGCGGCCACCTTGCTGCTTGGTGCCGTCGCCGCGGCCCTTGCCGCCGCTGCGGGCGGTCATCACCGCGACGAAGGGCTTGGCTTTGACACACGGACGGCACGGCGCTGAGGCGCCGAAGCCACTCCCCCTTTCCCGAAAGGATGACCCCATGCCTGCAATCATCGCCTGGCTTCTCGGAGCGCCGCTCCTGGTCGTGATCATCATCGCGGTGCTGCTCTGACCGCGCATCCCGCGACGCAATGGAGCCACGCTGGAACCGGAAAGGATTTCCCCATGTCCCAGGAAACCCAGGCAGAGATGTTCATCCGGGCACTGACCGAAGTCTGGGAAGAAGATCGCACCCTCGGGCGGGTGCGGTTGCGCCACGAGATCAGGGAGCAGGTCAGACGCTTCGTGCAGGAGTTTCGCACCGAACTGGAGGGCCAGCAGCCCCGGACGAAACAGGCGTCGTCGCGCACGCGACGGACCCGGACGCCACCGGGGCAGGTCCATGGCCAATAGCCCCGCGCCGTCCCGGCCCACAACCGCAACACGTTTCCACGGAGATGATACATGATGATCGCAAACCTCGACGCGCTGTACCTCCATACCCTCAAGGACGTGCTTTACGCCGAACGCAGGATCCTCAAGGCCCTGCCCAGGATGGAGCGCAAAGCAAGCGACCCGAAACTGAAGGCGGCCCTGTCGTCGCACCGGGACGAGACCGAGGAGCATGTCCTGCGGCTCGAGAAGGTGTTTGACGCCCTCGGCAAGCCGGCGCGCGGGGCGAAATGCGATGCGATGGTCGGGCTGATCGACGAAGCCGAAGGGCTGATGGCCGACATCGACGACGCCGAGACGATGGATGCGGCGCTGATCTCGCTGGCGCAGGCCGTCGAGCACTATGAGATCGCGCGCTACGGCACGCTGGTGGCCTGGGCCGGGCAGCTTGGCCACCCGAAGGCGGTGGCCCTGCTGAAGGCGACGCTGGACGAGGAGTATGGCGCCGACAGGGCCCTGTCCAAGATGGCCGAGGACCGGCTGAACGCTGCTGCCGTGGCCTGAAGCGCCTTCCGACGGTGATCCCGCGCGCCTTGGCTGCGCACAGGCGGGGTCCCCGCAGGTCCGGGGCCGGACCCCGACCTTGCCGCCGCCGGATGCCGTCGGCCCCTCCCACCGACGTGGCGGCGGCATGTCGGCCCGTCCGGACCACCGCCCGCACCCGGGCGCCGGACCTGGACGATGACCCTCAACCCAAGGCGGGACGCATCCGATGACCCCACGACACCCTTTCCACCTGCTTCTGCCGCAGCATTTCCGGTCCCTTGGCCGGCGCGCGCTGCACCTCACGCGCAACGAACACCGGGCGCAGGATCTGGTCCAGGAAACGCTGCTGAAGGCCTGGGCGGCGCGGGACAGCTACCGGCCGGAGACCAATCTGGGCGCATGGCTGTTCACGATCATGCGCAACGCCCATTTCTCGGACTGGCGCAAGCGGCGTCGTGAGGTGCAGGACGTGGACGGCGCCCATGTGCGGGCGCTGGCCGAGGAGCCGACGCAGGACCATGTCATTGCCCTGCGCGAGCTGATCTCGGCGATCGCCCGGCTGCCGCAGGCCCAGCAGCGCCCCGTTGTGCTGATGGGGGCTTATGGGTTCACTCTGCTGGAAACCGCCGATGCCTGCGGTTGTGCCGTCGGCACGATCAAGAGCCGCGTCAGCCGTGGCCGCGCCACGCTGCAACACGTCCTGGCGCATGACGCGCTGGTGCGCACGCGTGGGGACCCGCCCGCCGTGAACAGGCCCGCCCGTGGTGCGCCGCCGCGCGCGATGCTGGACGCCTCCCCCACGGCCATGCGGCGCGCAGCCGAATGAGGCGATGCGCAGGGGCCCCCGGCGCGCAGGATCTCCAGCCTAGCCCGGGGGAAGGGGGGTCGGCCGGGTGATCCGGGCGCGCCACCCCCCCGGATCAGCGACCGCGCGGCACAACCGTCATTGAGCCGTCCGTTTCCAGGACCACCGACCCGATGCCACCGATGTCGGCCTCGCCGCTGGCACGCAGGGCCGCGCCGATCTCCTCGCGGGTCACGCGCTGCCGGCGCAGGGTCGCATCGAGGTATTCGCCGTCATGCACCAGCAGCGTCGGCTCGGACTTGACCAGATTGCGCAGCCGGTCCGAGCGCACCGACAGCCAGGTGATCGCGAACTGCAGGCAGACCAGCAGCGCCAGCGCCAGAATGCCCTCGGCCAACGGCACGGTCGCGTTCAGAAGCACCGTCGCGAGCGTCGAGCCCAGCGCCACCGTCACCACAAGGTCAAAGGCGTTCATCTTGCCCAGCGTGCGCTTGCCCGAGATGCGCAGCATCACCACCAGGCTCGCATAAGCCGCGGTGCCCACGATGAGGACGCGCAGCAGCCCCAGCCAGGTATCGAAGAAGACGGGTTCGGCCATGCGCTGTCCTTTGCGACGGTGCGGTCGGGGCGTGCCGCCGGTCGTTGCGGCGGGGCTCACAGGTCCAACCCGGCTCTGCGGAATGTGTTCCGGGGAACCGGCCGCACTCAGTGCCGGGTCCGCGCGTGTTGCAGGAAAAAGCGCATCATCTCGCGCGAGGCGTCCGGACCGTGCGGGTCGGTGTGGCTGCCGCCCGCGTCACCGCCGGCCCAGGCGTGCCCGGCCCCTTCGATCTCCCAATGCTCGGCGATGCTTCGGCCGCTGGCGTCCTCGTGCCGGGTCTGCCGATAGCTGCGCCCCCCGCGCGATGTGCCCGTGACGGCGATGGGGCTGAGGTCGGACCGGGGGCGCAGCGCCTGCGCGACGACGGCCCGGCCGTTGCCCGGATGCACCGTGGCGTCGGCAAGCCCGTGGAACACGATGGCCGGGACCGCGAGGGCCTGTCCCCCGCCCCGCGTGCCGCTGCGCATGGCCGCAAGGGCCGACGGCACGTCCTGTGCCCCGCCGACGGGCAGGCCGGAATGGACGCCGACCGCGGCAAAGACCTCCGGATAGGCCGCGCAGAGGACGGCCGCCGCCGCCCCGCCCGCCGACAGGCCCGCGACATAGACCCGCGCCGGGTCCGCCGGATGATCGCGCAGGACGTCGCGGACGATCCCCGCGATCAGGGCGGGCTCCCCCCGGTCGCGGGCCTGATCCTCCGGCCGGAACCAGTTCCAGCATCGTTGGGCGTTCGCGCCCCGGGGCTGGGCGGGCCAGGCGACGAGGCATCCGACCTCCTCGGCCAGCGCGTTCATGCCGGTGCCTGCGGCGAAATCCTCGGGCGTCTGGGTGCAGCCGTGCAGCATCACGATCAACGGCATGGGCGCCAGCGCCCGGTTGGCCGGAACGTACAGCCTGTAATCCCGGCCGCCCTGCGCGCCACGGTGCGTCAGCGACAGGAACTGCGCACCATGCGGAATGTCGATCGGCGCGGGCGCCAGCGTCCCCGGCCGCGGCATGCCACCCGCGGCGATGCCGCGCAGGGTCTCGCCGAGGCCCTTGCCGACCCAGCGCATGGACGCCCTGCGGGGGCGCAGGCCTGCGGCGGCGGGCGCGTCAAGGTGGGGCAGCGCGCCGTGGGCCTGCCGGGCGCCCGCAGACGGATCGGACGGCGCGGGCTGGCCCTGGACGAGCGCGCGGATCAGCGCCGTCGCCTCGTCCAGCCTGCCCGATTGCGTCAGTTCGGTGGCCCGGGACATGCCGCGGGCAAAGGTGTTGGTCATGGGGTGCCTTGGGGTTCGGGGTTCAGGTGATGCGGTCGGCCAGCGCGGCCCTGACCGGGTCGGGGGCCTGCAGGGTGCCGAGGACGGACAGGCCGGAGATCGTGTCGCGGGCCAGGTCGGGGGTGACATCCGCGGCGATCACGACCAGCCCGAGGACACGGATCTCCAGCATCTCGCCCGCCGCCTGCGCCGTGATCAGGTCGTCGCGCGTGATGCGCCGGATCCCAAGATCGACGGACTGGCGCACGATGATCTGGCGCACCGTATCGGCGTGCCGGTCGATCTGGTTGCGGATGGCGGTGCGGATGAAGTCGCTGCGGTTCGAATAGAAGCCTTCGCGCACCAGCAGTTCGATCTGACCCAGATCAACGCAGCCGAGGTTGATGGTGATCTTTTCCGTGTCGGGCGCCCTGAAGGGGGTCACGCTTGCCTTGGCCATCTGGAACCTCCCTATGACATCCATGTGGATGGTATATGGATGCTGAAGTGCGGCAGACAAGATCCGATGCGGCCTGGATGTCCGTCGGGCAGCGAAGCCGCAACGAACCGGGCCGCCCGCCCCCCTCGGGGCGGACGGCCTGTGCGCGGTCACTGGCGGGACGATCCGATGCCCGACCACCGAAGACGGTGGCGCAGGCTCAGCCGTCGCGGCGGCCGTCGGCGTGTGCCGGCGCCTCGGACGACGACGGCTCTCGGTCGGTTTGATCCGCTGTCTCCGGACCCGTGCCGGCCCCGGGCATGGTGCTGGTCGACCGTGCGTCCTCGAGGGTCTGCCACAGCGTCCGGGTCGGCGCACCGTCGGGGGCGCTGGTGTCGTCCTGCGACGCGGCCTCGGCCTGCAGCTCGGAGGCCTTGAGCTCGACGAAGCGGCTCAGGATGGCATCAAGGTTCGCGTCGAACCAGTCTGCCATGGCCTCCTCCTCGCGCAGCGACTCCTCCAGCCGCGGGCGCAGTTCGGACTTGCCGGCCATGTCGGCCAGCGCGATCAGCGTGCGGTAGGTCGCGATTTCCAGATGTTCGGTCATCATGTCGGCGACCACGGCCTTCAGCACGGCGTCCTCGCTGAAGCCCTGGACCGAGGACTGGCCCAGCCCCATCACGCTCAGCAGCGCATCCTTGACGAGGGAGGCGGAGCTGCCGCAGGCCTCCAGCGCCCCTTCCAGCCGGCGGGCCTGTTCGCGGGTCGCCACGATGTGCTCGGTCACGCGGGCATGCAGGTCGGGATAGTCCTCCAGCAGTTTCAGTTGCGCCTCCAGAACGGCGGTGACCTGCTTTTCCAGCGCATGCGCGTTGCGCAGGCTGACGACCAGCGCCCCATGGGCGGCGATCTGGAAGGCCCCGGTCGGGGCGCCGTCGGCACGGGGGGCGGTCTGGGTGTCGTCGGGCATTGGAGCGTCTCCTGGGGTGGGCCGCGCGCGGACGTGCGCTGCGGGGCTGCGTTGTTCAGTCGGCCGCAACGGGCGCCGCGGCGCGGGTCCATTGCCCGGTCGCGGCGGGGACGCCGAAGGCGGATGCGTCGTCGGAGACGTCGCGCACGCCCGCGCTGCGGCCGCGGGGCGGCATGGGTGTCCAGCCGGGCAATCCGCCACGGCCGCGGATGTTCTGCCGGTCCGCACCCCGGACACCATGCAGCCCCGCTTTGGGCAGGGGTCGGGCGCCGCACGGTGCGGCGGGCGCGTCACATCCCCGGCCGTCGGGCCCATGATCGCTCATGTCTCGGCGATGATCGTGTCGGCCAGGCGCAGGGCCAGCGCCGCGATGGTCAGCCCGCAATTCACCGTGCCGCCGGTGGAAAACACCGACGGGCCGCCGATGAACAGGTTCGGGTGGTCATGGCAGCGGCACTCGGCATCGACGACCGAGGTTTCCGGGTCGTCGCCCATGATCGTCGTGCCCATGATGTGGTTGTTGCCGCCGTACTCGGCGTTGAACGTGACCTCCGTGCCGCCCAGAAGCTCCGCAATGCGGGCGTAATTCTCCAGCGTCGCGTGGGCTGCGCGTTCGACATAGGGTTCGATCCGATAGGTCAGCAGGGGCTTGGGCAGGCCCATCGCATCGACCTGGTCGGGGTGCGGGCGCACGCGGTTGTGCGCCTCGGGCAGCTGTTCGAGGAAGCAGTTGATGGCGACCTTGCGCACCACCCGCGCGCGGATCTCGGCGTCCAGCTCCGGGCCGCGCAGCCCGGCGTCGATCAGCGTCTCGGTGATGCCGCTCAGGTCGGACATGTTGCCCAGGTGCAGCTTGCGCCCCGCCATCTCGCCGCGAAAATCGCCGTCGCGCAGGCTGACGACCGAGGTCATCTCCTGCGGGCCGCGGCCGGGGAACACCGGCTTGTCCCAGAGAAACGACACGCTGATGCCGGGGTGATCCATCAGGTTGCGCCCCACCTGGTCGGAGCGGTTGGCAAGGCCCGCCGGCAGCGCCTCGGACGCCGACATCAGCATCAGCTTGGGCGTCTCGATCCCGTTGGCCGCCAGAACGATGCGCCGCGCCGTCATGCGGTGGCGCGCGCCGTCGGGGGTCAGGTATCGCACCGCCGTCACCCGGTGGCCGTCCGCATCGGTGTCCACGGCAAAGGCCACGGCATCGGGGATCAGCCGCGCGCCGGCCTGTTCGGCCTTCAGCGCGTGGACATTGCCGGAATACTGTGCCGCGATGGGGCAGATCGGCATGCAGTTGTTGTTGCCGCAGCACGCCGCGCGCCCGTCATAGGGCACCGAGTTGCGGCACACGGGTTCGGTCGTCACGCGAAACTCGCCGCTGGCGTTCAGCCGGTCGGCAAAGTCGCGGTCCATGTAGCTCAGCGGCAGGGCCGGCATGGGATAGGGCCCGGTGCGGGGCGAGCCGAGATCCTCGTCGCCCGGGTCGGGGCCGGCCACGCCCAGCTCGATCTCGGCCTGCGCATACCACGGCTCCAGATCGTCGTAGGACAGCGGCCAGTCGCGGCCCACGCCATAGAGGCTGCGCAGGCGGAAGTCGTTGGGCAGGAACCGCCATGTCGCGGCGGCCCAGTGCCAGGTGGTGCCGCCCACGGCGCGGATATACTGCACGTTGTAGGGGTAGTCGCCGTCCTGCACGATGTAGTCGCTGCCCGCCTGCCCCTGCGGGGCGTGGGATGCGGCGACATAGGGGGCCATGAAGTCGCCCTTGTCGGTGGCGTTGCGATAGGCCTCCACCAGCTGGTGGCGGTGCAGGCGCGGTCCGGCCTCCAGAATGGTGACCGCAAGCCCTGCGCGGGCCAGCCGGTCGGCGATCAGGTTGCCCGCCAGCCCCGAGCCGACGACCAGCACATCGGTGTCGTGATCCGTCATGGTCCGTCCCCCCGCAGCGGCAGCGGCCCGGTCGCGGGCGGCGCGGCCCAGAACCCCATCGCCCCGCCGCAATAGCTGCGCAGGGGCAGGATATCGGCGGTGACGCGGCCCATCAGCGTTTCCTCGAACCCGGTCAGGTGGGTCTGCGCGCCGATCGTGATCCGCCCCAGATACCAGCCGTGCAGGAGGTGGCGCAGGATGTCGGCCTCCTGCACCGCGGGGCCGGTCGCGCCCTCGGACACGGCGACATGCAGATCGGCCAGGGGCTGCGCCTGTCCGGTTTCAAGCAGGACCGCAAGGATCCGTGCCCCGAGGACCGGCGACAGGTCGTGATGCCCGGTCAGGCGCCGCGACAGGTCCAGAAAGGCATCGCCCGAGATCTGGCCCGACAGCGGCGCAAGCGGCGTCTGCGCCAGGGCCGCGCGCGCCAGCGCCAGCGCCGGCAGCGCGGCCATGCCGGCCATCACGGCGCGGCCTTTCCCCGGCTGGCCGATGCCTCGGCGGTGGCGGGGCCGGATCCGCGCAAC
>NZ_NHSD01000249.1 GCF_016653255.1 Rhodobaculum claviforme
CCCCCCGATATCGCCCGCCCCGGCCCGCGTGGCGTGTACATCCTGTCCACCGACATCACCGAAGAGGCCCAGGCCCGCGCCGCGCTGGCGCAGACGCGCAAGCGCGAGCTGGCGGCGCAGCTGACCTCGGGGCTGGCGCATGACTTCTCCAACCTGCTGACGATCATCCTGGGCCTGCAGGACCGGCTGGCCCGCCTGCCGCTGGGCCCCCAGGCGCAGGAGATGGTGGGCGCCACCGTGGCCGCCGCGCGGCGGGGCGGGCGGCTGCTGGACCGGCTGGCGGCGATCTCGGGGCCGCGCGCGCTGCGGCCCGGGGCGGTGGTGCTGCCGGTGTTCCTGGACGAGCTGCGCACCCTGGCCACGCCCAGCCTGCCTGCGGGGATGACCCTCCGTGTGGTGTGCGAGGCCGGGCTGGAGCGCCCGCTGCTGCTCGATCCCGGGGCGTTGCAGGACAGCCTGATCAACCTGATCCTGAACGCCCGTGATGCGATGGGGGCACAGGGCGCGATCACCCTGGCCGCGCGCGCGGTGCGCGACACCTGGCTGGAGATCGGCGTGACCGACACCGGGCCGGGGTTCTCGGCCGATGCGCTGGGCCATGCGTTCGATCCGTTCTTCACAACCAAGGCCGGGGCCGGGTCGGGGCTGGGGCTGGCGATGGTCTTTGACCAGACGCAGCTGGCGGGGGGCACGGTGCGCGCGGCCAACTGTCCCGAGGGCGGCGCGCGGGTGACGTTGCGCCTGCCGCTGCGCCCGGCGCGGACAGCGCCCGCGCGGCTGATCCTGCTGGTGGAGGACAGCGACGAGATCCGCGCCGGGGTGCGCGAGATGCTGGTCGCGCTGGGCCACAGCGTGATCGAGGCGACCAGCGCCGAAGAGGCGCTGCAACTGGCCGGCATGCCCGAGATCGATCTCGTGCTGTCCGACATCAACCTGCCGGGCGGGCACACGGGGCTGGCACTGGCCGAACGGCTGCGCGCCGCGGGTCACCGGGCGGATCTGCGGCTGATGACCTCGTTGCCGCCGGGCGATGCGCTGCGCGCGCGCGCGGCGGCGCAGTTCGCGCTGCTGGCCAAACCCTTCGGCGCCGCCGAGCTTGCGGCCTTTCTCGCGCCGGTGGAGGCCGCATGACCGCCCATATCGCCATCCTGGACGACGAGCCCGAAATCCGCCGCATGCTGGCCCGCGCGCTGGCGGAGGCGGGCTTCCGCACCTCCTGCTACGCCCGCGCGACGGAGTTCGAGGCCGCCCTGCGCCGCGCCGCGCCCGATGTGTGCCTGGTGGATCTGGGCCTGCCGGACCGCGACGGGCTGGCGGTGGTGCACCGGCTGGCGCTGGAATCCGGGGCCGCGATCATCATCATCTCGGGGCGCGCGCAGGTGCAGGACCGCGTGACCGGGCTGGAGCTGGGCGCCGACGACTACATCATCAAGCCGTTCGAGCCCGCCGAGGTCGTCGCCCGCGTCCGCGCCCGCCTGCGCCGGGGCCGCGCCGACCCCGCCCGCGCCGCCACCCGCGCACGGTTCGCCGGCTGGACCGCCGCGTTCGACCGCTATGTGCTGACCGACGCCGCGGGCCGCGAGGTCCCGTTTTCCCACGCCGAGGGCGAGGTGCTGCGGCTGTTCCTGGAAGCACCCAACCGCCTGATCAGCCGCGCGCAGATGCAGGAGGCGCTGGGTGGCGCCGCCGGCGAAAGCTTCGATCGGGCGATGGACGTGCGGATCTCGCGGCTGCGCACCAAGCTGGGCGAGGACCCGCGCAACCCGCGCCTGATCAAGACGATCTATGGCGCGGGCTACATCTTCCTGGCCGAGGTCGCCTGGGACTGACCCCTCAGCGCCCCCGGATGCGCGGGTCGAGCGCGTCGCGCAGCCCGTCGCCGATGAAGTTCACCGACAGCACCGTCAAGGAGATGAACAGCCCCGGCCAGACCACGCGGGCGGGGTACTGCTCGATCCAGTCGCGGCCGTCGAACAACAGCCGCCCCCAGGTCGGGAAGTCCGGCGGAAACCCGAGGCCGAGGAAGCTGAGCGCGCTCTCGGTGATGATGGCCGACGCGATGCCCAGCGTGGCTGACACCATGATCGGCGACAGCACATTCGGCAGGATGTGGCGCGACACGATCCGCCGCGACGGCGTCCCGATGGAGCGCGCGGCCAGGACATACTCCCGCTCCTTCAGCGCCAGCACGTCGCCGCGCACGATCCGCGCGGTCTGCATCCACGAGGTGATGCCGATGGCCACGACGATCAGCACGAACACGCCCGCCGCCTCGCCGAAGTTGCGCGCCAGCATGTCGCGGAACAACAGCACCATCACAAGCAGGAGCGGCAGCAGCGGCAGCGCCAGGAACAGGTCCGTGGTGCGCATCAGGATCCCATCGACGCGCCGGAAATACCCCGCCAGCACCCCCACCAGCGTGCCGATCAGCAGCCCGAGGAACATTGCCGTCAGCCCGACCGCGACAGAGATCCGCCCGCCATACATCATCCGCGCCAGCATGTCGCGGCCCAGCTGGTCGGTGCCCAGCGGGTTGGACCACGACGGCCCCTGATTGCGCGAGCGGATATCGATGAAGCCCGGGTCCACCTGCCAGATCCACGGGCCGATCCCCACGAACAGGATGATGAACACGAACACCAGCGTGCCCAGCAGCGCGCCGCGGTGGCTGCGGAACTGGTCCCACACGTCCCACCACTGGTTGCGCGGCGGCCGGAACGCCTGGTCCGGGGTGAAGGGCTTGGCCGCTGTGGCCTCGGCCTCGGGGCGGGACACATCAGTCATAGCGGATCCTCGGGTCGAGGATGCCATAGATGACATCGGCGATCAGGTTGAACAGCACGATCAGCACCGCGAATATGAAGGTCAGCGTCTGGATCATCGGAATGTCGTTGGCATAGATCGCGTTGATCAGCAGTGCGCCCAGCCCGTTCACCCGAAAGATCGTCTCGGTGATGATGGCGCCCGAGAACACCGACGGCACCCCCAGCGCGATCACCGTCACCACCGGGATCATCGAATTGCGCAGCACATGCACCATGACCACCGTGCGTTCCCGCAGCCCCTTGGCGCGGGCGGTGCGGACATAGTCCATGTTCAGGTTGTCCAGCATCGAGGCGCGCATGAACCGGCTGATCTGGGCGGCGTTGAACAGCGCCAGCACCGACACCGGCAGCACCATCTGGCGCACCTGCCGCATGAAGCTGTCCCAGTCGGTGACCCGCAGCGTGGTGTCGTACATCGACGGAAACCACCCCAGCCAGACCGAGAACACGAGGATCAGCACCACCCCGGTAAAGAACACCGGCACCGAAAACCCCACCATCGCGATGAAGGTCCCCAGCTGGTCGAACCAGGAATACTGCTTGTAGGCCGAGATGATGCCGATCGGCAGCGCGATCAGGATGCCGAACAGATACCCCATGCCCACCACCCACAGCGTCTGCGGGATGCGCTGTGCGATGATGTCGCCCACCGGCGATCGGCTCTGCCACGACAGGATGCGCTGGGTGTCCGGCGCGACGTTCCAGCCCGTCACCTGTTCCAGCGCATGCAGCGGCTCGTTCACGAGCATCATCTGCAACCACTTGAAATACCGAACGATCACCGGATCTCCCAGCCCCAGGGCCAGGCGGATTTCGTCGCGCACCTCCAGCGGGATGGTCAGCGGCAACTGCGCCGTGGGATCGCCGGGCGCGAGGTCCAGCAGAAGAAAGATCAGCAGGCTGATGATGATGACGGTCGGGACCGCCATCACCAGCCGGCGGATGGTGAAGTTGAGCATCGCCTGCGCCTTGCCAGTGGAAGGAAAACAAAGGTGCCCGCCCCGCGGATGCGGGACGGGCGCGCCGCGTCACTCGGTGATGCGGTACCACTCCGCCTGGTTCCAGTGCTCGCTGTCCCAGACGTTCATGACCACGCCGCCGAGGTCGGTCGACTTGGCCGACACCCGGCCGCGCGCGACCAGCGGCAGATGCGCAAAGTCCTGCACGAACATGTCGTTGAGCGCGATCACCAGCTCCTGACGGCGCTCGGGATCGGGTTCGCGGTTCAGCTCGGCCCAGAGCGCGTCATACTCGGGGTTGCAGTAGCGGTTGATGTTCTGGCCCGGCCACTGGGTCTCGGGGCGCGGCTCGCGCCCGCAGCGGCGCTGCTCCAGGTGCGGGGTGGGGTCGGTGCCCTCGAACAGCGAGGCGTACATCTGCACGTCGGCCCAGAACTTGACATAGGTGTCCGGGCTGGACGGGTCGGAGCCGAAGAACACGCCGGCATCGATGTTGCGCAGGCGGGTGTCGACACCGATCTCGCGCCACCACTGCTGGATCAGCGCCTGGAAGTCCTGGCGCACCGCGTTGGTGGAGGTGTTGAACAGCAGCTCCAGCCGCATGCCGTCCCTGGTGCGGATGCCGTCGGGGCCGCGTTCCCAGCCCGCCTCGTCCAGCAGTTCGTTGGCGCGGTCCATGTCCTGCACCAGGCAGTTGTCGTTGTTGGGCGACGCCATCGCCGGCGGGGCCACGATGAAGTTGCAGGTTGCCCGGCCGGTGGGGCCATAGCCGATTTCCGTCAGCAGCTCGCGGTCGATGGCGCGGCTGAGCGCCTCGCGCACGCGGATGTCCGTCAGGATCGGGTGCGGGTGCATCCGGGTGCCGCGCTCGTCATCCGGCAGGTCGGCCGAGACGTCGGTGAAGTTCAGCTCGATCCGCTCCATCAGCGGGCCGAAATCCACCAGCAGCTCCCCCTGGCCGCCGGACTGCATCTGCTCGATCACCTCGGGCGCGAGTTGCAGGTTCCAGGCGTAGTCCATCTCGCCGGTCTGGAACACCGCGCGGGCCGCGCCGGTGGCATCGCCGCCGCCGGCCCAGGTGATGGTGGCGAAATAGGGCTGGGTGGGCACGCGATAGTTCGGGTTCGCCTCGAACTGGATCACGTCGTTGGGGCGGAAATCGGTGACGACATAGGGGCCGGTGCCGACGGGGGCGAAGTTGGCGTCGGTGCACTCGGGCGCGCGGGCGCCGAGGCAGTTCTGGAACTGCGCCTGCTGGATGATCGGCGAGCCGGCACCGACGAACGGGATGTAGGGGTTGGGGGTGGCGTCCTCGAAGGTGATGACGACGGTGTGGTCGTCCTCGGCGACCACGCTCTCGATGCCCGCGAACCGGTCGCGGTAGGAGCAGCCGCCCTCGGGGTGGGTGCAGTATTCATGGGTGAACACCACGTCCGCCGCCGTCACCGGGGTGCCGTCGGACCACAGCAGGCCCTCCTTCAAGCGCCAGGTGATGGTCTTGAGGTCCTCGCTCACGCCGCCATTGTCGAGGGTGGGGATCTCCTCGGCCAGCCAGGCGACCAGCTCGCCGGCCGCATCGAACCGCGCCAGCGGCTCCAGCACGATCGACGAGGCGTTCATCTCCTTGGTGCCGCCCGACAGGAACGGGTTCATCGTCGACACCGCCTGCCAGTAGATGATGTTGAGATGCCCCGACGAGCCGCGCTCGCGTTCGGCCATGGCTGCGGCCGGCACCAGCGCCAGCGCGGCTGCGGCACCCCACAGGGTCGCCTTGAGTCTCATGAAGAACCTCCTTGTTGGTTGGTCGTGGACGCTCCGCCGGGGGTTGGCCCCCCGGTCGGAATGGATGTCGGAACGGATGCGTCATGCAGGTGGCAGGCCACGAAGCGGCCCGGCGCGACCTCGCGGGTTTCGGGCTCGATCTCGCGGCACACCGGCATCACGGCGGGGCAGCGGGTGCAGAAGTTGCACCCCTGCGGCGGGTTCGCGGGCGACGGCACGTCCCCCTTGAGGATGATGCGCCTGACCTGCTGCGCCGTCTCGGGGTCGGGATCGGGGACCGACGACAGCAGCGCCTGGGTGTAGGGGTGCAGCGGATCGGCATAGAGCGCCTCGCGCGGGGCGATCTCGACCACCTTGCCCAGGTACATCACCGCCACCCGCGTCGCGATGTGGCGCACCATGCTGAGGTCGTGGGAGATGAACAGATACGTCAGCCCCAGCTTTTCCTGCAATTCCTCCAGCAGGTTGACCACCTGCGCCTGGATCGACACATCAAGCGCCGCGATGGGTTCGTCGCACACGATGAAGCTCGGGTTCAGCGCCAGCGCCCGCGCGATCCCGATCCGCTGGCGCTGCCCGCCCGAGAATTCATGCGGATAGCGGTTGGCGAAGTTGCGGTTCAGCCCGACCGCGTCCATCAGCTCGTAGATCCGCTCCAGCTTGCGGGCGCGCGACCAGCCGGTGTGCTCGTCCAGCGGCTCGCCGATCAGGCCCGCCAGCGTCATGCGCGGGTTCAGGCACGCCTGCGGGTCCTGGAAGACCATCTGCATCGTCGGGCGGTGCTTGCGCAGGGCCGACTGGGACATCTGCCCGATCTCGGTGCCGTTGATGCGGATGGAGCCGCCGGTGATGTCGTAAAGCCGCAGCACGGCGCGGCCGGTGGTGGACTTGCCGCAGCCCGATTCGCCCACCATGCCGAGGGTTTCGCGCGGCATGATGTCGAAGCTGACGCCATCGACGGCCTTGATCGCGCCGGTCTTGCGGCCCAGCAGCCCCCGGCTGACGGGAAAGTGCATCTTCAGATCGCGGACCTGGACCAGCGGCTCGGTCGTGGCGCGTGCCGGATCAGCCATTGACCACCCCCTCCGATGTCAGTCCCGCGGCCGCCAGGCCGGCGCCGTCCGGGTCCCAGTGGCAGGCCACGTCATGCCCCGGCGCGCCCACGACCCGGCGCTGCGGGTTTTCCCGGCCGCAGCGGTCATGCGCCTTGTCACAGCGGAACCGGAACGGGCAGGCGGTGGGGTGGGCACCCAGCAGCGGCGGCTGCCCCTCGATCACCTTGAGCTTGGGCGCACGCTCGCCGCGCACGCTGGGCACGGTCTGCAACAGCGCGCGGGTGTAGGGGTGGCGCGGATCGGCGAACAACGCGCGCACCGGGGCCTGTTCCACCACCTGCCCGCCGTACATCACCATCACCCGGTCCGCGATGCCCGCGATCACGCCCAGATCATGGGTGATCCAGACGATCGCCATCCCGAGCTTCTTGCGCAGGTCCTTCACCAGTTCGAGGATCTGCGCCTGGATGGTGACATCCAGCGCGGTGGTGGGTTCGTCGGCGATCAGCACCTTGGGATCGCAGGCCAGCGCCATGGCGATCATCACCCGCTGGCGCATCCCCCCCGAGAACTGGTGCGGGAAATCCTTCAGCCGCTTGCGCGCATCGGGGATCCCCACGAGGTCCAGAAGCTCCGCCGCGCGCACCCGCGCGGCCTCGGGGCGCATCCCCATGTGCTTGCGCAGCGGCTCCATGATCTGGAAGCCCACGGTGAACACCGGGTTCAGGCTGGTCATCGGGTCCTGGAAGATGAAGCCGATCTCGCGCCCGCGCAGCCGTCGCAACTCGCCCGCGCTGGCCTTGAGGATGTCGCGCCCGCCAAACATCACCTGCCCGCCGCGCACCTCGGCGGGGGGCGAGGGCAGCAGGCCGATCAGCGACATCATCGTCACCGACTTGCCCGAGCCGCTTTCACCCACAACGCCCAAAAGTTCACCGGGCCGAAGGTGGAAGCTGACCGAATTCACGGCATGCACCTCACCGCCCCGCGTGCGGAACACGGTCTTGAGATCACGCACGTCCAGAACCGGCGCGTCGCCGTTGAGCATTCCGGACCCCCTGTCGTTGCTTGTCTTTGTTTTGTCTTGCTTTTTCCGAGGGCAGCCGATCAGCCGCCCGTCAATAACCGAGTGTAATCGTTTTTGCACATTCCCGCAACCGTCTTGTTCACACAAATGCGCCGCCCCGTGACAGGGCCCGGGCGGGCCTTGACCTCGGTCCGGGGCGCCCGCAGTGTGCGCAATCATTGATCAGTCGGACCGGACAGAATGGCCGAAAGACACCTCAGCGCGCGTGACATCCTCGACCGGCTGGTGAGTTTTCCCACCGTCAGCCGCGACAGCAATCTGGAGCTGATCGACTGGGTGGAGGAGTATCTGGAGGGGCTGGGCCTGCGTGGCCACCGCGTCTGGGATCGCAGCCGCACCAAGGCGCATCTGTTCGTGCAGGTCGGACCCGACGTGCCGGGCGGTGTGATGCTGTCGGCGCACACCGATGTGGTGCCGGTGGACGGGCAGGCGTGGACCTCGGACCCGTGGACGGTGACACAGCGCGGCGGGCGCCTGTTCGGCCGCGGCACCTGCGACATGAAGGGGTTCGCGGCGCTGGCGCTGGCGGCGCTGCCGCGCGCACAGGCGGCCGACCTGAAGCGGCCGCTGCAACTGGCGCTGTCCTACGACGAGGAGATCGGCTGCCTCGCCGTCGTCGACCTGATCGCGGAGATGTCGGCCCGCCTGCCGCGCGCGGGCGCCGTGGTCGTGGGCGAGCCGTCGATGCTGCGCGTCGTCACCGGCCACAAGGGCGGTACCGGGTACGACGTGGAGGTGCGCGGCCACGAGGTGCATTCGTCCCTGCTGCACAAGGGGGTCAGCGCGGTGATGGAGGCGGCCCGGCTGATCGACTGGGCCAACCGGCAGAATGCGGCGTCGGTCGCCCGGGTGGCCGAGCACGGGCCGGGGCCGGTGGCGGAGGCGTTCGATCCGCCCTGGACCAGCGTGCATGTGGGCCATGTGCGCGGCGGCACCGCGGGCAACATCACCGCCGGGCACTGCCGCTTCTGCATCGAGTTCCGCGTCATCCCCGGTGAGCGGGTGGAGGACTGGGAAGCCGCATTCGAGGCCGAGGTCGCCCGCGTCGAGGCCGCCATGCAGGCGGTGCACCCCGACACCCGCATCGTGTTGCACAAATACTACACCCTCCCCCCCCTCCAGCCCGAGGCGGGCGGCGCCGCCGAGGCGCTGGTCCGCCGCGTTACCGGCGACAACGCCACCCACGCCGTCAGCTACGGCACCGAGGGCGGCCAGTTCCAGGCCGGCGGTTATTCCACCGTGATCTGCGGGCCCGGCGATATCGCCCAGGCGCATCAGCCAGACGAGTACCTCAGCGTGGCGCAGTTCGAGGCTGGCGCGCGCTTCATCGACCGCATCATCGATCAACTGACGGAGTGACCCATGCCGATCCGCAACCGCCTGGCCGAGCTGGCCCCCGAGATCGCCGAATGGCGCCGCGACTTCCACGAAAACCCCGAGCTTCTGTATGACACGCACCGCACCTCCGGCATCGTGGCGCAGAAGCTGCGCGACTTCGGCTGCGACGAGGTGGTCGAGGGGATCGGCCAGACCGGCGTCGTGGGGGTGATCCGCGGCCGGTCCACCGGGTCGGGCCGGGTGGTGGGGCTGCGCGCCGACATGGACGCGCTGCCGATGACCGAGATCACGGGCCTGCCGCATGCCTCGAAAACCCCGGGCAAGATGCACGCCTGCGGCCATGACGGCCACACCGCCATGCTGCTGGGTGCCGCGCGCTACCTGGCGGAAACGCGCAACTTCGACGGCACGGCGGTGGTGATCTTCCAGCCCGCCGAGGAGGGCGGCGCCGGCGGCAAGGCGATGTGCGACGATCGCCTGATGGAGCGCTTCGGCATCCAGGAGGTCTACGGGATGCACAACTGGCCCGGCCTGCCGGTGGGGCAGTTCGCGATCCGGCCCGGCGCGTTCTTTGCCGCCGCCGATCTGGTGACCATCGACGTCAAGGGGCTGGGCGGGCACGCGGCCAAGCCGCATGACACCATCGACACCACGCTGGTGGCCAGCCACATCGTGGTGGCGCTGCAATCCATCGCCAGCCGCAATGTCGATCCCACCAAGCAGGTGGTGGTCTCGATCACCTCGTTCCGCACCGAATCGGAGGCGCACAACGTGATCCCCGAGCGGGTGCAGCTGCGCGGCACCGTGCGCACCATGGACCCGGACGTGCGCGACCTGACCGAGGCGCGGCTGAAGGCGGTGGCCGAGGGCACGGCGGCGGCGTTCGGGGCCACCGCGACGGTGACCTACAAGCGGAACTATCCGGTGATGGTGAACGCCGAGACCGAGACCGGATTCGCCGCCGAGGCGGCGCGCCGCGTCTCGGGGGCGTGTTCGGATGCGCCGATGGTCATGGGCGGCGAGGATTTCGCCTTCATGCTGGAGGAACGCCCCGGCGCCTACATCCTGATCGGTAACGGCGACAGCGCGATGGTGCACCATCCCGCCTATGACTTCGACGACAGCGCCATCCCCGCGGGCTGTTCGTGGTGGGCCGAGGTGGTGGAGACGCGGATGCCCGCCGGCTGAGCCAGCACGCCACGGCGGCGGGGGCCGGGGGGCGGGGCCGTCCCCCCCCA
>NZ_NHSD01000250.1 GCF_016653255.1 Rhodobaculum claviforme
GCCGCCGCCCCCCTGGACGCCGAGGCGACGCGCCGCCACCGCCGCGCGCGCTTCGACCGCATCGCGCGCTGGGCGCTGCCGCTGGTGGTGCTGGCGGCGGCGCTGGGGCTGTGGGACTGGATCGTGGTCGCCAACGCGATCCCGCATTACATCCTGCCGCGGCCGGGGCTGGTGCTGCGCACGCTGATCGCCGACTGGCCGCTGCTGTTCGAATCGCTGCTGGTCACGCTCCAGATCACGCTGATGGCGCTGGCGATCGCGGTGGTGGGCGGCGTGGGCCTCGCGATCCTGTTCACCCAGTCGCGCCTGTTCGAGCTGTCGTTCTACCCCTACGCCGTGATCCTGCAGGTGACACCCATCGTGGCCATCGCGCCCCTGATCTTCATCTATGTCGACAGCCGGATCGCGGGGCTGCTCATCTGCGCGTGGATCGTGGCGTTCTTTCCGGTGCTGTCGAACACCACGCTGGGGCTGAACTCCACCGACCGCAACCTGCGCGACCTGTTCGCGATCTACGGCGCGACCCGCTGGCAGACGCTGCGGTATCTGCAACTGCCCTCGGCGCTGCCCTACTTCCTCGGGGGCTTGCGCATCGCGGGGGGCCTCGCGCTGATCGGCGCGGTGGTGGCGGAATACGTCGCCGGAACGGGGGGTATCGGCTCGGGCCTCGCCTTCCGCATCCTCGAGGCGGGCTTTCGCCTCAACATCCCGCGCATGTTCGCAGCCCTCCTGCTGATCGCGGCGACCGGGGTCATCATCTTTGCCGGACTGTCGCTGCTGTCGCATCTGCTGCTGCGCAAATGGCACGAATCGGCCCTGAAGCGAGAGGTCTGATGGATTTCGCGATCCTTCCCACGGCACGGCCGCTGCGGCTCGACAACGTGACCGTTCCCGGCTTCCTGACGGGCGCGCCGACGGACACCGTGCGCACCACCCTCACCATCGACACCCATGGCCGGCTGAGCGACGCCCCCGCGCCGGTCGCGGTGGAGATGCGCGGCGCCATGGTCTGGCCCGCCTTCGTCGACATGCACACCCACCTCGACAAGGGCCACATCTGGCCGCGCAGCCCCAACCCCGACGGCAGCTTCGCGGGCGCGCTCGATACCGTGGGCGCCGACCGCGCGGCGCACTGGTCGGCCGAGGACGTGCGCACCCGCGCCGACTTCTCGCTGCGCTGCGCCTACGCGCACGGCACCCGCGCGATCCGCACCCACCTCGATTCGATCCCGCCGCAGGACAGCATCACCTGGCCGGTGTTCGAGGCACTGCGCGCCGACTGGACCGGCCGGATCGAGCTTCAGGGCGTCTGCCTTGTCACCGCAGACGACGTCGACCCCGACGGGCCGTTCCGCGCCACCGCCGACCGGGTGGCGCGCGCGGGCGGCGCCCTCGGCATGGTCACCCTGCCGCTGCCGGACATGGCCGACCGGCTGCGCGCCTTCCTGCGCATGGCCGAGGCGCGCGGCCTCGCCGCCGACTTCCACGTCGACGAGACCGCCGACCCCGCCGCCGCCACCCTGCGCCAGATCGCCGAGGTGGTGCTGGAGACCGGCTTCACCGCCCCCGTCACCGTCGGCCACTGCTGCTCGCTCGCCACCCAGCCGGAGGCCGAGGCGCTGGCCACCCTCGATCTGGTGGCCCGCGCGGGGCTGCACGTCGTGTCGCTGCCGATGTGCAACCTCTATCTGCAGGACCGCCACGCCGCCCGCACGCCGCGCTGGCGCGGCGTCACGCTGGTGCACGAGATGAAGGCCCGCGGCATCCCCGTCGCCTTCGCCTCCGACAATACCCGCGATCCGTTCTTTGCCTACGGCGACATGGACATGCTTGAGGTGATGCGCGAGGCGACCCGCATCGCGCATCTCGACCACTCCGACCCCGACTGGGGCGCGGCCTTCACCACCACGCCCGCGCGCGCCTGCGGCTTTGACGCGCCCTCGCTCGCCCCCGGCGCGCCGGCCGATCTGGTGATCTGCCGCGCGCGCACGGTGAACGAGCTGCTCTCGCGCCCGCAATCCGACCGCATCGTGCTGCGGGCGGGGCGCCAGATCCCCCGCGCCCTGCCCGACCACGCCGAGCTTGACCCGCTGATGAGGACCGAATGACCCCAGACATCGCCGCCGCCCGCGCCGCCCTCGGCCACCTCGACATCGACGACAACCCGGTGTCGGTCCGTGCCAAGAGCCGCGACTTCTTCTGGTACTCGCCGGTCCTCAAGGCCCGCCTCGACCACCTGACAGCCGATTTCGTGGTGGCCCCCCGCTCCGAGGCCGAGGTCATCGAGACCTTGCGCGTCTGCCATGCCCACAACGTCCCCGTGACCGTGCGCGGCGCCGGGACCGGCAACTACGGCCAGGCCATGCCGCTCGCGGGCGGCTGCGTGCTGCACCTCAAGCATCTGGACCGGGTCACGGCGGTCCACCCCGGCCGCGTCATCTGCCAGCCCGGCGCCCTGCTGAGGGACGTGGACGCCGCCTGCAACGCCCATGGGCAGGAGCTGCGCATGTTCTCCTCCACCTGGGCCACGGCGACCATCGGCGGCTTCATCGCGGGCGGCTCGGGGGGGATCGGGTCGTGCACCTGGGGCCAGCTGCGCGACCTCGGCAACATCCTGCGCCTGCGCGTGGTCACGATGGAGGAAACCCCCCGCGTGCTCGAATTCCGCGGCGAGGAGCTGTCCCGCGTCTCCCACGCCTATGGCACCAACGGCGTGATCACCGAGGTGGAGATGCCGCTCGCGCCCGCCTATGACTGGGTGGGGCTGTTCGTCGCGGTGGACGACTTCGACGCCGCCGCCCGCCTCGCGCTCGACCTCGCGAACGAGGACGGCATCCTCATCAAGCTCGCCTCCGTGTTCGAGGCCCCCACGGCGCAGGACTACTTCCAGCGCGTGCGTCCCCACATCCGCGACGGCGAACATCTGGTGGCGCTGATGATCGCGCCCCATGCCATGGACGCGTTCGGGGTGTTCCTGTCGCGCCGCCCCGGGGCACGCCTGATCTACCGCTCCGACGCCCATGACTGGGACCGCGACCCCGGCCCGGTGTTCGAATACGGCTGGAACCACACCACCCTGCGCGCGCTGAAGGTCGACCCCGCGATCACCTACCTGCAGGTCCTCTATCCCGGCGACCCCTACCCCAAGATGGCGAAGATGCGCGCCTTGTTCGGCGCGGAGGTTCTCCAGCACCTCGAGGTCATCCGCGCGGGCGGCACCTGCGGCTTCGCCTCCCTCAGCCTCGTGAAGTTCACCACCGAGGAGCGGCTGGAGGAGATCGTCCGCCTGCACGAGGCGCACGGCTGCTTCGTCTTCAACCCCCACCGCTACACCCTGGAGGAAGGCGGCCGCCAGCACCGCGACGAGGGGCAGCTGTCGTTCAAGCGCGAGGCCGACCCCAAGGGCCTGCTGAACCCCGGCAAGATGATCGGCTGGGACGATCCGGATTTCGACTATGCCACGATCTGGCATTATCCGGGGATGAAGGCCGCCGAATGACCTCCAGCCGCGCCGCGCCGAGGCCCGCCGGGATGCCCAAGGCGGCGGGCCCGGGCCGACCCGCGGAGCGATTTTCGCCCGCCCGGTTGCAATTTTCGGTTAACAACGGGTTAATTTCCGCCCCGTTTCACCGCGCCCCGGCGGGCGTGTCCGCTCACGCGCGTTAACCTTTCGCCGGCGCAGCCCCTCCGCGATCCGTTGATCCCCGATGAAAGGTCCCCCCGTGCGTGCTCTCGTGATCCACTGCCACCCCGACCCCGCCAGCTTCACCGCCGCCGTGCGCGACCGCGTGCTGGCGCGGCTGCGGGATCGGGGCGCCGAGGTGCGGCTGCACGACCTCCACGCCAGCGGCTTCGACCCCGTCCTCGGCCTGCAGGACTGGCGCCGGTACAACGACAGCCCCGCCAACCGCCTGCCGGTGGCGCGCGAGGCGGCCGACCTCGCGTGGTGCGACACCCTGATTTTCGTATATCCCACATGGTGGTACGGGGTGCCCGCGATGTTGAAGGGATGGCTGGACCGGGTGCTTCTGCCCGACCTTGCCTTCCTGATGCCGCGGGCCGAAGGCGAGACGATCCGCCCCGGCCTGCACCACATCACCCGGCTGGGGGTGTTCACCACCTGCGGCGCGTCGTGGTGGCTGACGATGCTGATGGGCGCGCCGGGCAAGCGCACGCTGCTGCGCGGCGTGCGGTACCTGTGCGCGCCGCGCTGCCGCACCGCTTATGCGGCGCATTACCTGATGGACAGCTCCACCCCCGACAGCCGCGCGCGCCATCTGGACCGCGTGGATCGCGTCATGAAAAGGCTTGTCGGACAAAGCCTTGAACCCAAAAGGCAGGAGCCCGCACGATGACCGCCCGCGACTGGACCGCCCTGCGTGCGCCGCAGATGGCCACGCTTGATCCCGCGCGCTGCATTGCCGTCCTGCCGACGGCGGCGGTGGAACAGCACGGCCCCCATCTGCCCCAGGGCACCGACACCATGATCGCCGAGGGGATGCTGGACACGCTGCGCGCGCTGTGCCCCGAGGATCTGGACCTGCTGATCCTGCCGGTGCAGGCGGTGGGCAAGTCCAACGAGCACCTCCATGCCCCTGGAACCCTGACATTTTCGGCCGACACCGCCCTGCGCGCATGGCTGGAGATCGGGATGTCGGTGGCCCGCGCCGGGGTGCGTCGGATCCTGCTGGTCAACAGCCACGGCGGCAACCTCGACCTGATCTCGATCCTGTCGCGCGAATTGCGGGTGCAGGCGGGCATGCTGGCGGTCAAGGCGCAGTGGGCAAGCTTCGGCGCGCCCGAAGGACTTTATACCGAACATGAGCTTCGCTACGGAATTCACGGAGGAGACATGGAAACATCGCTGATGCTCCACTTCCGCCCGGAGCTGGTGGCGATGGCGGCGGCGGAAGATTTCCGCTCCTCGGCCGAAGTGGCGCCGATCCCGCCGGTGGGGCCTGTGTCGCTGGGCTGGATCGCCACGGACCTGAACCCGGCGGGCGTGGTCGGCAACGCCGCCGCCGCCACCGCCGACAAGGGCCGCGCCACCGCCGAGCACCAGGCCGCCGGGCTGATCGCGGTGGCGCGCGCGCTGGCGCGCCTGCCGCTGCCGGAGGGCGCGCCGATCAGGGGCGGATGACCTCGGCCTCGGTCACGATCAGGTCCAGCGGCAGGTCGGTGTCGGTGACGGGAACGGCCGCAACCTCCTGTGTGGAAAATGCAATGCCGATCGCGCGGGGGCGTCCGGCAGCCCGCAGCCCCGCCAGTGTCCGGTCATAGAACCCCCCGCCATAGCCCAGCCGGTGCCCGCGCCGGTCGAACGCCAGCAGCGGCACGATCAGCACATCGGGCACACAGCGCGCCCCCGTCCGGGGCACATGCACCCCGAAGGCCGCCGCCACCAGCGGCGCCCCGAACCGCCATTCCCGGAACACCAGCGGCCGGGCGCGCCCCGTCACCACCGGCAGGCACAGCGCTCCGGCATGGGCGCGCATCGCCGGTCGCGGATCGGCCTCGCCCTCCAGCGGCCAGTAGCCGGCAAGAACGCGCCCCGCCTCGGCCGACAGCAGGGGCGCGAGGCGCCGCGCGGGGCCATCGGGCGACCCCGTCCACGCGGCCCGCCTGGCCCGCATCCGGGCGCGCAGGGCGGCCTTGGCCTCGGTCACGGTCATGCGCCCCCCCCCTTCCGGATATGGTGCCCAGCGCATAGCCTCGGGCCAGCCCCCCACGCAACCCGGAGCGCCCGATGCCCGACCTTCTGCTTGGCCAGACCCTTGTGTTCGACGCCGACCCCTTTGCCGAGGGGCCGGGCGCGGCGCGCCATGACGCCCACGGCGCGGTCCTGATCGAGGGCGGGCACATCGCGGCCCTGGGCCCGGCCGAGGTGCTGCGCCCCGCCCACCCCGGCGCGCGGGTGCACGACTATGGCCGTGCGCTGATCTCGGCGGGGTTCGTGGACTGTCACATGCACTATCCGCAGACCGGCATCATCGCCAGCTGGGGGCGGCGGCTGATCGACTGGCTGGACCGCTACACCTTTCCCGAGGAGATGCGGCTGGCCGATCCCGCCCATGCCCGCACCATCGCGGCGCTGGCCTGTGATCTGGCGATCGACCACGGCACCACGACCTTTGCGAGCTATTGCACCACCGCCGCCCACAGCGCGGACGCCATTTTCGAGGCCGCCGCAACGCGCGGGCTGCGCATCATCGCCGGGCGCACCTGCATGGACCGCAACGCCCCGCCGGGCCTGGTCGACACCCCCGAGCGCGCGGCCGAGGAAACCGCCGCCCTGATCGCGCGCTGGCATGGCCGGGGGCGCGCGGGCTATGCGATCACGCCGCGCTTTGCGCCAACCTCCAGCCCGGCGCAGCTGGCGGCGCTGGGGGCGCTGTGGGCGGCGCATCCCGACTGCGCCATGCAGACCCATCTGTCCGAGCAGACCGAGGAGGTCGCCTGGGTCGCCGAGCTGTTCCCCGCTGCGCGGGACTACCTCGATGTGTATGCCGGGGCGGGGTTGTGCGGGCCGGGCGCGGTGTTCGGCCACGCCATCCACCTGACGGCACGCGAGCGCGCGCATCTGGCGCGCAGCGGCGCGGGGGTGGCGCATTGCCCGACCTCCAACACCTTCATCGGGTCCGGTTTGTGCGATGTGGCGGGGCTGAAGGCCGACGGCATCGCGGTGGGGCTGGCCAGTGACACCGGGGGCGGGTCGTCGTTTTCGATGCTGCGCACCATGGCCGCGGCCTATGAGGTGGGCCAGCTGCGCGGCCGCGCGCTGCACCCGGCGGAGCTGTGGTGGCTGGCGACCGGCGGCTCGGCCGAGGTGTTGCGGCTGGGCGATCGGGTGGGACGGCTGGCGCCGGGGATGGAGGCGGATGTGGTGGTGATCGACCTCGACTCGACCCGCGCCATCGCGCAGCGGGCCGCACGCGCCGAAACGCTGTGGGAGGCGCTGTTTCCCACCATCATGATGGGCGACGACCGCGCGGTGCGGGCCGTCTGGGCCGATGGACGGTGTCTGCGTGCGCGGGGGGTTGCGCCAGA
The DNA here is from genome assembly GCF_016653255.1 of Rhodobaculum claviforme. Classification (GTDB taxonomy): domain Bacteria; phylum Pseudomonadota; class Alphaproteobacteria; order Rhodobacterales; family Rhodobacteraceae; genus Rhodobaculum; species Rhodobaculum claviforme. The sequence goes on from NZ_NHSD01000250.1 coordinate 7,048, forward strand.
TCAAGGCGCCGCGCGCCCGGCCGCGCCACCCTGCCCGCCAACCAAGGAGGAGCGTTGAGCATGAGCCACACCCCGCACGAGCTTGCAGAGGATTTTCCCGCCGATGCGGAGCGGATTTCGCAGCTGAAGCAGAGCAATGCGCATTTCGCCCGTCTGGTGGAGGAGTACCACGACCTCAACCGCACCGTGCACCGCGCCGAGACCCAGGTGGAGCCGACGAGCGACGCCCACGAGTCCGAGCTGCGCCGCCGCCGCGTCGTGCTGAAGGACGAGATCCGCCGGATGCTCGACGCCTGAGGCGCTGATCCGGGGCGCCGGTGCCGGCCCCGCAGGGGCGGTGGCGCGGGCGCCCCTGCGGGGCCGAAACCCCTGCTCCGGGGCGCCGGTGCGGCGCCTCGGTCGGGGTGGCGGGTCTGATGGCCCGGATCGGGTGACGGGCCTGCCACCCCGGAGGTAGCAGATGCAGCGGGTGGACAATGGCGCGGGCGGCCCGGGTCCGCCGAACCCCGTGTGAGGCATTCGGGCGGGCGGCACCGGGCGGACGGGGTCAGGTCGGCGCGGGTGGGGCGAACGCCTCGGGGATGTCGGCGTGGCCGTCCAGCACCAGATCGGCCATCCGCTCTCCGGCCAGCGGCGCCAGAGCGAAGCCGATCTTGAATCCCCCGTTGGCGACAAAGCGGTCGGGCGCGCCCGGCCAGCGGCCCAGCACCGGCTGGCGGCTGGCGGCACGCGGCCGCAGCCCGGCCCAGCGCGCCCGCACCCGCGCCCCCGCCAGATCCGGGCACAGCGCCACCGCGCGGGCGTGCACCGCCTCCAGCTGCGCGTCGGTCGCGGTGGCGTCGGTGAAGTCGCGTTCGCTGGTGGAGCCGACGGCCACCGTGCCATCGGCGTGGGGCACGATGAACAGGCCCGCGTCGCAGACAATGGGGCTGCCGACCGCGTCATGCTCCAGGATCATGGCCTGGCCCTTGACCGGCCCGCCGATCCCGGCCTGTGACAGCCCCTCCCAGCCGGTGGCCCAGACCACGGGGCCGGTTTGGGGCGGATGGGGGGTGCCTTCATCGATCCGCCCGCCAAGTGCCCGCACCGCCGCCGCCAGCGCGGCGCAGGCCTGGCGCGGATGCAGCCGGGCCGACAGCGTATCGTGCACCACACGGCCCGAGGGGCTGGCGATCCGCAGACCCGGCGCCGCGGCACCGTCGATCACGGCCCAGCGGCCCAGCCCGGCCCACAGCTCCGCGGCGCCGGGGCCGCGCGCCTCGGCGCGGGCCACGGCCTCGGCGTCGGCCAGCGGCTGCAGCCGGCCGACGCGCGCATAGCCGGGATCGGCGCCGCCCGCCTGCGCCACCCCCGCCCACCAGTCGGGCGCCATCGCCAGCGCCTCCAGCTGAAGCGCCTTGATGGGGGTCCAGGCCTCGGGCACATGCGGGGCCAGCGCGCCGACCACGCCGCCGCTGGCGCCCGCGCCGATCCGGCGGGCCTCGTGCACCGTCACCCGCGCCCCGCGCCGGGCGCAGGCATACGCCACAGCCAGGCCGAACACGCCGCCGCCCATCACCGTCACATCCCGCATGGCAGACCCCCGCTGTGCGCCTCTCGACATTCCGTGCGGCCCTGCCCATGGTCCGCCCGGCGCGCGAGGGCAAGGGGGGTGCGGCGGATGGCGCAGGCGGCAGTGGCGTGGGCCGAGGGGGATGTGCCGGTCTCGGCGCGCTATGACGATCCGTATTTCTCGCTGCGCGGCGGGCTGGCGGAGACGGCGCATGTGTTCCTGGCCGGCAACGCGCTGCCCCGGCGGTTCCGTCCCGGCTTTCGCATCGCCGAGCTGGGCTTCGGCACCGGCCTGAACATGCTGGCGGCATGGGCGGCATGGCGCGCGGCGGGGGTGGCCGGGCCGCTGCGCTATACCGGGTTCGAGGCGGCCCCCATGACCGCCGCCGACATCGGCCGCGCGCTGTCGGCGTTTCCCGAGCTTTCGCCACTGCTGCCGCCGTTTCTGGCGGCCTGGCGGGCGGGGGCGCGGCGGATGCACCTGCCGGGGCTGCTGGCCGAGGTGGTGGTGGGCGATGCGCGGACCACCCTGCCGCGGTGGCCCGGACGGGCGGATGCGTGGTTCCTTGACGGCTTTGCCCCCGCCCGCAACCCCGAGATGTGGGAGCCGCCGCTGCTGGCCGCCCTCGTGCGCCGCATGGCGCCGGGGGGCACGCTGGCGACCTACTCCGCCGCGGGCGCCATGCGCCGGGCGCTGACCGCCGAGGGGCTGACAATCGAGCGCCGCCCCGGTTTCGCCGGCAAACGCCACATGACCGTGGGGTGGCGCGCATGATCGCACAGGACACGCGGCTGGGCATCGGGCTGATGGTGGCGGTGACGCTTGTGTTCTCGGCCCAGGACGCGATCTCGCGCCATCTGGCGGGGGAATACAACGTGCTGATGGTGGTGATGGTCCGCTACTGGTTCTTTGCGGCCTTTGTCATCGCGGTGGCGGCCCGCAGGCCCGGCGGGCTGCGCCGCGCGGCCGCGACCCGCCAGCCCTGGGTGCAGGTCGCGCGCGGCCTGCTGCTGGCGGCCGAGGTCTGCGTGATGGTGCTGGCCTTTGTCGTTCTGGGGCTGGCGGCGACACATGCGGTGTTCGCGGCCTATCCGCTGCTGGTGGCCGCGCTGTCGGGGCCGGTGCTGGGCGAACGCGTGGGCTGGCGGCGCTGGATGGCGATCGCGGCGGGGTTCGTCGGCATCGTGATCATCCTGCAACCCGGCGGGGCGGCGCTGCAGCCCGCGGCGCTGATCCCGCTGGCCGCCGCGCTGGGCTTTGCCCTCTATTCGCTGCTGACGCGTTATGCCGCGCGCGAGGACAGCGCGGCAGTCAGCTTCTTCTGGACCGGGACCACGGGGGCGGTGGCGATGACCGCCGTGGGCCTGTGGTTCTGGCAGCCGATGGCCCCCGCCGACTGGGGCTGGATGGCGCTGCTGTGCTGCACCGGCGCCTTTGGCCACTGGCTCCTGATCCGCGCCTACGAAGTCGCCGAGGCCAGCGCGATCCAACCCTTTGCCTATCTGCAACTGGTGTGGGCCTCGGGCCTCGGGCTTCTCCTGTTTGGCGAAACCCTGTCCCCGACCCTCGTGCTGGGGGCGAGCATCGTGGTCTCGGCGGGTCTGTTCACGCTCTGGCGCACCCGCAAGGTGGCAGACGGCTGACCCGGCGCCACCGAAGCGTCCACCATGCCGACAGGGGGCCGGCGCGCGGCCCCCTGTCGGCATGGTGGACGCTTCGG
>NZ_NHSD01000251.1 GCF_016653255.1 Rhodobaculum claviforme
TGCGGGCGGGACCCGCACCGGCAGGGGGGGCGGGCCTCAGAACTGCCAGGTGGCGCCCAGGATCGGACCGCCCATGCGCAGGTCGAAGCGGCTGCCGCCCCGGCGATAGTCCACCTCCAGGTGGCGGTACCCGGCCGAGACGGTGATCCCCGAATCCGTGCGGTGGTTCACCGTGCCCAGCACCTGCGTGGCCCTGTGCGATCCCGCCCCGAAGCCGCCCACATCGACATGCACCAGGGCCGACCACTGCGGGGCGATCCGCAGGTTCACCCGCGCCGCCACCAGCGGGTCGACAAAGCTGTGCGTGCTCGCGGCCGCCCCGAGCGCCGAGGACACCGCGCCGCGCACCCGCCACAGCCGCGCCCCGGCCAGCAGATCCACCGTCGTCCCGGGGCCCTCGATCGCCCGCCAGCCGCCCGCCAGCGTTGCGGACGTCTGGCGCAACCGCGCCCGCGCCGGCAGCCCGGCCGGGGGCACCGGCAGCACGCCCGCGCGCGACGAGGACGACCAGCTCAGATCGCCCAGCAGCACCAGCCGGTCGCGCCGCGCCAGCCCCGAGACGAACAGCGCCCCGTCCAGGTCGCGCAGCAGGTCCGTAAAGGAGGTGTCGATCCGCACCCCCCGGTCCGTCCCGGCCGGGCGGATGCTGCCGCCCAGCCCGGTGGCCCAGACATAGGGCGTGATCTGCCCGCGCCATTTGCCCCCACCGGGACCTGTGGCGATGCCCGTGGCGGACGGGGCGGGTGTGGGCGGGTCGATGCCTTGCGCCGTGGCCGGGCCTGCCAGCCCCGCTGCCAGCCCCGCCGCCATGCACAGCCCAGTCATGCACAGCCCCACCCGGCACAGCCCCGCCATCCAGGCCAGCCACCCCCGGCCGGAGATCCTTCGTGCCGTCATTGCCCTGTCCCCGAATTCCGTTGTTTCCGCACGCCCAGACCCCTCAGGCCCAGATCCCTCAGGCCAGCCCCCGCAGGCCGCAACGCCCCGGACACTGGCCCCGCATCGGTCACAGGGCGTCCTTGTGGATGCGCCCGCCCTTCATGATCAGCCGCAACCGCCCCTCGGGATCGTCGAGCCAGTCGAGGCCCGCCTCGGGGTCGGCGTCCACCACCAGCAGATCCGCCAGCGCGCCTTCGGCGATCACCCCCAGCCGGCCGTCATAGGGCGCGCGCGGCCCCGACATCGCCAGCAATTCGCCCGCGGCGCCGGTGGCGGTGCGCAGCGCCTCCAGCGGCGACATGAAGCGGGCGAACTTCGCCAGCTGGCGGCCCTGGCTGGCGGCGCCGTCGGGGTTGAACAGGATGTCGGTGCCGAACGCCAGCGGCACGCCGTGGGTCCGTGCGAGGTCAAAGGCGCGCACCGTGCCCTCGGCCACCTCCAGCTGCTTGGCGCGCTGCGCGGGGTCGGAATAGGGGTTGGCGTCCTCGTCGGCCAGGAACGGCTGGATCGACCACCACACGCCTTCGCCGGCCATGATCCGCACGGTCTCGTCGTCGGCCAGCTGGCCATGTTCGATCGAGCGGACCCCCGCGGCCACGGCGCGCCGGATCCCGCCGGGGGTATAGACATGGGCGCACACATAGGTGCCCCAGTCCGAGGCCGCCTGGACGGCGGCGCGCATCTCGGCCTCGGTGAACTGGATCGCGTCGAGGGGGTCGTACAGCGAGGCCACGCCGCCCCCGGCCATGATCTTGATCTGGCTTGCCCCCTTCATCAGCTGCTCACGCGTGGCGCGCAGCACCATGTCGGCGCCATCGGCGATCTGGGCCACGCCCTGGCGCTCGATGTGGGTGGGCGGCGTGTCGGGAAAGCGGGGCAGATCCGAGCGCAGCCGGAAATCCCCGTGCCCCGAGGTCTGCGAGATCATCGCACCCGAGGGAAAGATCCGCGGCCCCGCCACCGCGCCCCGGTCCACCGCCAGCTTCAGCCCGAACGCAGGGCCACCCACGTCGCGCACGGTGGTGAAGCCGCGCATCAATGTGGCGCCGGCCTCGCGCCCGGCCATCAGGTGCAGGAACCCCACGTCCTGCGTCAGCGCCACGACCTGGCTGACGCCCACCAGCGTGCTGTGCCAGTGCGCGTCGATCAGCCCGGGGATCACCACGCGCCCGCCGCAATCGATGCGCTCGGCGTCCTCGGGGCCCTGGCCGCGTGCGGGCAGGGCGGTGATGCGGTCCCCCTCGATCAGGATGTCGCGGCCCTCCTGCATGATCGTTTCCCGACCGTCGAAGAAGCGCAGGTTGCTCAGCAGCAGCGGCCGCCCCGGCGTCTGCGCCCGCGCCATCCGGGGCGCGAGGCCGAAGCCCGCGAACATCCCCACGACCGCGCCCGCCCCGCCCAGGAACTCGCGCCGCCGCAGATCGGCGTCGATCCGGGCATAGGCCCGCAGCGTATGGGGGGCGCCGCAATGGCACGGATCGATACCGGCCAGCCGTGCGGCCTCGGTGTCCCAGCATGCAACGCACATGGCTTGTCTCCCCGGGGTTCCGGTGCGGCGGTGCCGCAGCCCTGGTGATGGTTCCTGCGCCCCGGACCGGCGAGGCGGGGCGGGACGCCATGACTGAATGGCCGATGGCCCTTGCAAAAGCCAAGGAATTTCTGTCGGGGCCGCGCCGCCCTGGTGTGCCGTCTGCGGGGGGCGGCCGGTGGTCCCGGTGCGCCGGACGGGGTCGCGCGTCACGACACCCGCCGCCGCGGCCCATGCCGCGCCCCATGCCTTGGCCCATGTCCCTGGCTCATGTCCTGGCCCATGTGGCGCGGCCCGCTTGAGCCCGCTCATCCATCCGGGCCATCCATCCGGCCCGCATGCCCGGGCCGCATATCCCGACGGGCGGACGCTGGATGCTCCGCCGCTTCGTTCTGGATGATCCCGCAGCGGCGGGGCGTCCGCCCGGGCCGTGTGGATCCCGTGCGACAACGGGGTGGTGCCTGTGCCAGGGGTGCGGCGGGAGGGGGGCGTGGGGTTTGCGGTGCCCGTGCGGCGCTGGTGTGCCGTCCCGGCCTGATGTCCGATAAGTCAACATTACCGGACATGGAACAGGGCGGCAAGGCGCGGCGGTTGGGGTAGTTAAGACGGACCAGAAGCGCCGCCATGAGATGGGCTCGAAGATGGGGCCCGCCTGACTGTCCCCGTCCTGGCGTCCGATCCCGGGACCGATTTCCTGCCCGACCCGCCGCCGGGGTAGGGGACAGGGCAGGGGCGCAAGCCGCTGGAGGATGTGGTCTCGGGCGGGCGGGGCCTGACCTCTGCCGGACCCCGCCCTGGCCGAGATGGATCAGTCGCGGGGATATGCCTCTCGTACCGCGCGCCAGAACGCGTACATGCGCTCGACGTGATCGGCGAAACGCTAGGGTTGGGCATGCTGGCGATCCCGCAGCGCCCCGAACTCCTTACGGTTGATCACATCCAGAACCACATGGCGGAGCCTGTCGTCCAGCTGGAACGGAGCCGGCGGCGGGGGTGCATCCGTCCGCTGGTAGTAGACCATGGGGTATTCCGCGTCGTGTCCGGGGTCTTCATGGCGGGCGTTCAGGAAGATGAGTTCCGGGGCCGGTTGCCTCACCGCGCGGGTACCGTCGAGGCACACATCGAGCATCCAGACACCCATCACGTCGGTGTCGTTCGGCGCCAGGAGCGTGCCGAGCGGAACGTCGTTGCGGTGGGCAACGTTCGCAACGCCCGGCGGGGTGTAGGGCTCAGGCTGCCCGCTGTACCAGCCGACATACACCAACCCATCGCGCTCCGGATCGTAGTCGAGAAAGCGCCGCGCGGGGGTTTCGTCGTGCTCCCCTGTATCTCCAGTGCGGCTGCGCAGCCTCCAGCTTTTCCAGGCCCGATCCATCGCATCCGCGTCAACCGCAGCCGCGCGGGTCCAGAGATTTTCAAACCACGTCGCTGCCGCTTCCCAGGCCGGGCTATGGGCGGTGCTGAAAGTGCCCGCTTCGGTCAACCCGGCCGCATCGGCGTTCAGGCCGATTCCGTTGGCCGAGGCGTTGGCCGAGCCCATCACGAGGCCCGCGTCCGAGAGATACACTTTGGCGTGCATGTTCGAGCAGTGTCGCAGCCCGTCGCGGCGGGGAGCGCCCAGCGTGATGAGGGCCTCGGGGTTTGTTCCGCCCATGCCGATATCGCAGATGATGCGCAGATCATCGCGCGTGGCAGCGCCGGGCCCGAACAGTTCCGCTGGCACGCCCTGACCCCAGAAGGCGACCGCGAGGCGGGCGTTGGGCCCTTGGGCGATATGGCGGATGCGGTCGCTCAGTGCGCCGCCGGTAAGAAATTCGGTTATCTGTCGCTTTCCTGATCAAACGTCAAAACCGGACACGTCCGGGTGCCGGGGTCGGTCCTCCGCAGTCTTCAGGCCGCAAGGGCCAGAAGGCGGTGTTGCGCAAGGTTGGCCTCAGTCTGCTCCGTCGCCACAGGACGGACAAGCTTCCACAGCATCCTGCGCGTACCTCCGTCGAGGTCCTGAAGGCCCGCGCCGCCCTCACACGCGGCGCCGGGCCATCGCATGGCATGGAGTCTTGAAGGACTGATGCCATGGGGACGGAGGCGGCACTACCCGCCCCATAGTTCGATGATGAGGCGCACTCCCAGCAAGCCAGCGTAGAGGGCGGCGAAGAGCAGGGGGATGGCGGTTTCGGCCCAGCCAAGGGGGCGGCGGCCGGCGGCGCGGTAGATCTCCTGCTCGCGTCGGAAGAGGGGGTAGGGGAGATGCGCTTCCAGCTCGTGCAGCACGGTGAACTTGGCGGCGTTGAGCTTGCGGTAGGACGCCAGCAGGGCCGCCCAGGCGAGGCAGAGCAGGATCCCGACGGCGGGGACGGCGAGGAACCACAGCCAGCGGTCGGCGGGTGGGACGGGCGCGCGGTCGCCGCCAAGATAGCCATAGAGGCCGATCACTGCGGCATTGACACTCAGCATCCAGGTGTTGGCGGCGGCGCGGCGATCGCTCACCCGCTCGGCGGTGGCGAGGTAGAGCCGGTAGAGCTCCAGCCGCTGCTGTGGGTCGTCGTCGGACATGGGCCCTCCGTCATTCCGGCCAGTTCAGATCGAAGATGCCGACCCGCCCGAGGGCATCCCCGACGGCCAAACTGCGGTCCATCACCGTCAACGTCCTGACGGTGGCATCGAGGTTGATGATGGTGTCCAGACAGAAGTCCTGGCCATCCCATATCCGCAGCGTCCGATCGTCCGACCCGGTCACGATATGGCTGCCATCGGGGGAGAAGGCGACGGCCTGCACCCAGCCCTCATGCCCGCGCAGTGCGGCGACCGCGGCGCCGGTTTCGGCGTCCCAGACCCGTGCGGTGCAGTCGTGGGAAGCCGTCGCGATGCGTGCGCCGTCGGGGGAGAAGGCGACGGCCTGAACCCAGTCCCGGTGCCCGCGCAGTACAGCGATCACGGCGCCGGTCTCGGTGTCCCAGACCCGCGCGGTTTCGTCGTTTGAGGCCGTTGCGATACGGGTGCCGTCGGGGGAGAAGGTGACTGCCTCCACCCAGTCCTCATGCTCGCTTAGACAGGCGGTTTCCGCGCCGGTCTTGGCGTCCCAGATCCTTGCCGTACAGTCGCCGGATCCTGTCGCAATGCGGGCGCCGTCGGGGGAGAAGATGATGGCTGACACTGGGTCCTCGTGTCCGCACAGCTCGACGACCCGGGTGCCAGTTTCGGCGTCCCAAACCTGATCGGTACCCATGTTGGCGGCCGTAGCGATGCGGGTTCCGTCAGCCGAGAAGGCGACGGCATTCACCCAGCCTTCATGCACGCATAGCTTGGCGATCCGGACGCCGGTTTCTGAGTGCCAGACCCGCACGGTGTCGTCGTCGAAAACCGTTGCGATGCGGGTACTGTCGGGGGAGAAGGCGATGGCCCGCACGGCCTTCTCATGTCCGCGAAATCGGTCGATCTCAGCCCCGCCGGTAGCGTTCCAGAGCCGCGCGGTGCCATCCAAGGACCCCGTTGCGATATAGGTATTGTCGGGGGAGATGGCGACGGCTGCGACCCAGCTCTCATGCCCGCATAGTCGTGCGACTTCGGCACCGGTCTCGGCGTTCCAGATCCGTGCAGTGCGGTCGTGGGAGGCCGTTGCGACGCGGGCGCCGAAGGAGGAAAAGGCAATGCTCACGACCTCGCGCTGATGCCCGCTTAGTTCGGCGATAACGGCGCCAGTCTCGGCGTTCCAAACCCGCGCGGTACCGTCGCGGGAGGCAGTTGCGATGTGGGCGCCGTCGGGGGAGAAGGCGATGGCTTGCACCCAGCCTTTGTGCCCGCGCAGACAGGCAGTCTCGGAGCCAGTGTGGGTATCCCAGACCCTTGCGGTACCGTCGTCGGATGCCGTTGCGATCCCGGAGCCGTCTGGGGAGAAGGCAATGGCCCTCACCCCGTCCTCATGCCCGCGCAGCGTTGCGATTTCTGCGCCAGTCCCGGCGTCCCAGACCCGCGCGGTGTGGTCGTCGGAGGTCGTTGCGATGCGGGAGCCGTCGGGGGAGAAGGCGATGGCCCGCACCCAGCCCTCATGCCCGCGCAGTCGGGCGACTTCGGCGCCGGTCTCGGCGTCCCAGACCCGCGCTGTGCGGTCGTGGGAGGCCGTTGCGATGCGGGCGCCGTCGGGGGAGAAGGCGACGGCCTGCACCCTGCTCTCATGCCCGCGCAGCGTTGCGATTTCTGCGCCAGTCTCGGCATCCCAGATCCGCGCAGTTTGGTCGTCCGACCCGGTCACGAAACCGGCGCCGTCTGGGGAGAAGGCGATGGCCCGCACCGAGCCCTCATGCCCGCGCAGTGCGGCGATCTCGGCGCCGGTCTCGGCGTCCCAGACCCGCGCTGTGCGGTCGCGGGAGGCCGTTGCGATGCGGGCGCCGTCGGGGGAGAAGGCCACGGCCAGCACCCAGCCCTCATGTCCTATAAGACGCAGGCGTTCGGCGCCTGGGGGGGTCAGGAAGGCGCGTTTCGGCGTGGCGGGGTGGCGGGAGCTGCGGGAGGCTTCGGCCAGCAGGGCGGGGATGCGGCCCACGGCCAGGTCGAGGAGGCGGCCGGCGAGTTGGAGGGGGAGTTGGTCGGGGTGCTCCTGCAGGGTGGGGACCGAGAGGGCGAGGGCGCGGGCGACGAGGCGGGCGTCCTCGGCGGTGGGTTCGGGGCGGCCGGCCTCGGCCAGCGAGGTGGCGCCGAGGGCGGCGAGGCGGCCGGCGATCCAGCCGGGATCCAGGAGCAGCGCGTCGGCGTCCTCCGCCCGGCCGGCGGCGCGCAGATGGGCGGGGGCGTGGCGCCAGCTGTAGCTGTCCTCGACCGGGGCGGCGGACCATGCGCCACCCGCGCGCGCCAGCAGCGCCTCGGCCATGGCGGCGTGCGCGGCCTGCGTTTCGGCTGCCCCCAGGCGGTCGCCCAGCAGCCATTTCATGTTGTCGTGCAGCCGCACGGTCTGTCGCCCAAGGTCGAGCCGCTGCAGCAGCGACAGATCCGCGAGGCGGTCGAGCAGGTCCTCGCCCTCGATGTCGTCCAGTCCTCCGGTCTGCGCCCAGAGGGCGGCGGTGATGGCGATGGGGGTGTCGGTGTCCTCTGGCAGGATCGCGAGTTCGGTGAAGCGGGCGCGCTCGGCGTCGGTGAGGTCCTCGAGGCTCGCGTCGACGCACAGGCCGATGGCGCGGTTGCGCGCGTCCGCGTCCCGCGGGTCGAAGGCGGTGAGGCCGCGACGGTCGAGCCGCCGCGTGAAATCCTCCAGCGCGGTATCGAGGTCGCGGCCGGCGGCGATGCGGCTGCGCAGCCAGCCGTTGGCGATGTCGATCATCTGCGCCCAGCCCTCCAGCCGCTGGGTCAGCGCGCGGAGTTGCCCAAGGGCCGCGGGGGAGGGGGCGGGGAGCTGCCAGCACAAGAGGGCCTGCGCTTCGGTAGGCGTCAGCTCGTCCACGTCGATGCGAGTGGCCGCGCCCAGCACGCGGGGGCTGCGGGTGGTGATGAGGCGCACGCAGTTGGGGCCGCCGCGCAGGAAGGGTTGCAGCTGGCTCTCACGCCAGACGTCGTCGAGGACCAGCAGGAGGCGGGCCTTGTCCAGGCGATGGGCGAGCTGCTCGGCGGCCACATTCACGTCGGTGAAGCCGGGACGCTGGCCGCCCGGGTCGAGTGTCTCGATCAGGTCGGAGACGAGGCCCAGGACGTCGGTGCGGTCCTTGCCGATCTCCACCCGCAGGACGCCGTCGGAGAATTCGAAGCGGATGTCCTCGTCGCGGCAGAGCGCGTTGGCGAGGGTGGTCTTGCCATAGCCGCCCGCGCCGATCAGGGCGGTGGAGAGGCCGACGACACCCCCGTCGGCCTGCAGGATACCCTGTTTCAGCCGATCGTAGGGGCCGGGACGGGGCACGAAGCTGTCGGGCAGATGGCCGGTATGGTAGGGGACCCGGCGCGCCTCGCCGGGGCCGCGCAGGACCGCGATCAGCTTGGCCCAGCGTTCGGGCTCGTCGGGATCGTAGATATCCGCGCGGCGGATCCAGGGGGGGAGGTCGGAGCGGGCAAGGTTGGGGTCGGCCAGCACCGGGCTGACCTTGCAGCCCGCAGCGCGGGCGTGGGTCCACTCCGCCTTGACCCAGTCGGAGCGCAGCGCGCGGGGGGTGAGGATCAGGACCAGATGCTCGGCGTTCTCAATGGCGCTGAGCACCTGGGGCAGGATGTCTTCGCCGCCCTCGACGTCGCGCAAATCACGCCAGGATGTGAGGTCCGCCTCCGCCAGCCGGGCCTCGAACCCTTCGACGAAGCCCCGCCCATCGCCCCGGGCATAGGAGATGAACAGCCGCGGCGGCGAAAACCCGGCCCCCTTGGCCCTGTTGGCAGTCATGGTTGGCGACAAGGAAACCTCTAAATCGGGCTGTGGGCGCCGTGGCAGTCTGCAGCCCTGCGCGTTGCCATGTCCATGGCCACAGCCGCCCGAGCAGTCCCGGCGTTCACTCCAGCGCCTCCAGGAGCTTCGGCCAGTCCTGCCGCCCGCCCACGACGCGCAGGATTTCCAGATGAGGAGCCGCGATGCGGTAGATCACGAGGTGAGGCCCGGTGGGGTGGATGCGCACAGGCGGGGTGAACTCGGTCCTCTCGCGGGCGATGCCGGGCATGGAGCGCAGGAGATCGAACACGGCCACCAGCCCATCGATGTAACGGTCGGCCTGCTCCGGTGACCACTCGCCCGCACCATACTGCCAGATGTCTTCGAGGTCGGCCTCGGCTCGGGGCGTGAGGCGGATCCCGGCCAGATCATCCGTCACGGTCGCCGCGCATCCGGGCCTTCAGGGCGGCCGGGTCGAAGGGACGAGCCGCGCCGCTCTCGATGCCTTCGGTGATGGCCGCCTGGATCTGCGCCACCGCCCGGCTCCGCTCCTGATCGCGGCGGATCAGATGGCGGACATAGTCGCTGGTGTTGCTGAAGCTGCCGTCACGGGTGCGCTCCTCGATCCAGGCTTTCATCGGCTCTGGGATAGAGACGTTCATCGTGGCCATGGGGCTCTCCATCGGTCGCGGGGGGCTGATGATGACAAAGCTTGCCATATTCTGTCCAGTCCCGTGTCGCGCAAACCTGGCATCCTACACACGATAGATCGTCGCCCGGCTCACCTTGAACATGCGCGCCAGCTCCGTGGCGGACCGGTTTTCCTCCTCCCGCATGCGTCGGATCTGCTCCTGTGCCTCGGCCGAGAGCGCCCGCGGTCGGCCACCGACCCGGCCGCGGCGACGGGCGGCCTCGAGGCCTTCCTTGGTGCGCTCGACGATGCGCTCCCGCTCGAACTCGGCTATGGAGCCAAAGACATGGAAGATCAGCCGACCAGCCGGCGTCGTCGTGTCGATGTCCTCGGCGAGGGACCGGAAGCCGGCACCGCGCTGACGGATGGTCGCGACGATGTCGATGAGGTCGCGCAGGGATCTGGCCAAGCGGTCATACTTCGTGACAACCAGGACATCGCCGTCGCGCAGCTGATCAAGGAGGCGCTCCAGTTCTGGGCGCTGGCGCGACTTCCCGGTGCGCTTCTCCTCGAAGATGCGCTCCGCCCCGGCCGCGCGCAGGGCATCGATCTGGCCATCGAGACTCTGGTCGCTGGTGGAGACGCGGGCGTAGCCGAGGATCATGACGCAACTGTAGCAAAACCCGTCTCAGAACAATAGCGGTTTCGTACAGGGGTTATGCGACTGCTTCAACTCATACAAACCACGGCAGCTGGTGCTCGGACACACCATGCCTCGAAAACCACCGTTTCCGGCCACCTGTGGCCCCTGGGCTATTGCCCTGCCCAGAAGATCGCTCTGCGAGAGCTACCGTTCGAGCGCTGCATTAGCCCTGCACGAACGCCTCCGATCGGCCCGCCGTGGCGTCCAG
>NZ_NHSD01000252.1 GCF_016653255.1 Rhodobaculum claviforme
GCGTTTGGTGTGGCGCCCACGACACGGGGCTGCAAGGGGGGTGCGGCAACGGGCCGGGCCCGCCGGGGGTTCCCCCCTTGCCATGACCCGTTCAATATGGTCTCTCGAATTCACAATTCAAACGGCACGCCATGGCATACTGTCGAGGTCATCCGCAGCACCCCGCCAGCGCCCGGCACAGGACCGAACACGGGGGACCACCATGCGACATCTCCGCCAGACGCGCGCCCTGATCGCGGCTCTGCCGCTTGCCCTTGCCGCCGGCGGCGCGCGCGCGCTCGATGACGGGTTGCCGGAGTTGCCGGTGATCGGTGCGCCGGTCGCGGGGGGCACGGGCTTTCATACCCCGGTGACGGAGCTTGCGCGTGACATTGTCTGGCTTGACGGGACGCTGATGGTGATCCTGACGCTGGTCACGCTGCTGGTGGTCGGGCTGCTGGGCTGGGTGATCTGGCGCTACAACGCGCGCGCCAACCCGGTGCCCGCGACCTTTACCCACCATTCCCGGCTGGAGGTCACCTGGACCGTCGTTCCGATCCTGATCCTGGTGTTCATCGGCGCGTTCTCGCTGCCGATCCTGTTCAAGCAGCAGACCATCCCCGACGCCGACGTGACCATCAAGGTGACCGGCTACCAGTGGCACTGGGGCTATGAATACCCCGACCACGGCTTCGACTACCTGTCGTTCATGCTGGACCGCGATCAGCTGACCGAGCATGGCTACGAGGATCAGCACTACCTGCTGGCCACCGATACCGCGATGGTGGTGCCGGTCAACGCCAACGTGGTGGTGCAGGTCACCGCCGCCGACGTGATCCACAGCTGGACCATCCCGTCCTTCGGCGTGAAGCAGGACGGCATCCCCGGACGGCTGGCCGAGCTGTGGTTCCGCGCCGAGCAGGAGGGCGTCTATTTCGGCCAGTGTTCGGAGCTGTGCGGGGTCAACCACGCCTACATGCCGATCACCGTCAAGGTTGTCAGCGAGGCGGAGTACGAGGCCTGGCTCGACCGGGCGATCGACGCCTATGGCGGCACGCCGAGGGAACAGGACCTCGCCGCCGCCCGGTAACGGGGCGCACGCACGCGGCGGGGGACGGACCCCGCACCCACAGGGAGGGGGGAAGCGGCCATGACGGACATCAACGCACCCGAGGCCACCGCAACCGGCGAGGCGGGTTTTGGCGACTATGTCGCCCTGCTGAAGCCGCGGGTGATGTCGCTGGTGGTGTTCACCGCCGCGGTGGGCCTGCTGCTGGCCCCCGGCGCGCTGCACCCCATCGAGGCGCTGGCAGCGATCATCTTCATCGCCCTTGGCGCGGGTGCCTCGGGCGCGCTGAACATGTGGTGGGACGCCGACATCGACGCGGTGATGCGCCGCACCATGCGCCGTCCGGTCCCCTCGGGCCGGGTCGAGGCCGGCGAGGCGCTGGGGCTGGGCATGGCGCTGTCGGGCATCGCGGTGGTGATGCTGTGGCTGACGACCAATGCGGTGGCGGCGGGGCTGCTGGCGTTCACCATCTTCTTCTATGCCGTGATCTATTCGATGTGGCTGAAGCGCGCGACGCCACAGAACATCGTCATCGGCGGCGCGGCCGGGGCGTTTCCGCCGGTGGTGGGCTGGGCCGCGGTCACGGGCGGCCTGGCGCTGGAGCCGCTGCTGATGTTCGGGCTGATCTTCATGTGGACGCCCCCGCATTTCTGGGCGCTGGCGCTGTTTCTCAAGGATGACTACCACACCGCGCGGGTGCCGATGCTGACGGTCACGCACGGGCGTGCCGCGACGCGGCGCCATATCCTGATCTATACCGCGCTGCTGGTGCCGGTGGCGGTGGGGCTGGGTTTCACCTCGGTCGGCGGCGCGATCTATCTGGCGGCGGCGGTGGTGCTGAACGCGGCGTTCCTGCTGGGCGCCATCGCCATCGCCCGCCGCACCGAAGCGCAGGCCGAGGCCGACCGCTACATCGTGGAGAAGCGCGTCTTCCGCCTCTCGCTGTGGTATCTGTTCGCGCATTTCGTGGCCCTGCTGGTGCAGGCCGCGGCGAACCCCTGGCTGCCCACCCCCTGGATCATCGGAGGCTGACATGGCCATCACCCGCGCCCATGAAATCCATCACCGCCGGCTGGGCCGCAACCTGGGCGTGGCGCTCACGCTGGTGGCGTTCATCGTGCTGGTGTTCGGGCTGACCATCGCCAAGGTCCAGCGCGGCGGCACGATCGAGGCGTTCGACCATTCCTTCCGCCCGGACCTCGCTGATCGCGCCCGCCAGCAGGAGGGGCAGCCATGAGCCTGCGCACCCGCTGGCGCGCGATGTCGGGCACCGCGCGCACCGCGACGGCGGCCACCAGCGTGGCGCTGTTCATGGCCGGCATGGGCTGGGCCGCCGTGCCGCTTTACGACCTGTTCTGCCGGGTCACCGGCTATGGCGGCACCACAGGCGTCGCCGCCGCCGACAGCGACCGCATCCTGGAACAGACCGTGCGCATCCGCTTCGACGCCTCCAGGGCGCGCGACTTCCCGTGGGAGTTCCGCCCCATGGAGCGCACGATGGAGGTCCGCATCGGCGAGACCGCGCTTGCCTTCTACGAGGCCTACAACCCCACCGACGAACCCATTGCGGGCGTCGCCTCCTACAACGTCACGCCCTATGCGGCGGGGCGGTACTTCATGAAGATCCACTGCTTCTGCTTCGAATACCAGGTGCTGCAACCGGGCGAGCGCGTGCAGATGCCCGTCAGCTTCTATGTCGATCCCGACATGGTGGGTGACCGCGAGGCGCGCGGCGTCCGGCAGATCACCCTGTCCTATACCTTCCACCCCGCCGACATGCCGGCCGAGGAGCACGCCTCCCTCGGCGGCGCGGCGGCCGACTGACGCAAACCCGGGGGACGCCCATGGCGCACGAGAAAAACCACGACTACCACGTCCTGCCGCCCTCGATCTGGCCGTTCATGGCCGGGGTCGGCACCTTCGTGATGCTGTTCGGGGCGGTGCTGTGGATGCACGGCTCGGGGCCGTGGCTGTTCCTGATCGGCCTCGTGGGCATCCTCTATGTGATGTTCTCCTGGTGGGCGGATGTCGTCTCGGAGGCCGAGGGCGGCGATCACACCCCGGTCGTGCGCATCGGGCTGCGCTATGGCTTCATCCTGTTCGTCATCTCCGAGGTGATGTTCTTCGCCGCGTGGTTCTGGAGCTTCTTCAAGCACGCGATGTACCCGATGTCGGAATACGCCGGCACCGCCTATGTCCCGCCGCAGTTCTATCAGCTCGACCCGTTCCATGTGCCGCTGATCAACACGCTGATACTGCTTCTGTCGGGCTGCGCGGTGACCTGGGCGCACCATGCGCTGACCCATGGCGGGCCGCGCAAGGACGTGGAGCTGGGCCTGGCGGCGGGCATCGTGCTGGGCGTCGCGTTCACCTTCCTGCAGGCGTATGAATACTGGTACCTGACGGCGGCGCGCGACTGGACCTTTGGCGGCGACGTGTTCTTTGCGAACTTCTTCATGGCCACGGGTTTCCACGGGGTGCACGTCATCATCGGGACGATCTTCCTTGCGGTGTGCTGGTTCCGGGTGCGCGCGGGGCATTTCACCGCCGAACGCCATGTCGGCTTCGAGGCCGCCGCCTGGTACTGGCACTTCGTCGATGTGGTCTGGTTGTTCCTGTTCGCCTCGATCTACATCTGGGGCATGGGCTGAGGGGCTGCGTCCGGCACCGGACCGGCGGGGCGGGGGTGAGCCCCGCCCATTTTTCATCCCCGCCCATTTTGCATCCCCACCCCTTTTGCATCAAGGACGGCATGATGGGCACACGGGCCATCGCATTCGCCATCTTCGCGGTCCTCGGGCTGGCGCTGCTGCTGGGGCTTGGCACCTGGCAGGTGCAGCGGATGACATGGAAGGCCGGGCTGCTGGCGCAGATGGAGGCGCGGATCCATGCCGATCCCGCACCGCTGCCCGACGCCATCGAGCCGACCCGCGACCAGTGGCTGGCCGTGCGCGCCACGGGGCGGTTCACCGGCGAGGACCGTCTGGTGATGGCCTCGCGCAAGGGCGTCGGCCCCGGCTGGCTGGTGGTCGCGGTGTTCGAGGTGGACGGCCGCCGCCTTCTCGTGGACCGCGGTTTCCTGGCAGACACCGCGCGCGGCACACCCCGCCCGGCCACGCCCGCCGCCATCACCGGCAACCTGCACTGGCCCGACGAGGTCGACCTGTTCACCCCGCCCCCCGAACCCGCGCGCGGCCTGTGGTACGCCCGCGACGTGCCCGCGCTGGCCGCCGAGATGGGCACCGAACCCGCGCTGATCGTGCTGCGCACCACCTCCGAGACCGCACCCGCCGCCGAGCCCACGCCGCTGGATACCGCGCAGGTGCCCGACAACCACCTGAATTACGCCATCACATGGTTCAGCCTGGCGCTGATCTGGGTGGTAATGACAATGGTCCTTCTGTGGCGTATGAGGCAGCCGAAATCCGGCACCGCCGGAGGGCACAGGGGGCCTTGATGAACTACGTCTCCACACGGGGCCGGGCGCCGCGGCTGGGCTTCGAGGATACCATGCTGGCGGGGCTGGCGCGCGACGGGGGGCTGTATGTCCCCGAAACGGTGCCGCCGATGGACCGCGCCGACATCGCCGCGCTGGCCGGTGTCAGCTACGAGGACGCGGCGGTGCGGGTGATGCGTCCGTTCCTGGGCGACAGCTTCACCGAAGGGGAGCTGGCGGATGCCGTGGCGGCGGCCTATGCGGGCTTCAACCACCCCGCGCGCGCGCCGCTGCGCCAGCTTGCGCCCGGGCATTTCCTGCTGGAGCTGTTCCACGGGCCCACGCTGGCGTTCAAGGACTTCGCCATGCAGCTGATCGGGCAGCTGTTCCAGACCGCGCTCGCGCGCTCGGGCCAACGCATCACCATCGTGGGCGCGACCAGCGGCGACACCGGATCGGCGGCGATCGAGGCGTTCCGCGGCCTGCCCAATGTCGACGTGGTGATCCTGTTCCCCGAAGGTCGCGTGTCCGAGGTGCAGCGCCGTCAGATGACCACGGCGACCGACGCCAATGTCCATGCCGTAGCGCTGGCGGGCGATTTCGACGCGGCCCAGGCGCGGGTCAAGGACATGTTCAACGACTTCGCCTTTCGCGACGCGGTGGGGCTGACGGCGGTGAACTCCATCAACTGGGCGCGGGTGCTGGCGCAGGTGGTGTATTACTTCACCTCGGCCGTGGCGCTGGGGGCACCGCACCGGACGGTGGATTTCACCGTGCCCACGGGCAATTTCGGCGACATCTACGCGGGCTCCGTCGCGCGGGCGATGGGGCTGCCGATCGGGCGGCTGGTGATCGCGACCAACCACAACGACATCCTGCATCGCACGCTGCAGACGGCGGAACACCTCGCGACCGGGGTGCTCCCCTCGATATCCCCCTCGATGGACATCCAGGTGTCGTCGAACTTCGAGCGCGCGCTGTTCGACGCGCTGGAGCGGGACGGCGCGGCGGTAACCGCGCTGATGGACGAGCTGAAGACCCAGGGCGGGTTTGCCCTGCCGCAGGGCGCGGTGACGGCGCTGCGGGGCCTCTATGCCTCGGGCCGCGCGTCCGAGGACGAGACCCGCGCCACCATCACCCGCACCCTGGCCGAGACCGGCGAATTGCTGTGCCCGCACTCGGCGGTGGGGGTGCATGTTGCCGAAGGGTTCCTCGGCCCCGTGCCGATGGTCACGCTGGCGACCGCGCATCCGGCGAAATTCCCCGATGCGGTGGCCGCGGCGACGGGTGTGCGCCCGCCGCTGCCGGCCCACATGGCCGACCTGTATCAGCGCCCCGAGCGCGTCACCCACCTGCCGGACGATCTGGCCACGCTCCAGGACTTCGTCCGTGAAAGGCGCGCGGCATGACCCGCCTGTCCCCCCTGCCCGAGATCACGCCGCGCCTGACCACCCTGCCCAACGGCCTGCGCATCGTCACCGAGGCGATGCCGGGGCTGGCCTCGGCGGCCGTGGGCGTCTGGGTCGACGCGGGTGCCCGCCACGAGGACGCGGCCGAAAACGGCATCGCGCATTTCCTCGAACACATGGCGTTCAAGGGCACCACCCGCCGCACCGCCCTGGCCATCGCCGAGGAGATCGAGGACGTCGGCGGGCACATCAACGCCTACACCTCGCGCGAGATGACGGCCTATTACGCCCGCGTGCTGGCCGCCGACGTGCCGCTGGCGCTGGACCTGCTGTCGGACATCGTGCTGCATTCCACCTTCGACCCCCGAGAGATCGAGGTGGAGCGCGGCGTCATCCTGCAGGAAATCGGCCAGTCGCTGGACACCCCCGACGACATCATCTTCGACTGGTTGCAGGAGGTGTCCTATCCCGACCAGCCCATCGGCCGCTCGATCCTCGGCGTGGCCGAGCGGGTGGGGGCGTTCGGGCGCGACCATCTGCGCGGCTTCGTGGCGCGGCATTACTGCCCCTCGCGGCTGATCCTGTCGGCGGCGGGCGCGGTGGACCACGACGCCATCGTGGCACAGGCGGCCGAGGCGTTCGGCGCGCTGGCCCCCGCCCCGGCCCCCGCGATGGCGCCCGCGCGCTTCACCCCCGGCGAGCGGCGCGAGGTCAAGCGGCTGGAGCAGGCGCATTTCGCCCTCGCGCTGGAGGCGCCGGGATACCGCGACGCCGACGTGCACACCGCGCAGGTGTTCGCGACCGCGCTGGGGGGCGGCATGTCCTCGCGGCTGTTCCAGAAACTGCGCGAGGAACGCGGGCTGTGCTACACCATCTTTGCGCAGGGGGCCGCCTATGCCGACACCGGCACGCTGACGATCTATGCCGGCACCGGCGCCGAGGAAATCGGCCAGCTGGTGCACCTGACGGTGGACGAGCTGCGCCGCGCGGCCGATGACATGTCCGAGGCCGAGGTCGCCCGCGCCCGCGCGCAGATGAAGGCCGGGATGCTGATGGGGCTGGAAAGCCCGTCCGCCCGGGCCGAACGGCTGGCGCGGCTGCTCTCGATCTGGGACCGCGTGCCCGGCGTGGCCGAACAGGTGGCCGAGGTCGAGGCGGTGACGATGCAGGCCGTGCGCGACCACGCCGGTCAGATCGCGGGGCGCGGGCAGGCGGCGCTGGCGCTGTACGGCCCGGTGCAGCGGGCGCCGGGGCTTGCGTCCCTCAGCGCCCGGCTGGCGGCCTGATGTTCGGGCTGCGCCGCAAGGTGCAGATCGAGACGGAGCGGATGATGCTGCGCCTGCCGCAGCACACCGATTTCCGCGCCTGGTCCGAGCTGCGCCGCGACAGTGCCGATTTCCTGATCCCGTGGGAGCCCGCGTGGTCCGAGGATCACCTCGGGCGCGCCGCCTTCACCAACCGGGTGCAATGGGCGGCACGGGCCGAACAGCAGGGCACGGCACTGCCGCTGTTCCTCATGCGGGTGTCGGACGGGGCGCTGCTGGGGGCGATCACGCTGGACAACATTCGCCGCGGCCCCGCACAGGCGGGCACACTGGGGTATTGGGTGGGGGCGGCGCACGCCCGCCAGGGCTACATGCGCGAGGCGATCGCGGGGGTGGTGGCCTATGCCTTCGGGCCGCTGGACCTGAGCCGGATCGAGGCGGCGTGCCTGCCGGAAAACGCGCCGTCGCGCGGGTTGCTGGAGCGGTCGGGCTTCAAGTACGAAGGCGTGGCGCAGAGCTATCTTCAGATCAACGGACGGTGGCGCAACCATGTGCTGTACGCGAACCTGCGATTCGACCGGCGCGGGCGCACCGATGCGGGTTGAGCCCCGCATGGGCCGCGCGGCTCCTCCAGATAGCGCGGTTCGGCGGGGCGCAGCGTGTCGGCGGGCAACCCCGCTGCCAGCCGCTCGACAAAGGCCGCGTCGGCGGGGTTCAGCATGGTCGGGCCTGTGCGCCACGCGGCCGATGGCGGGCGGATGGCGGCGTCCTGGCCCTGCCGCGCACCGTCGAGGAGGTGGCGTGCGTCGTGCGCGCCTGCGCTGACGCCCGCGTGGGCATCGTTCCCTGGGGCGGCGGCACCGGGCTGGTGGGCGGGCAGATCGCCGCCCCTGGCCCCGCGCCGGTGATCCTGTCGCTGGAGCGGATGCGCGCGGTGCGCGCCGTCCACCCCGACGAAGGCGTGCTGATCGCCGAGGCCGGGCTGACCCTGGCCGAGGTGCAGGCCACCGCGCGCGACGCAGGCCGGATGTTCGGGCTGTCCATCGCGTCCGAGGGAACGGCGCGGATCGGCGGCATCCTGGCGACCAACGCGGGCGGGGTGAACGTGCTGCGCTATGGCAACGCGCGCGATCTATGCCTCGGCCTGGAGGCGGTGCTGCCCGACGGCCGCGTGCTGCATGGCCTGAAGCGGCTGCGCAAGGACAACGCGGGCTATGACCTCAAGGACCTGCTGATCGGCGCCGAGGGCACGCTGGGGATCATCACCGCCGCCAGCCTGCGGCTGCACCCGATCCCCGCGCGCACCGGCGCCGCGATGCTGGTGGTCGAGAGCCCAGCCGCGGCGCTGGCGCTGCTGGCGCTGGCGCAGGCGCGGCTGGGCGAGGGGGTCTCGGCGTTCGAGCTGATCGGGCGGACGGGGCCGGAGTTCCTGGCCCGGACCATGCCCGAGGTCCGCCAGCCCTTTGCGCGCCCGCCCGCGTGGATGGTTCTGGTGGACCTCGGCCTGCCGGGAGCGATGGACCCCGCCGCCGCGCTGGAGGCGCTGTTCGTCGAGGGCGCCGAGGCCGGGCTGGTCAGCGACGGCGTCGTGGCCCAGTCCGAAGCCCAGCGCGCCGAGTTCTGGACCCTGCGCGAATCGATCCCCGAGGCCAACCGCCGCATCGGGGCGGTCTCCAGCCACGACATTTCGCTGCCGTTGTCGGAAATCGCGGAGTTCCTGGACCGCGCCGGGCAGGCGCTGGCGCGGATCGGGGAGTTCCGGATCAACTGCTTTGGCCATCTGGGCGACGGCAACCTGCACTACAACGTGTTCCCCCCCGAGGGCGGCAGCCGGGACGCCCACGAACACCAGCGCGGAGCGATCAAGACCTGCGTCCATGATCTGGTGGACGGGCTGGGGGGATCGGTCGCGGCCGAACATGGCGTGGGCCGGTTCAAGGTGGGCGATCTGGAGCGCTACGGCGACCCCACGGCGCTGGAGGCGATGCGGGCGATTCGCGCGGCCCTCGACCCGGCGGGCATCATGAACCCCGGCGCGGTGTTGCGCGCGCCGGGGTAAGGGCGGTCAATCCCGGCCCGAGGCATCTTCGCGGCGGCGCCGCGCGCGTTCGTCCATGAAGGCGTCGAACTCGGTCTTGTCCTTGGCCTCGCGCAGGCGGCGCAGGAAGTCGTCGAAGGCCTGCTGTTCGTCCTCCAGCCGCTTCAGCGTGTCGGCCTTGTAGGCGTCGAAGGCGCTGTTGCCGCTGGTGCCGTGCAACCCGGTGCGGGCGATGGATTTCGTGCCGAACATCTTCTTTCCCCAGATCATGTAGAACAGGATGGCCAGCCCGGCCGGCCAGAAGAAGATGAAGCCCAGAACCATGGCCGCGATCCACGCGCCCCGGCCGTGATCGTCGAGCCACATCTCGGCCCGGGAGGGCCAGGTCGTGATAGCGGTCATGAAGGTCTCTCCGCTTGTGTGGCCCGGTCGGGGCCAGTGTGAATGTAACTTACATTTACATAGGTGGGGAAACCGCGCCCGCCTGTCAAGTGTGGCAGGGGCGCAAAGCGCACGGCGCCAGCGTCGGATCAGTCCTCGGGGCCGATCAGGCCAAGCCCGCGCAGATAGATGCCGACGCCGGATTCCAGCAGCGCCTCGGGGTCGAAGGGCGTGCGCGCGCCGGGGCGACCGCGGGCGAACAGCTCCACCACCCCGTGGCTGAGCGCCCAGATGTGGGCGGCGAACATCGACGGCGGGGGGCGGCGGCCCGGCGGCAGGCGGGCCGACAGCGCCTCGGCCGCGCGCAGCAGGACGGCGCGGGCGCGCTCGGCCTCGGCGGCCAGTTCGGGCGTGGCGCCGGGGGGCACGCCGGCCTCGAACATCGCCATGTAGTGGCCCGCGTGGCGGCGCGCGAAGGCCAGGTACGCCCGCCCCACCGCCTCCAGCCCGCGCAGCGGCGTGGGGCGGCCGTCGTCCCAGGCGTGCTCCAGCAGGTCGGCGAACAGCGCGAATCCCTCCAGCGCGACGGCGGCCAGAAGATCCTCGCGCCCCGCGAAATGGCGATAGGGCGCGGCCGGGGACACCCCCGCGCGCTTGGCGGCGTGGGCCAGGGTGAAGCCCTGGGGGCCGGCCTCGGCGATCAGGTCCAGCGTCGCCTCGATCAGCGCGGCGCGCAGGTTGCCGTGGTGATAGCCGCGCTTGGACACTTCGGGCCGCCCCCTGCCTTGTCGCGCCCCGCCGCGCACCCGTCGCGGACGTAGCCCGAAC
>NZ_NHSD01000253.1 GCF_016653255.1 Rhodobaculum claviforme
GCCCCCCCCCGCGGACCCCGAGGACATCGGCGCCGACGACCTGCCCCGCTCGGCCGACGAGGCGCGCGCGCTCGCGGGGTCGGGCACCGCGCTGTTCGTGCGACGCCCGATCCTCGCGCTGGTGGTGTCCGCGCTGATCGTGATCGCCGGCCTTGCGGGCCTGTTCGGCGTGGAGGTGCGCGAGCTGCCCGACGTCGACCGCCCCGTCGTCACCGTCACCACCCAGTTCGCCGGTGCGGCCCCCGAAACCATCGACCGCGAGATCACCGCCCAGATCGAGAACGCCGTCGCCCGCGTCAGCGGCGTCACCGACGTGTCGGCCGAATCGCGCTTCGGACGCAGCCGGATCACGGTGGAATTCGCCGACAGCGTGAACATCGACGTCGCCGCCACCGACATCCGCGATGCCGTCAGCCGGATCTCCAACAACCTGCCCGACGACGCCGACGACCCGCAGATCGTCAAGGCCGACGCCAACGCCGACCCGGTGCTGCGCATCGCCGTGACCTCGTCGATCCGGCCGCCGCAGGACCTGACGCGGCTGGTGGAGGATTTCATCGCCGACCGGCTGATCTCGGCGCCCGGGGTGGCCGACCTTCAGATCTTCGGCGACCGCGAAGCGGTGTTCCGCGTCGATGTCGACATGCTGCAACTCGCCAGCCGGGGCCTGAGCCTCGCGGACCTGCGCGACAGCCTGCGCGACGTGGCCTTTGACGCCCCCGCCGGCACGCTGGGTGGCGAGAGCCAGTCGATCCTCGTGCGCACCACCGCCGCCGTCACCACCGCCGAGGAATTCGAGGCCCTCGTCATCCGCGAGAACATCCGCCTGGGCGACATCGCGCAGGTCACGCTGGGCCCCAAACCCGGCGAGACCCTGCTGCGCGCCAACGGCGAGACCGGCGTGGGCCTCGGCATCATCCGCCAGGCGCAGTCCAACACGCTCGACATCTCCCGGGCGGTGCGCGCGGTGGTGGACGAGCTGCCCTCGATCCTGCCCGACGACGTGACCGTGCGCATCACCTCGGACGAGGCGACCTTCGTGTCGGGCGCCATTTCCGAGGTCCTCAAGACGCTCGTCATGGCCGTTTTCATCGTGGTGGGGATCATCTTCCTGTTCCTGCGCGATGTGCGCGCCACGCTGATCCCGGCGATCACCATGCCGGTGGCGCTGGTGGGCACGGTGGCGGCGATCTACATCGCGGGGTTCTCGGTCAACATCCTGACGCTGCTGGCGCTGGTGCTGGCGACCGGGATGGTGGTCGATGACGCCATCGTGGTGCTGGAAAACATCGTGCGCCGCCGCGCCCAGGGGCTGGGGCCGCGTGCCGCCGCCGTGCTGGGCACGCGGCAGGTGTTCTTTGCCGTCGTCACCACCACCGCGACGCTGGCGGCGGTGTTCGTGCCACTGTCGTTCCTGCCGGGCCAGACGGGCGGGCTGTTCCGCGAATTCGGCTTCACGCTGGCGATGGCGGTGCTGCTGTCGTCGGTGGTGGCGCTGACGCTGTGCCCGATGCTCGCCAGCCGTCTGTTGACGGCCAAGCCGGTGGCCGATCCGCGCGGGCCGATGGTGTGGCTGGGCAACCGGCTGGCCGCGATCTATGGCGCGTCGCTGCGCGCGGCGCTGGCGGCACCGCTGGCGGTGGTGCTGGCGGCGGTGCTGTTCGCCGTCACCGCGCTGGTGGCCGCCGGGCAGCTCCGCCAGGAGCTGACCCCGGCCGAGGATCGCGCCGTCATCCTGATGTCGATCACCGCGCCCCAGGGTGTGGCGCGCGAGTTCACCGACGCCAAGGTGCGCGAGATCGAGGCCATCGCCGAACCCCTGCAGGCCGCCGGCGAGATCACCAACCGCTTTGCCATCATCGGCACCGGCGGGCGCGACAACCGCGCCTTCGTGGTGCTGACGCTGGCGCAGTGGGGCGACCGCGACCGCTCCCAGCAGGAGATCGTGGCCGAGATCAACGCGGGCCTGCGCGACGTGATCGGCGTGCGCGCCTTTGTCATCCAGCCCAACTCCTTGCGCATCCGTGGCGCCGGGCGCGGGCTGTCGTTCGCCGTCACCGGCTCGAACTAT
Organism: Rhodobaculum claviforme; assembly: GCF_016653255.1. Taxonomy (GTDB): domain Bacteria; phylum Pseudomonadota; class Alphaproteobacteria; order Rhodobacterales; family Rhodobacteraceae; genus Rhodobaculum; species Rhodobaculum claviforme. The sequence goes on from NZ_NHSD01000253.1 coordinate 2,072, forward strand.
GAACAGCTCGGCGATCTGGGCGAGGAGCTGGTGCGCCGGCTGGAGGACGACGGCCGTTTCGGCCGCGTCTCGCTCGATTTCGAGACCACGCAGCCGCAGCTCTTCATCGAGGTCGACCGCGCGCGGGCCTCTGATCTGGGCGTGCGCATCGACGGGCTGGGCGAGGCGTTGCAGGCGGTTCTGGACGGCCGGTCGGTGGGCACGGTGTTCGTGGACGACCGCAGCTATGACATCCAGATGCTGTCCACCGCCCAGCCGGTGCGCGATCCCGGCGATCTGGAGCGGATCTTCGTGCCCGCGGGCAATGGCGCGATGGTGCCGATCTCCAGCTTCGTGACGCTGGAGGAACGCGCGGTCGCGCCCGAGCTGGCGCGCGAGGGGCAGATGCGCGCGGTGGGGATTTCCGCCTCTCTCAGCGATGCGCTGCCGCTGGGCGCGGCCCTGGCCGAGGCCGAGCGGCTGGCCGCCGACCTGCTGGGCCCCGACCAGCGCATCGTGCCGCTGGCCGAGGCCAAGACGCTGGACGAGACGTCGGCCGGGCTGCTTGTGGTGTTCGGCTTTGCGCTGCTGGTGGTGTTCCTGGTGCTGTCGGCGCAGTTCGAAAGCTTCGTGTCGGCGGTGGTGGTGATGTCCACGGTGCCGCTGGGGCTGGCGTGCGCGGTGTTCGCGCTGCTGCTGACGGACGGGTCGCTGAACGTCTATTCCCAGATCGGGCTGGTGCTTCTGGTGGGGATCATGGCCAAGAACGGCATCCTGATCGTGGAGTTCGCCAACCAGCTGCGCGACCGCGGCGCCAGCGTGCGCGCCGCCGCCGAGGAGGCCTGCGTGATCCGCCTGCGCCCGGTGATGATGACCATGGCCTCCACCGTGCTGGGCGCGGTGCCGCTGATCCTGTCCTTCGGGGCGGGCGCCGAGGCGCGCGAGGCGCTGGGCTGGGTCATCGTCGGCGGGCTGGGGCTGGCCACCCTGTCCACGCTTTACCTGACGCCGGTGGTGTTCGTGCTGCTGGGCGGCCTCAGCAAGGCGCGCGCGGCCGGAGAGGCGCAGCTGGTGGACGAGCTGGCCGAGCTTGCGCCAACCGCCCCGCGCAGCGCCTGATACAACGCGGAACGCCGGCCCCGGAGGGCCGGCGTTCACGGTGTCGCGCGGGCCTCAGCGGCCGGGATAGAGCGGGAAGCGCGCGCACATCTCCAGCACCTCGGCGCGCACGGCGGCCTCCACTTCGGCGTTGCCATCGGCGCCGTTGGCGGCCAGCCCGTCGACCACCCGCACGATCCAGTCGCCGATCTGGGCGAACTCCGGCTCGCCGAAGCCGCGCGTGGTCCCGGCCGGAGAGCCCAGCCGGATACCGCTGGTGACCATCGGCTTTTCATCGTCGAACGGGATGCCGTTCTTGTTGCAGGTGATGTGGGCGCGGCCCAGCGCGGCCTCGGTCGCGTTGCCCTTCACGCCCTTGGGGCGCAGGTCGACCAGCATCAGATGCGTGTCGGTGCCGCCGGTGACGATCGCCAGCCCCCCCGCGACCAGCCGCGCGGCCAGCGTCTGGGCGTTGCGGATCACCTGGCCCTGGTAGTCCTTGAACTCCGGGCGCAGCGCCTCGCCGAAGGCCACCGCCTTGGCGGCGATCACATGCATCAGCGGCCCGCCCTGCAGGCCGGGGAAGATCGCCGAGTTGAACTTCTTGGCCAGCCCTTCGTCATCGGTCAGGATCATCCCGCCGCGCGGACCGCGCAGGGTCTTGTGCGTGGTCGTGGTCGCCACATGCGCATGCGGAAACGGCGAGGGGTAATGCCCCGACGCCACCAGCCCGGCGAAATGCGCCATATCCACCAGCAGATACGCGCCCACCTTGTCCGCGATGGCGCGGAAGCGGGCGAAGTCCAGCACCCGCGGGATGGCCGAGCCGCCCGCGATGATCAGCCGGGGCTTGTGCTCCAGCGCCAGCCGCTCGATCTGGTCGTAGTCCGGGGTCAGGTCGTCCTCGCGCACGCCGTAGTGCACGGCGTTGAACCACTTGCCCGACATGTTGGGCCGCGCGCCGTGGGTCAGGTGGCCGCCCGCGTCCAGGCTCATGCCCAGGATGGTGTCGCCGGGTTGCAGCAGCGCGAGGAACACGCCCTGGTTGGCCTGGCTGCCGGAGTTCGGCTGCACATTGGCAAACCCGCAGCCGAACAGCGCACAAGCGCGCTGGATCGCCAGCTCCTCGGCCACGTCGACGTGCTGGCAGCCGCCATAGTACCGCCGGCCGGGATACCCCTCGGCATACTTGTTCGTCAGGACGGAGCCCTGCGCCTCCAGCACCGCAAGGCTTGCGATGTTCTCGCTGGCGATCAGCTCGATCTCGTCGCGCTGTCGGGCCATCTCGGCGGTGACGGCGGCGGCAAGCTCGGGGTCGCGGCTGTTCAGGGTCTCGGTGAAGAATCCGCTGTCGCGGTGCGGGGCGTTCATGGCGGCCTCCTCGGGCTGGCACGGTGTGGGATGGCACATAGCCCATACGGCGCGGTCCTTGAAGCGTGATATCGCCGCGCCCGGCGGGACGATGCCGCGCAGGTCCGGGTTGTGTTCGCCCGCCCGGCCCGCCACAACCGGCACAGTGCAGGGAGCGACGCCATGGCCGACCGACGCAAGATCGCGTTCCTCGCCAGTCCCACGGACGACGCGCAGGCCGCCCGCGCCGAACTGGTGGCCCGCTACGGCGATGTCCCCGCCGAGGAGGCCGAGGTGATCGTCGCCCTCGGCGGCGACGGCTTCATGCTGGGCACGCTGCACGCCACCCAGCACCTGCCGGCGCCGGTCTATGGCATGAATCGCGGCACCGTCGGGTTCCTGATGAACGATTATGCCCGCTCGGGCCTGACCCAGCGGCTGGCGGTGGCCGAGGAAACCGTCATCAACCCGCTGCACATGCACGCCGTCACTGTCGGCGGCACGGTGCACGAGGCGCTGGCGATCAACGAGGTGTCGCTGCTGCGCGAGGGGCCGCAGGCCGCGCGCCTGCGCATCAGCGTCGACGGTCGTGTCCGCCTGGAGGAGCTGGTCTGCGACGGCGCGCTGGTGTGCACGCCGGCCGGGTCGACGGCCTACAACTATTCGGCGCACGGGCCGATCCTGCCCATCGGATCGGCGGTTCTGGCGCTGACGGCGATGTCCGCGTTCCGGCCGCGCCGCTGGCGCGGGGCGCTGCTGCCCAGGACGGCGGTGGTGCGCATCGACGTGCTCAACCCCGCCAAGCGCCCGGTGATGGCCGATGCCGACAGCCGCCCCGTGCGCGATGTCGCCTGGGTCGAGATCCGCTCGGAACCCGCCGTGGCGCATCGGTTGCTGTTCGACCCCGGCCACGGGCTGGAGGAGCGGCTGCTGCGCGAACAGTTCGTCTGAGGGATCAGCCGAAGGTCGCCCCGCTGCGGGCCATGTCGCGCAGCCGCGCGGGCGGATCAAAGCGCGCGCCGTGATCGCGCGCCAGCGCCTCGGCCGTGGCCACCGCCCGGTCCGCCCCGATCCGGTCGAGCCAGGCGAACGGCCCCCCCGACCACGGCGCAAAGCCCCAGCCCAGGACGGCCCCCACGTTGCCCTCGCGCACATCCTCCAGCACGCCATCGTCCAGCGCGCGGACCGCCTCCAGCGCCTGCACGAAGATCAGCCGGTCCCGAAGGGTGGCGATATCCGGACGCGCCCGCCCCTCCAGCCCCGGCCAGAGGCCCGTGCGCCGGCCCTGCGCGTCATAGTCATAGAACCCCGCCCCGGCCTTGCGGCCCAGCCGCCCGGCCTCGGCCAGCGCAAGGATCACCCGGTCGGCCCGGTCATCGGCCGCGGCCCGCCCCTGCGCGGCGCGGGTTTCGCGCGCGATGCGCACCGCAAGCGCCACCGACACCTCGTCGATCAGTTGCAGCGGCCCCACCGGAAAACCCAGCTGCCGCGCGGCGTTTTCCACCAGCGCGGGCGCCACCCCCTCGGCGATCATGCGTACCCCTTCGTTCAGGAACGGGATGATGCAGCGGTTGGCATAAAAGAACCGCGCGTCGTTCACCACGATCGGGGTCTTGCGCAGGTGCCGGGCGAAGTCGAACGCGCGGGCCACGGTCGCGTCGGATGTGGCGGGGCCGCGCACCACCTCCACCAGCGGCATGCGGTCGACGGGGCTGAAGAAATGCAGGCCCACAAACGCCTCGGGCCGCCGCAGGCCACGGCCCAGATCGCCAATCGGCAGGGTGGAGGTGTTGCTGGACAGCGTCGCGCCGGGGGCGTCGGCCTCGGCGCGGGCCAGAACCTCGGCCTTGAGGGACGGGTCCTCCGGCACGGCCTCCAGAATCAGGTCGCATCCCCGCAGGTCCGCGGACGCCGTGGTGATGCGCGCCAGCGCGGCGGCCGCGCGATCCGACGATATCCGGCCGCGCGCCACCGCCCCGTCCAGCGCACGGGCGATGGTGTCGCGGCCGCGCGCGGCGGCGTCCGCGGTGGCGTCGGTCAGCACCACCTCGATGCCGGCGCTGGCCGCCGCCTGCGCGATGCCCGCGCCCATCATGCCGGCGCCGACCACGCCCAGCCGCGCCACCCGCCCCTGCGGCGCCGAGGGGCGGCGGGCGCCCTTCTCCAGCGCGGATTTGTCCAGGAACAGCGTGCGGATCATCGCCTCGGCCGTCGGGTCCATCAGCACATGGGTGAACCAGCGCGCCTCGATCCGCAGGGCGGTGTCGAAATCCACCAGCGCGCCCTCGTACATCGCCGACATCAGCGCGGCGGCGGCGGGATAGACCCCCTGCGTGCGCCCCGTCACCATGGCCGAGGCGCCCACGAAGGTCGGAAACCCCGCCGTGGCATAGGGCGCGCCGCCCGGCATGCGATGGCCCGGCAGGTCCCACGGCCTAGTGCACTCGGCCGCCGTCGCCCCCCGGACCCAGGCGATGGCGCGCGCCAGAAGGTCATCCGCCGGCACGACCTCGTCAACAAGGCCGGCGCTGCGGGCGGCCTCGGGCGCGACCATGCGCCCCTCCAGCAGGAACGGGGCCGCGGCCATCACCCCGAGCTTGCGCACCAGCCGGGTGGTGCCGCCGGCGCCCGGGAACAGTCCGACCTTGATCTCCGGCAGGCCGATGCGCGCATCCGCCCGGTCGGCCACAAGGATGCGGTGGCAGGCCAGCGCCAGTTCCAGCCCGATGCCGACGGCGGTCCCCGGCAGCGCACAGGCCACCGGCTTCGCGCCCTGCCGGGTGGCCGGGTCCATCCCCGCCCGCTCGATCCGGCGCAGAAGGGCGTGGATGGCCTGCACCGCGTCGAAGATCCCGCGCGCGGGGTCGGCGCCCGCCGCGCGCTTCATCTCGGCCAAGAGGGCCAGGTCCATGCCCCCCGCGAAATCCCGCCCGGCCGAGGTGATGACGATCCCCCGCACATCCCCATCGCCCAGCGCGGCGTCGACACAGGCCGCCAGATCCGCCAGCCCCGCCCGCGTCATGACGTTCATCGACCGGCCCGGCACGTCCCAGCGGATCACGGCCACGCCGTCGTGCATCTCGGTCCGGAATTCGGCCATGGCTGCCCCCTCGCCCCTCAGACCCGCTCGATCACGGTGGCCACGCCCATGCCGCCCGCCACGCACAGGGTGACAAGGCCCGTGGTCGCGTCCCGCCGCTCGATCTCGTCCAGAAGGGTGCCGAGGATCACCGCCCCGCTGGCGCCCAGCGGGTGGCCCATGGCGATGGCGCCCCCGTTGACGTTGACGCGCGCGGGATCCGCGTCGAACGCCTGGAGGAACCGCAGGACGACGGCGGCGAACGCCTCGTTCACCTCCATCAGGTCGATGTCCCCCAGCGCCATCCCGGCCGCCGCCAGCGCGCGTTCGGTCGCGGGAACCGGGCCGGTCAGCATGATCGTGGGCGCGCACCCCACCCGCGCGGTGGCGCGGATGCGCGCGCGGGGCCGCAGGCCGTGGGCCGCGCCGAATGCACGGTTGCCCACCAGCACCGCCGCCGCCCCGTCCACGATGGCGCTGGAGGTGCCCGCGGTGTGCCGGTGCGCGATCCGCTCCAGATGGGGGTGTCGCATCAGCGCGACCGCGTCGAAGCCGGGCATCCCCTGCCCCATCCCGGCAAAGGCGGGCTTCAGCGCGGCCAGGGCGGCCATGTCGGTCCCGGGGCGGATCGCCTCGTCCCGCGCGAGGATCTCCAGCCCGTTGATGTCGCGCACCGCAACCACGCCCCGGACAAAGCGCCCCTCGTCCCAGGCGCGGACGGCGCGGGCATGGCTTTCGACCGCCAGCGCGTCCAGCGCCTCGCGGGTGAACCCGTATTCCGTCGCGATCAGGTCGGCCGCGATGCCCTGCGGCACGAAATGCCGCGCCATCGCCACCGTCGGGTCCACCGCCAGCGCCAGCCCGTCCGAGCCCATCGGCACGCGGCCCATCATCTCCACCCCGCCGGCGATGATGCCATCGGCCATGCCGCAGCCGACCTGGGCCGCGGCCATGTTCACCGCCTCCAGCCCCGAGGCGCAGAAGCGGTTGAGCGATACGCCCGGCACCCGCTCCGACAGGCCGGAGGCAAGGACAGCGGCGCGCGCAAGGCACCCGCCCTGCTCACCCACCTGGGTGACGGTGCCCCAGATCACATCGTCCACCGCGTCCGGGGCCACGCCGCAGCGCGCCACCACCGCGTCCAGCATCAGCGCCGACAGCCGCAGCGCCGTGACCTCGTGGAGGGCCCCGTCCGCCCGCCCCCGCCCGCGGGGCGCGCGCACGGCGTCATAGAGGAACGCGTCCACCGCGGATCAGGCGCCGGGAAAGGCGCGCGGCATCACGTCATAGGGGTGCGCCCAACCGGGGATCTGGGCGATCCGCTCCAGCCAGGCGTCGATGGCGGGCCAGTCGGCACGCTCCAGGCCCTTCTCCTCGGGGAAATACAGGTACCCGGCGAGCGAGAAATCCGCGATCGTCGGCGCGGTGCCGACCACCCAGCCGTGCGCCGACAGGTGGTCCTCCAGGATCATCGCCCCGGTCCTGGCGCGGCCGCGCAGATAGGCGATCACCTCCGGCACGCGTTTGTCCGGGGCCAGGAAGTTCTGCATGAAGCGCAGCTGGGACACGATGCCCGTCAGCTTGTGATTGTCCCAGAACATCCAGCGCAGGACCTCGCGGCGCTCGGCCGCGGACTGGCCGCCGAAACGGCCGGTCTTGGACGACAGGTAGTCCAGGATCACCGCCGACTGCGTCAGGACCGTGGTGCCATCGACCAGGACCGGCACCTCGCCCATGGGGTTGAGCGCGCGGAAATCCGGCCCCCGCGTCTCACCCGCAAAGAAATCCACCGGGCGCAGGGTCCAGTCGACATCCATCGCGCGCAGCGCCAGCGCCACCTTGTAGGCGTTGCCACTTTCGCCAAAGCCGTACAGTTCCATTGGATCCCTCCGCTGCCAGCGGCCAGCCTAGACCGACCGCCGGCCGGGCGCCATGGCCCGCGCGCCGGGGTCAGCCCTTCATGCCGTCCCAGAACCCCTTGACCTTGTCGAAGAACGAGCTGCCCTCGGGATTGTTGTGTTCGCCCAGCTCCTCGAACTCGCGCAGGAGTTCCTTCTGGCGGGCCGTGAGGTTGACCGGCGTCTCCACCGCCAGCTCGATCAGCATGTCGCCGGTCATGCCGCCGCGCAGTTCCGGCATGCCCTTGCCGCGCAGGCGCATCTGCCGGCCGGTCTGGCTGCCGGCGGGGACCTTCACCCGGGCGCGGCCGCCATCGATGCTGGGCACCTCCACCTCGCCGCCGAGGGCCGCGGTGGCCATGCTGACGGGCACGCGGCATTGCAGGTGCACGCCGTCACGCTGGAACAGCGGATGCTCGCGCACCTCGATGAAGATATAGAGGTCGCCCGCGGGGCCGCCGCGCACCCCGGCCTCGCCCTTGCCGGCCAGGCGCATGCGGGTGCCGGTCTCCACCCCAGCGGGGATGTCCACCGACAGCGCGCGGGTCTTTTCCACGCGCCCGGCACCACCACAGGCCTTGCACGGGTTCTTGACGATCTGACCCAGCCCGCCGCAGGTGGGGCAGGTGCGTTCGACGGTGAAGAAACCCTGCTGCGCCCGAACCTTGCCCAGCCCCGAACAGGTGGGACAGCTCACCGGCTCGGCGCCGCCCTCGGCACCGGTGCCGTTGCACGAATCGCAGGCCGCCAGCGTGGGCACGCTGATCGACTTCTGCACGCCCGAGAAGGCCTCCTCCAGCGTGATCGCCATGTTGTAGCGCAGGTCGCTGCCGCGGCTGGCACGCCCGCGTGCCCCCGCCCGGCCGCCCCCCATGAAGTCGCCGAACAGATCCTCGAACACATCCGAAAACGCTGAGGCGAAATCCGGGCCGCCGCCATAGGCCCGCGCCCCACC
>NZ_NHSD01000254.1 GCF_016653255.1 Rhodobaculum claviforme
CGGGGTGCAACGGGATCGCCGGGGACGGCGCCGCGGCGGCATCGGTGGAAAACCGCGCCAGCGCCTCGGCCAGCCGCTCGGCCTCCTCGTTGAGGGCCTGCGCCGCCGCCGTCGCCTGCTCCAGCGCCGCCGCGTTCGCCTGCGTCACCTCGTCGAGCTGGTTGACCCCGCTGTTGATCTCCTGCAACCCCGCCGCCTGTTCGCGCGCCGAGACCGAGATGTCCGACACCAGCTCCGACACCTCCGCCACACGGCCCGCGATGCGCTCCAGCGCGGCCCCGGTGCGGCCCACCAGATCCACCCCCTCCTGCACCTGAAGGCCCGAAGTGGAGATCAGCTCCTTGATCTCCTGCGCAGACCCCGACGCGCGCTGCGCCAGCGCCCGCACCTCGGACGCCACCACCGCAAAGCCGCGCCCGGCCTCGCCCGCCCGCGCGGCCTCCACGCCTGCGTTCAGCGCCAGCAGGTTGGTCTGGAAGGCGATGTCGTCGATCACGCCGATGATCTGGGCCACCTGCGTCGAGGACGCCTCGATCTTGCCCATCGCGGCCACCGTCGCGGCCACCACCGCGCGGCTGTCGTCGGCCTCGCGCCGGACGGTGCCCACGGCGCCATCGGCCTCCGAGGCCTTGTCGGCGGCCGATTTCACCGACGCCGTCATCTGGTCCAGCGCCGCCGCCGACTGCTCCAGCGTGGCGGCCTGCGTCTCGGCCCGGTGCGACATCTCGCCCGAGCCCTGCGCCAGCTGCGCCGCCGTCTCGCGCACCGATGTCGCGCTGGATTGCGCCTGCGCGATCACAGCGCCGAGGTCACGGCCCAGTGCATTGAATTCATGTCGTATTTCGTCGTACTCCCCCATCGCCTGATCGATGCGCGTGGCCATGTCGCCGCGCGCCAGCCCCGACAGGCCCGCCCGCAGGGTGGCGACTACGGCGCGCTGTTCGGCCAGGCTGTGATCGCGCGCGGCAGCCTCGCGCGCGGTGCGGTCGCGGTCCTCTTCGGTGCGGGCGGCGACTTCGGCATCGCTCTGGCGGCGGCGCAGGACGGTCAGGTACAGCGCCCCGGTCTCGATCCCGACGATCACGGCGTGGATTGCCGTGCGTTGCAGGTTTTCCGCCATCGTGGCGGCGGGATAGACCAGCGCGGGCGCGGCCACCCCCAGCACCAGATGATGCGCGGCGATGGTGGCGGCGGCGAACAGGAACACCAGCGGATCGATCAGCACCACCAGCGTGGCCAGCACGGCAAAGAACAGCATGTGCGTGTCGATCTGCCAGGCATGCCCGGTCATCGCCGCGGTCAGCAGGATCGCCTGCCCCACCAGCGCCTGACTGACGGTGAGGCGCGCCAGCGCCCCCTCCAGCCGCGCGGCGAGCAGCGCAAGGACCGCAACCACGACCCCCGCCGCGCCAAAGGCCAGCGCCGCGTTGCCCGCGATCCACGCCCCCAGCGCCAGAACCGGAACCATGGCCCAGACCATGCCTTGCAGGATGCGCACGCCGCGGGCCTGTTCGGCCTGCACAGCGGGCGGTGCGTCGGGAATGTGCAGCGCGGCGCGCCACCCGGTCAGATGGGTCATCCCCTCACCCTCCGCACAACAGGGACACGGCACCGGCGGGCAGCACGGCCCAGGCACCGGCCGCGCGCAGCCGCGCGGCGAAATCCGGACCCGGCCCGGCGGCCACCACCGACAGCGCCGCGCGCGGCTGCGGCAGCATCACACCGCCCGCCCGCGCCACGACGCCATCGGCCGCCCGCCATGGCGGCACCACGACCAGCACCCCCGCGCCGTCCGGCGGCCCCGACTGTGCCGCGACACCCAACCCGAGCGCCGCGGCGATGATACCGGCCGGCATCACCCCGACCACGAGACTGCGACTCATACCGCCCCCCTTTGACTGCACGAAACCTGCACCCAAAAGGTTGCGATCCGGTATCCGCCCCCCCCCTCAGGTCACATAGCGCAGCGCCCGCAGCACATCGCCATAGGTGTCGGTCTCCAGGGTGATGGTGCGCGGGCCGCTGTGGCGGGCGCCGGGGTAATGGCGGTGGCGCGCGGCCAGCACCGGATCGCCATAGGTCACCTCCAGCCGCCAGTGGTCGGCCAGCGGCATCGGCGAGCCGGGGTTGCGCAACGCGCGGGCCATCCCGTCGCGGATCGCGGCGCGCGCGCCCGCCGGTGTCATCGACCGGGTGGAGGCGCCGAACCCCTGCTTGACCGCGCAACGGGTGACGCCGGGGGCGGTTTCGGCGATCTCGGCCATCAGGCCCGCGTCGCCGGAGACGAACGCCACCGGCACCCCCACCGTCGCCGCCGCCAGCGCATGGACCAGGAACTCGGACGCGGGCGCGCCGTTCAGGCGGATCTCGATCGCGGCCAGCGTCAGGGTGTGCGCCAGCGCGTTCGCCTCGGACCCGGCCGCGGCGTGGTAGCCGATCATCCCCACCGCGTCAAAGCTGCGGTCGAGGCCCTGGACCATGCAGAAGGGGTCCCCCTCCCAGCCGCGGATCACCTCGATGTCGGCGGGCAGGCGGTCGAGGATCAGGTTCCGGGCGCTGGAGTGCGCGTCCTTGACCACGATCTCGGTCGCGCCGGCGTTGCGGGCGCCCTCGATGGCGGCCAAGGCCTCGCCGGTCATGATCTCGCGGAACTCGGCGTAGTCGGGGTGGGGTTTGCGGGCCTCGTCCCAATGGGTGATGCCGGCGCAACCTTCGATATCGACAGAGAGGTAGACTTTCACGCGGGCCATCCGTTGTTGTCGAGGCCATTGGAATCGCTGTGGTTTCCGAAATTGCCAATTGGCAATTTCAGCCGTAGCGGTCGGTCAGGAACTGCGCCAGCGCCGCACGCACCGCCGCCTCGGACAGGGTGTCGTCGAACTCCAGCACCGTCTTGCGGCCCCGACGTTTCAGCTCCACCCCGGATTCGTGGGGGTTGCGGCGGTAGATCGTGCGCGCGGGCGTCGGGCGCGGACCTTCGGCGGCGGCCAGCAGGCGGGCCAGCACCTGCGGCGTCGCGACCCCCTGCCCCGTCAGCGCCGCGGCCTCGGCCATGACGCGCGCACGCGCGGCGTCGTCCGACAGCGCGGGACGCAGGCGGCGGGCGTGCAGCTCGCGCACCTCGCGCAAGGAGGGGAACGCCGCGACCACCTCCGCCGGCAGCTTCGCAAGGTTGAGGTAGCGCGACAGCCACGCCTCTGACACCTCCAGCCGGGTGGCCATCACCTTCTGCTTGCCGCCGTAATACAGCTCCAGCGCGCGGGCATAGTCGCGCGCGCGCTCATAGTCCGACAGATCCTCACGGTCGCGGTTCTCCAGATCCGCGAGGCGAAACGCCTCCTCGTCGGTCAGATCGCGCACCTCGATCAGATAGCGGAACTGGGGGTAGTTGTTCGCCCGCAGCCAGGACACGGCGTAGTGGCGGCGCGCGCCGCAGATCACCTCGTAGGCGGCCCCCTGCCCCGTCCGGCGCCGCACGATCGCGGGAAACTCCTGCCGGCCCTGCGCGCGGATGGAATCGATCAGGTCGCGGCAGGTCTCCTCGGACAGAAGATCATAGGCGCGGTTGTGCCCCTCCCACATCACGCAGTCCTCTGGCTCGACCCACAGCAGGGTCTTTTCCTCGCGGTTGCCCGTCTCCGACAGCGCGTTGGAGCGTTTGAGGAACCGCGCGCCGCCCGGTGCCACGCCCCCGTCCCGGTCATCGAGGCCCTTGAGGACATCGTCAAAGATCGCATCGTGGCGACGGGTCACAGCAGTCCCTCCTTGCGCAAGGATTTGTGGTGGCTGGGCCAGGTCTTGCGGGCCAGAAGTTCGACCTCGCGGCCCATGGCGTCAAGGTATGCGCGGCAGCGGCGGTGGGTTTCGGTGCGCGCCGCCGCCCCCGTCAGCTCATAGACGGTGGCGAGGTTGGTGGCCGCGTTGTCGATCTCGGCCGAGTCCTTCAGCACGGCCGCCAGCATGTCCTGTGGAAACACCGCGTCCATCATCCGCTTGATCGCCTGATGGGCGGATTTCTGGTCGTCCATCTTGGTCGCCAGGATCTTGACGAAGCTGTAGTCGCGCGCGCCGCCGTGGCGGGCCAGCTCCGACAGGGTGCTATCGAGCATCCGCAGGAAATGCGCGGTGGAGGCGAAGTCGATGTTGCTCGGCGGGGTCGGGATCAGCAGCGCGTTTGCCGCCCGCAGCACCGACAGCGACAGCATCCCCAGCGCGGGCGGCGGGTCGAGCAGCACCACGTCGAAGGCGTCCGCGATGGTCGCGACCCCCTCGCGCAGCCGGTCGAGCAGGAACACCGGCTCCCGCGCCATGCGGGCGGCGAATTCATACTCGGCGTCATAGAGGCCGAGGTTCGCCGGGATCAGCGCAATCCCCGGCCAACAGGTGGCGCGCAGGGCATAGCGGAGGGTGGCGGGCCCGCCGTGGCGAAAGAAGGGATAGAGGGTGTCTTCTTCTTCGTTCACGTCGATGTCGGGGTTGAAGCCGAAGACGGCGGTGGTGCTGGCCTGGCTGTCGCAGTCGATCACGCAGACGCGGTAGCCCTTGAGGGCGAAGTACTGCGCCAGATGGCAGGTGACGGTCGATTTTCCCACGCCGCCCTTGAAGTTCTGCACCGCCAGCACGAGCGGTGGATCGTCGGGGCCACGGTGCGGCGCGGTCCCGAACACGGCCCGCATGCGATTGATATCGCTCAGGGAATATCCCAGCCGTCGGCCTGTGGCGGGGTCTTTCTCGGGCTGTGGCAGGCGGCCGTCGGCTTCGGCCTCGCGGATGGATTTCTCGGTGCGGCCGACCATCTCGGCGGCGGTGCGGACGTTGAAGGTGACCTCCAGCCGCTTGCGGCCGCCGGGGGCAAAGACCCGCTCGCGCAGGCGCTCGATCACCAGGCCTGCGCGGCGGGACAGGGCCGACAGCTCCTCATGCGCGATGGGGGGCAGGGCGCTGGTGGGGGTGTCGGTCATCTGGGCCCTCGGGGTTCGGAGATCAGGGCGCATCCTGCATGGGATGCGAACCTTGCGCAAGGCGCGTGCAGGTTCGGATCGGCGCGATCGCGGCCCCGGGGTGCGGAGTTTCAGGGCTCTCTGCCCCCTTCCACCATCCCGATCGGTAAGGGTTCGAGTGCGGGTCCGATTTACCCCCAGACCCTTGAAAAAACCGCCTTGGTTCGGATTCTCTTAAGTTCTGTGTTCATGTGGGCCAAGCCTTTGGCGTGGCGCGGGAATTGGGCGGTGTCGCTTACGTTGTGGGACGGCTTTGCTTACCTCTCGGGTGGTGTGGGCTTACGAATCGGGCGGGGTGGGACTACGTTTCGGGTGGCCCGCTGCGCTTACATCCTGGGTTGGGTCCGGATCGGTCCTTGGGCGATTCGGAAAACGCGGCCCTGTCAAGGGGTTGCACGGGGGCACCGTACGGTGGGGGCACGGAACTCTTACCAATCGGGTGCAGTCTTGCGCGGGGCGGTCAGATCATACATTCTGACGCCTACGTTAGTAAGCGATCCGATGTAAGGGACGCCATGCGCACCATCGAGGCCCGACCCAACTCCGAGAGCCTGGTCAAGCCGGGGGAGCTTGTGGACCTGATCGAGGTCACGCCGCTGACCCTCAACGATCGGCGGATCTACAACCTGCTGCTGGAAAACGCGTGGGAGGCGATCGACAAGCCCGTCACCCATGTCATCGCGAAATCGGCGTTGCGGGGCTCGCACAACTCCAACGACCGGCTGGGCGACAGCCTGGAGCGGCTGATGGCGGCCATCGTCAAGGTCGCCGTGATGCGCGACGGCGAGGCGGCGGTGGAGCGCGTGCAGCTTCTGGGCGGCAACCTGGAGGGGCTGAAGGCCACCGGCGTCATCGAGTACGAGATCCCCGCCCGCCTGCGCCGCATCATCGGCGACAGCACCGTGTTCGCCCGCCTGCAGCGCGAGGTGATGTTCGCGCTGTCGTCGAAATACGCGCTGACGCTCTATGAGATGGTGCAGAAGCGCGGCAACCTGCGCTGGAAGGCATCCGAACGGATCGCGCTCGACAGTCTGCGCGGCATCCTGGGCGTGCCCAAGGGCAAGCTGACGTCGTGGTCGAACCTGCGGCTGCGGGCGATCGATCCGGCGGTGGCCGAGGTCTCGGCGCTGTCGGATTATGTGGTGGAGGTCGACCCGGTGAAGACGGGGCGCGCCGTGACCCATGTGGAGCTGCGCTGGTGGCGCAAGGACGGCGACGCGACGGCGGCGGCGGATCGGGCGTTGCAGTTCAGCCGCGTGGGCCGGCGCACGCGCGCCGATGCCGTGGTCGCGCCGCGGGGCAGGGCGCCCGCACCCCCGCGCCCGGGCTGGATGGACCGGCTGGGCACGCCCCTGCGCACCGAGACCTATGAGACCGCGCGGCTGCGTCATCCCGGCTTTGACATCTACCAGATCGAGAGCGAGTGGCGAAGCTGGGCCGCCGGCAAGCCCCCGCCGGACGATCCCGACCGGGCGTTCCTTGCGTTCTTTCGCAAGTTCGCCGAGGCCAATCCGATCTGAGCCCGCGGAAATTGCCAATTGGCAATTTCCATCACATCACCACCTGCGCCAGCGCCATCCACAGCGGAATCGTCAGCAGCGCCATCGGCGTCCCGAGGCTGGTGGAGGCGCCGAGATACGCCGCCGGGTTCGCCTGCGGGATCGCCGCCCGCAGCGTCGGCGGGCCGGAGATGTCGGACGACGACGCCGCCATCACCGCCAGCAGCACCACGCCCCCGGCGGAAAACCCGGTCGCCAGATGCGCGCCATATCCCAGCCCGAACCCCAGCGCCCCATGCACCAGCGGCGCCGTCAGGGCATAGGCGGCGTGGGCGTGCGCGCTGTGGCGCAGCTCTGCCAGGCGCGACCAGGCCTCCATCCCCATCACCAGCATCAGGATCGTCAGCAGGCCCCGGAACAGCGGCTCGTAGAATTCCGCATGCACCGCGTCGGGGCGCGCGACGATGCCCAGCACCAGCCCCAGACCCAGCGCCGACACCGCAGCCCCGCGCGCGCTGTCGGCCAGGATCGCGCCGATGCGGACAGTCCCGCCGCGCGCCATCTGCGCCAGCACGATCGCCGTCAGCAGCGCGGGGATGTCCATGAAGGGATAGAGCGCGGGGACCCAGGCCTCGTACGTCATGTCGTCGGCCTCCAGCATCACCATCGCGGCGGCGAGGGTGGAGGCCGACACCGCCCCGAACAGCCCCGCCGTGGCCATCCCGTCGGCCGGTGCGATCCCCGGCGCGCGCGCCAGCGTGACCCGCCCCAGCAGCACGATGGCGATGCCCAGCACCACGGCGATCAGCGCGGGCAGGGCGATCTCGGCCGGGTTGGCCTCGCGCAGGCTGATGCCCGCGCCGAGGCCGATCTTGAGCATCAGCAGCACCACGATGAAGCGGTACACCGGCTCGGGGATCTCCAGCCGGCTGCCGAGCGCGGCCAGCGCCATGCCCCCGAACAGAAACGCCAGCGTGGGCTTTTGCAGCTGCGCGGCAAAGGGGGCCAGAAGGTCGAGGACCATGGGGGACTCTCCGTCATCAGGGGTGCGCGCAGAAACCACGGATGGGGATGCGATAAAATTACATGTTTTGCGCGCAACCGTTCGATCTGGTGGAACGGTTGCCGGGGCCGCCCCGGTCACGGTGACCCGTTTACTTCGCCGCCCGCAACGAGCAGGATCCGCGCCGAAAACAACCGGGCCCCGAACCGGGGCGGGAGAGGGACAGATGACCAGACTTGCCATCCTGATGACCGGCGCCTGTGCGCTGGTGGCCGCGACCGGGGCCGCCGCGTCGGAACGCCTGACGCTGAAATCGGCGTCCTCGTCGTCCAGCTACTATGTGATGATGGTGCAGCTGGCGGAACTGCTGCGCGCGGGGGGCACCATCTCGCCCACGGTGGAGGAGAGCCAGGGCTCGGTCCAGAACGTCAAGGAGGCGGCTGTCCGGCCGGGCAATTTCCTGTTCACCTCGCCGCCCAGCCTGCTGGTGGCGGCGTCGCAGTCCACCGGCGCGTTCGAGGGCGACCCGGCGTTCGACGGCGCGCGCACGCTGTTCGTGATGCCCTATGTCACCATGCACATCGTGGTGCGGGCGGACGCGGGGATCGAGAGCCTGTCGGATCTGGCGGGGCGCACCTTCGTGCCCGGCGGCACCGGCACCTTCTGCGAGGGGCGCACCCGCGCGGTGTTCCAGGCGCTGGAGCTGGAGGAGGCGATCAACCTGGTGGATCTGGAGCTGTCGGCGGCCGCCAACGCGCTGCGCAACCGCCAGATCGACGGCTTCTCCACCTGCTCGTCGCACCCCACGCCGCAGCTGAGCGAGCTTGCGACCACGCTGGACATGGCCATCGTGCCGTTCACCGAAAGTGAGCAGGCCGCGATCATCGCGCTGGACGCGCAATCGGGGCCGATCACCATCGCCGCCGGGACCTATCCCGGGCTGGAGGCCGATGTGCCGTCGGTCGGCGTGCCGGTGGGCGCCTATGCCACCACCGCGATGTCGGACGACATGGCCTATGACATCACCCGCACCTTCTGGGAGAACCGCGAGGCGCTGGCGGGGGAACGCCCGTGGTGGGCCGGGGTCACGCCCGATCTGATCGAATACCTGTGGGCCGAGGTGCACCCCGGCGCCGCGCGGTATTACGAGGAGATCGGCGTGGCGGTGCCCGCCCGCTGAGATCCGGGCGCTGAGATCCGGGCGCTGACATCCGGGCGCTGACAGCCACCGACTGACAGCCGCGCGCTGATCCCCTCGGGCGGCGGTCCCGCACCGCCGCCCAACCCATGCGAGGCCCCCCATGACCCAGACCCCCACGCTCTTTGCCGAGGCGCGGGGCATCCCCGCGGATGCGCCGTTGGCCGGACCCCTGCGCGCGATCCGGCCCGCGCAATGGGCCGTCGGCGCGCTGGCGCTGGGGACGGTGGGGTTCCATCTGTATCTGGTGTGGTCGGGGCTGATCCCGGCACTGGTGGTCCGGCCCATCCATCTGATGCTGGCGCTGCCGTGGATCTTTCTTCTGTCCGCGCCCGCCAACGCGTGGGAGCGCTGGAGCGGGCCTGTGTTCCTGGCTCTGGGGCTGTGGGCGGCGGGCTACATCATGTGGAACCAGCCGACGCTGGTGCGCCAGTTCGGATCGCTGCGCGGCGAGGTCCAGATGGCCGTCGCGGTGACCCTGATCCTGGTGGTGCTGGAGGCCGCGCGCCGGGCGATCAAGTGGGTGCTGCCGATGGTGGCGGCGCTGGTGCTGGCCTATGGCTTCTTCGGCCAGCACATTCCGGGCGATTTCGGCCATGACGGGCTGCGGGCCGCGTTCTTTCTTGGCACGCTGACGATCACCGAAGGGGGGCTGTGGTCCAGCCTGACCGGCATCTCGGCCGAGGTGATCGCGCCGTTCATCATCCTGGGGGCGCTGATTTCGGCCGGGACCGCCGGGACCGGGTTCATGGCGCTGGCAACCCAGGTGGCGGGGCGCGCGCGGGCGGGGGCGGCCAAGGTCGCGGTGGTGGCGTCGGCGCTTTACGGCTCGATTTCCGGGGTGGCGGCGGCGAATACGGCCTCCACCGGGATGGTGACGATCCCGGCGATGATCCGGCTGGGCTATCCGCGCACGCTGGCGGCGGCGACCGAAGCCGTGGCCTCGACCGGCGGGCAGATCATGCCGCCCCTGATGGGGGCGGGGATCTTCGTGATGGCCGAGCTGCTGGCGCGCCCCTACACCGAGATCATGGTGGCGGCGTCGCTGCCGGCACTTCTGTTCTTTGCCACCGCCTGGGTGGCGATCCACCAGTATGCGATCCGGTACGGGCTGATGGGGTTGAGCCGCGAGGAGATGCCGGGCTGGATCTTCGTCGCGCGCACGGTGCCGTTCTTTGCGGTGCCGTTCGGGATCCTGATCTGGGTGCTGGCGGGGACGTCCTACACCGCGCCCTATGCCGCGTCGGCGGCGTCGGCGGTGATGGTGCTGCTGCTGGCGATCGACAGCACCGGCGCGCTGCGGATGCGCCGCTGGGCCGCGCGGATCTGGCAGGCCTCCGAGGATGCGGCGCGCCAGATCGCCTCGATTGCCGCGATCATCATCTGTGCGTCCCTGATCGTGGGGGTGTTCAACATGACCGGGCTGGGGATCAAGATCACCGCGCTGATCCTGTCGGCGTCGGGGGAAAACCTGTGGATCGCGCTGCTGCTGACGGGGCTGGCGGCGCTGGTGCTGGGGATGGAGCTGCCGACGACCGCGGCCTATGTCATCTGCGTGGCGGTGGCGGGGCCCGCGCTGGTGGCGCTGGGGTTGCCGGAGCTGTACGCGCATCTGTTCGTGTTCTGGTATGCGCTGTTGTGCACCATCACGCCGCCCGTGTGTGGCAACGTGTTCATCGCGGCGGGTATCGCCAAGGCGCCGTGGCTGGCGGTGGCGGGGCGGTCGATGTCGGTGGGGCTGGGGCTGTTCATCGTGCCGCTGGCGTTCGTGGCCAACCCGTCGCTTCTGCAACTGGCCGAGGCGCCGGTGTGGGCGGTGCTGGCGCTGCTCAAGATCCTCGCGGGGCTTTACCTGATCAGCCGGGCGGTGGTGGGCACGCTGCCCGGCGTGCCCGCGCGCATCGCCGCCGCGCTGGCGGGGCTGGCGGTGATCTTCGTGGCCGGGGTCTGACCCTCGCGCTGACGTGACCCGCGGGGGGGTTGGCGCGGGGGCGCGGGGCGCTTCATGTGGCGCGCAGATCGAAAGGC
>NZ_NHSD01000255.1 GCF_016653255.1 Rhodobaculum claviforme
CCCGACATGGGCGGTGGTGTTCGCCGGGCGCGCCCACGCCCCCGCGCGACAGATCGGCTGGACGCTGGCCAAGGCAGAGGATACCCCCGTCGGCGTGCGCGACCTGGATCTGCGCGCCGATGGCGGGCCGGAGTGACCGCCGCACCGCCAATTGCCGAAAGGACACCGCCGATGACCGCCCACCCCACCCCGATCCGCCGCGCCCTGATCTCCGTCTCGGACAAGACGGGCCTCGATGCGCTGGCCGCAGCGCTGGCCGCGCGGGGCGTGGAGGTGCTGTCCACCGGCGGCACGGCGGCACAGCTGCGCAAGGCGGGGCTGAGTGTGCGCGACGTGGCCGAGGTCACCGGCAGCCCCGAGATGCTGGACGGCCGGGTCAAGACGCTGCACCCGCGCATCCACGGCGGGTTGCTGGCGCGGCGCGCCGATCCCGCCCATGTGGCCGCGCTGCGCGATCACGGCATTCCGGAAATCGACCTGCTGGTGGTCAACCTCTATCCGTTCGAGGCGACGGTGGCGCGCGGCGCAGGCTATGACGACTGCGTCGAGATGATCGACATCGGCGGCCCGGCGATGATCCGCGCGGCGGCCAAGAACCACGGCGATGTCACCGTGCTGACAGACCCCGCCGATTACCCCGCCTTTCTGGAGGAGATCGAGCACCAGGGCGGCGCCACCACGCCCGCGTTCCGCCGCGCGATGGCGCTGGCGGCGTTCGGGCGCACGGCGGCCTATGACGCGGCGGTGTCGACGTGGCTTGCCAGCGCGCTGGAGCAACCCGCACCGCCCACCCGCGCCTTTGCCGGGCGGCTCGCGCAGCCGCTGCGGTACGGCGAGAACCCGCACCAGCGCGCGGCGTTCTACACCGACGGCAGCGACCGGCCCGGCGTGGCCACCGCCCGCCAGGTCCAGGGCAAGGAGCTGTCCTACAACAACATCAACGACACCGACGCCGCGTTCGAGCTGGTCTCGGAATTCGCCCATCGCGCGGGGCATGCCGGCGGCGCGGCCTGCGTGATCGTGAAGCACGCCAACCCCTGCGGCGTGGCCACCGGCGACACGCTGCGCGACGCCTATGTCCGCGCGTTCGACTGCGACCGGACCTCGGCCTATGGCGGGATCGTGGCGGTGAACCAGCCGCTCGACGGCCCGGCGGCCGAGGCGATCTGCGAGATCTTCACCGAGGTGGTGATCGCGCCCGGCGCCGACGCGGCCGCGCTGAAATGCTTCGCCGCCAAGCCCAACCTGCGGCTTCTGCTGACCGACGCGCTGGCCGATCCGGCCGCGCCGGGGCTGAGCCTGCGGCAGGTGGCGGGGGGCCTTCTGGTGCAGGACCGCGACGCGGACCTGCTGGACGAGGGCGCGCTGCGGGTGGTCACGAAACGCAGCCCCACCCCGGCCGAGCGCGCCGATCTGCTGTTCGCCTGGACGGTGGCCAAGCATGTGAAGTCCAACGCCATCGTCTATGCCCGCGGCGGTGCCACCGTCGGCATCGGCGCGGGCCAGATGAGCCGCGTGGACAGCACCCGCATCGCCGCGCGCAAGGCCGCCGACATGGCCGAGGCGCTGGGCCTGGACGCCAGCCCCGCCAAGGGCGCGGTCGTGGCGTCGGATGCGTTCTTCCCCTTCCCCGACGGGCTGATCACCGCGGCCGAGGCCGGCGCGACGGCGGTGATCCAGCCCGGTGGATCCCTGCGCGACCAGGCGGTGATCGACGCGGCGGATGCGGCGGGGCTGGCGATGCTGTTCACCGGCCGCCGCCACTTCCGGCACTGAGGGGATGCGCATCGCGCTGTGGACAGCCGGGATCACGCTGGCGCTGGATCAGGGGTCCAAGGCCTGGGTGATCCATGTCCTCGATCTGCCGCGCAGGCTGGCGATCGACGTGGTGCCGCCGTTCTTCAACCTGCGCATGGCGTGGAACACGGGGGTGAACTTCGGCCTGTTCGCGGGCGATGCGGCGGCGATGCGCTGGGCGCTGGTGGCGCTGGCGCTGGGGATCGCCGCGGGGGTGTGGCTGTGGGTGTCCCGGCAGCCGCCCCGGCGGGGGCTGCGGGCCTCGGCAGGGCTGCTGGTGGGCGGCGCGCTGGGCAATGTGATCGACCGGGTGCAGTACGGCGCGGTGGCGGACTTCATCAACATGTCGTGCTGCGGGCTGACCAACCCGTTCGCCTTCAATGTCGCGGACGTGGCGATCTTTGCGGGGGCGCTGGGGATCGTGCTGTTCTCGGGGGATGCCGACGGCAAGACCGACAAGACCCCGTGACGCCCCGCCCCGGATGCGTTAGGAAAAGTGGGCAATCGGCAGGAGGAACGGCCATGCGCAGCGCCTTGAACATCCCGGCGGCACTTCTGCTTGTGCTGGCGCTGGCGGCGTGTTCGGACCGCAGCGAACCGCGCCTGATGAACCTTCAGTCCAGCACCGACGGGCCCGACGCCTTTGCCCTGGTGCCCACCCGCCCGCTGGAGATGCCTGCCTCGCTCGACACGCTGCCGCAGCCGGCGCCGGGGACGGTGAACCGCGCCGATCCGAACCCGCGCGCCGATGCCATCGCGGCACTGGGCGGGCGCCCCGGGGCGTCGGTCGCGGGCGACGCGGCGTTGATGTCCTACACCACGCGGTTCGGCGTCACGCCGGACATCCGCGCGCAACTCGCCGCCGCGGATCTGGAGCGGCGCAGCCGCAACCGAGGACGTCTTCTGGAGCGCTGGTTCGGCGTGAACACCTACAACCAGGCGTACCGCGACATGGCCCTCGACAGCCAGGCAGAGCTGCAACGCTGGCGGGGTGCGGGCGCGCGCACCCCGGGCGCCCCGCCGCCGCGGTAAGGGGCACGCGGACTCACAACTCGATGCTGTCGCCGTCAGAATCGGGGGCGGCATCGGGGGCCGGCTCGGGCGCATCGGGCCGTACATCTGACGGCTCGGTGCGGCGACGGATCAGGATGTCGCCGTTCGGCAGAACCTCGGGCGGGTAATAGGCCGACAGATCGCCCAACCGGCGCTGCAACGCCCGCAGGCCGGGCTCCAGCTCTTCCATCAGATCGCGCAGCAATTGCCGGGTGCCCTCCTGCAAGGGGCCCGCCCCCTCGGACGGGGCGGCGTCCTGCGCCAGGGCGCCGGGGGTAGCCGTCAGCAGCACGACAAGGCAGATGGGGCGCAGATGGTACATCGTTCAATTCTAGCACAGGCGCGCCGCACGACAAAGCCACCGCCCCGACGATAGACGCTGTCTATCGTGCAACGGGTTTGCGCCATTGATCCGGCGCCCGACACCGCGCAGCCTCGGGGCCTTCCGGTCCGCAGAGGTTGCGCACATGTCCACCCCGCCCCACACCGACCCGGCCACGGTCACGGCCGCCGTCCACGCCATCCTGCACGATCATGCGGGGCTGGAGGGGCCGCTGCTGCCAGTGCTGCACGCGGTGCACGCCCGTTTCGGCCACATCCCCCCCGAGGCCGTGCCGACGATCGCCGACGCGCTGGCCCTCGGCCGGGCCGAGGTGCACGGCGTCATCTCCTTTCACCACGAATTCCGCAGCACCCCCGCCGGGCGCCGCGTGATCCGGCTGTGCCGGGCCGAGGCCTGCCAGGCCGTCGGCGCCCGTGCGCTGGCCGCGCATGCACGCGACCGGCTGGGCATCGGCTGGAACCAGACGACCGAGGACGGCGCGGTGACGCTGGAGGCCGTATACTGCCTGGGGCTGTGCGCCTGTGGTCCGGCGGCGCTGGTGGACGGCGTGCCGGTGGGGCGGGTGACGCCCGGCACGCTCGACCAGCTGGTGGCGACCGCATGAGGGTGTTCCTGTCCCGCGACGCCAGCGCCCGGGCGCTGGGGGCCGAGGCCGTCGCCACCGCGATCCGCGCCGCCGCCCCCGGGGTGGAGCTGGTGCGCACCGGATCGCGCGGCATGGTCTGGCTGGAGCCGCTCCTGGAGGTGGAGACGCCCGACGGCCGCCTCGCCTTCGGCCCGCTGGCGGCCGGGGACGTGCCCGCGCTGTTCGCAGGTGGCGTGCCCGGCGCGGGGCATCCGCGCTGCCTTGGTCCGACCGAGGACCTGCCGTGGATGGCCCGCCAGACCCGGCTGACATTCGCGCGCTGCGGGGTGATCGCGCCGCTGTCGCCAGACGACTACGCCGCCCACGGTGGCCTGACGGGCCTGCGCCGCGCGCTGGCGATGGAGCCGGCCGCGATCACCGCGCGGATCACCGACAGCGGCCTGCGCGGGCGCGGCGGCGCGGGCTTTCCCACCGGGGTGAAGTGGGACACCGTGCGCACCGCCCCCACCCGGGGCGCGCCCTCCCGCAAATACATCGTCTGCAACGCCGACGAGGGCGATTCGGGCACATTCGCCGACCGCATGCTGATGGAGGGCGACCCCTTCTGCCTGATCGAGGGCATGGTGATCGCCGGGCTCGCGACCGGCGCGGAGCGGGGCTTCGTCTACCTCCGCTCGGAATACCCCGATGCGGTGGCGGTGATGCGCGCGGCCGTGGTGGCAGCCCGCGCGGCCACGCTGCTGGGGCCTTCGGTGCTGGGCTCGGGGCGGGCCTTCGACATCGAGGTCCGGGTCGGCGCGGGATCTTATGTCTGCGGCGAGGAGACGGCGCTCCTGAACTCGCTGGAGGGCAAGCGCCCGGTGGTGCGCAGCAAGCCGCCGCTGCCGGCGCTGGAGGGGGTGTTCGGCCAACCCACCGTGGTCAACAACGTCATCACCCTGGCGTCGGTCCCGGCGATCCTGGCGCAGGGGGCGGCGGGCTATCGTGATCTCGGGATCGGACGCTCGCGCGGCACGATCCCGTTGCAGATCTCCGGGAACGTGCGCCGCGGCGGGCTCCTGGAGGTCCCCTTCGGCCTGACCCTATCCGAGATCGTCGACGACATCGCCGGGGGCACCGCCTCGGGGCGGCCGGTGCGCGCGGTGCAGGTGGGCGGCCCGCTGGGGGCGTATTTCCCGCGCGCGCTGTTCGACACGCCCTTCGGCTACGAGGAGTACGCCGCGCGCGACGGGCTGATCGGGCACGCGGGCATCGTGGTGTTCGACGACACCGTGGACATGCTGGAACAGGCGCGCTTCGCCATGGAGTTCACGGCCCATGAAAGCTGTGGCAAATGCACCCCCTGCCGCATCGGCGCTGTGCGCGGGGTGGAGGTTCTCGACCGGCTGGCGGGCGGCGCACCGGGCCAGGAGGCGCTCCTGCGCGACCTGTGCGAGGTCATGGCGGCGGGGTCGCTGTGCGCGCTGGGGGGGCTGGCGCCGGTGCCGGTCCTGTCCGCGCTGACGCATTTTCCGCAGGATTTCGCCCGCGAAAGGACAGCGGCATGAAGGACCTGGTGATTCCCCCGGACGACCGCGACTTCGGCACGCCCGCCAGCCGCGCCGCCGACACCGTCACCCTGTGGATCGACGGCAGCGCCGTGACCGTCCCGGCGGGCACCAGCGTGATGCGCGCGGCCGCGACCGCCGGCATCGCGATCCCGAAGCTGTGCGCCACCGACAGCCTGGAGGCGTTCGGCTCCTGCCGGCTGTGCCTGGTGGAGATCGAGGGGCGGCGCGGCACGCCCGCCTCCTGCACCACGCCGGTGGCCGAGGGCATGGTGGTGCACACCCAGACCCCCCAGGTGCAAAAGCTGCGCCGCGGGGTGATGGAGCTCTACATCTCGGACCACCCGCTCGACTGCCTGACCTGTGCGGCGAACGGCGATTGCGAATTGCAGGACCAGGCCGGGATCGTCGGCCTGCGCGAGGTCCGCTACGCCCCCGGCGCGAACCACGTCCACGCACAGGACGCGGGCGCGGCCAACCCCCGCCACCGGCCCGTCGATGCCTCCAACCCCTATTTCACCTATGACCCGTCGAAATGCATCGTCTGTTCGCGCTGCGTGCGCGCCTGCGAGGAGGTGCAGGGCACATTCGCGCTGACGATCGAGGGCCGCGGCTTCGACAGCCGCGTCTCCCCCGCCGCCGACAGCTTCATGGCCTCGGACTGCGTGTCCTGCGGCGCCTGCGTGCAGGCCTGCCCCACCGCCACCCTGACCGAGACATCCATCATCGAACTGGGCCAGCCCAGCCGCAGCGTGGTCACCACCTGCGCCTATTGCGGCGTGGGCTGTTCCTTCGAGGCGCAGATGCGCGGCGACGAGCTGGTGCGCATGGTGCCGTGGAAGCATGGCGCGGCCAACCGGGGGCACAGCTGCGTCAAGGGCCGCTTCGCCTGGGGCTATGCCAGCCACCCCGACCGCATCCTGCGCCCGATGATCCGCGACGCCATCACCGACCCCTGGAGGGAGGTGAGCTGGGAGGAGGCGCTGGCCTACACCGCGCGGCGCTTCCGCGCGATCCAGGCGGAGCATGGCACCGGCGCCATCGGCGGCATCACCTCGTCGCGCTGCACCAACGAGGAGACGTATCTGGTCCAGAAGCTGATCCGGCAGGTGTTCGGCAACAACAACGTGGACACCTGCGCGCGGGTCTGCCACTCGCCCACCGGCTACGGGCTCAAGCAGACCTTCGGAACCTCCGCCGGGACGCAGGACTTCGATTCGGTGGAGGCCACCGATGTGGTCCTGCTGATCGGCGCCAATCCCACCGACGGGCATCCGGTGTTCGCCTCGCGGCTGAAGAAGCGCCTGCGGGCGGGCGCCCGGCTGATCGTCGTGGACCCGCGCAAGACCGATCTGGTGGACGCGACCCCCCACATCCGCGCGGCCCATCACCTGGCGCTGCGGCCCGGCACCAACGTCGCGCTGCTGACGGCGATGGCGCATGTGATCGTGACCGAAGCGCTGGTGGACGACGTCTTCGTGCGCGCGGGCTGCGATCCGGACGCCTTTCACGACTGGGCCGCCTTCGTGGCCGAGGATCGCCACAGCCCCGAGGCGACCGCCGCCCTGACCGGCGTGCCGGCCGAGGCGGTGCGCGGGGCCGCGCGCCTCTATGCCACCGGGGGGAATGGCGCGATCTATTACGGGCTGGGCGTGACCGAGCACTCCCAGGGCTCCACCACCGTCATGGCGATCGCGAACCTTGCGATGGCCACCGGCAACATCGGCCGTCCGGGCGTCGGCGTGAACCCGCTCCGGGGGCAGAACAACGTGCAGGGCGCCTGCGACATGGGCAGCTTTCCGCATGAACTGCCGGGCTATCGCCACATGTCCGACGACGCCGCGCGCGCCACCTTCGAGGCGCTGTGGGGCGTGACCCTGTCGCCGGAGCCGGGCCTGCGCATCCCCAACATGCTCGATGCCGCGACCGAGGGGCGGTTCCGCGGCCTCTATATCCAGGGCGAGGATATCCTGCAGTCCGACCCCGACACGGCCCATGTCTCGGCCGGGCTGCGGGCGATGGACTGCGTGGTGGTGCAGGACCTGTTCCTCAACGAGACCGCCACCCACGCCCATGTCTTCCTGCCCGGCTGCACCTTTCTGGAAAAGGACGGCACCTTCACCAACGCCGAACGCCGCATCAACCGCGTGCGCCGGGTGATGGCGCCGCGCAACGGCATGGCCGACTGGGAGGTGACCCAAGCCCTGGCCCGCGCGATGGGCGCCGACTGGGCCTATGACCACCCAAGCCAGATCATGGCCGAGGTCGCCGCCACCACCCCCAGCTTTGCCGGCGTGTCGTATGAGCTGCTGGAGCGGGTGGGCTCGGTCCAGTGGCCGTGCAACGCCGACGCGCCCACCGGCACGCCGGTGATGCACGCAGACGGCTTCAACCGGGGCCTGGGCCGATTCATCGTCACCGAATACATCGCCACCGAGGAACGCACCGGCCCGCGATTCCCGCTGCTGCTGACCACCGGCCGGGTGCTGAGCCAGTACAACGTCGGCGCCCAGACCCGCCGCACCCCCAACACCGCCTGGCACGCCGAGGATCTGCTGGAAATCCACCCCCACGACGCCGAGGTCCGTGGGATCACCGAGGGCGCGTGGGTGCGCCTCGCCTCGCGCGCGGGAGAAACCAGCCTGCGCGCAACCCTGACCGACCGGGTGGCGCCGGGGGTGGTCTACACCACCTTCCACCACCCCGGCACGCAGGCCAACGTGATCACCACCGACAACTCCGACTGGGCCACCAACTGCCCGGAATACAAGGTGACGGCGGTGCAGGTCGGCCTGTCGAACGGGCCGACCGAATGGCAGCGCGACCACGCCCGGCGGGCCGACGCCGCGCGCCGCGTCCTGCCGGCGGCAGAGTGATGCGCACCGCCCTGCCGATGCCGCGCCATGCCTGGCGCGCGGGCCGCTGGCAGGCAGGCACCCGCGCCCTGCCCGACGAGGTGGCGGTCGCGCTCAGCTACAACGGCACGGCGCAGGCGGTGATGATGGCCACCCCCGCCGATCTGGAGGAGTTCGGGCTCGGCTTCACCCTGACCGAGGGAATCGCCACCCGGGCGGAGGTCGAGGACATCACCGTGGCCGAGGTTCCGGGCGGCCTCGACGTGCAGATGACGCTCGCGGCCGGGGCCGAAGCGCGGCTGGCGGCGCGGCGGCGGGCGATGGCCGGGCCGGTGGGCTGCGGGCTGTGCGGCCTCGACACGATCGCGGCGGCGCTGGGCGCCCCGCCCCGCGTCGGCGCCACGCTGACCCTGACGCCCGCACAGATCACCGACGCCATGGCCCGGCTGCCCGGCAACCAGCGGCTGCATGACGCCACGCGGGCGGCGCATGCGGCGGCATTCTTCACCCCCGCGGGCGGGATCATGGCCCTGCGCGAGGATGTCGGCCGGCACAACGCGCTGGACAAGCTGGCCGGTGCGCTGGCGCGAACGGGGACCGAGGCGGCCCGCGGCGCTGTGGTCCTGACCTGCCGGATCTCCATCGACATGGTGCAGAAGGCCGCGGCGCTGGGCACCGGCCTGGTGATCGCCGCCTCGGCCCCCACGGCGCATGCGGTGCGCATGGCCGATGCGGCGGGCCTGACGCTGATCGGGCTGGCGCGCGCCGACGGGTTCGAGGTCTTCACCCACCCCCACCGCATCCCCGACCACATCCCCGATCGGAGGGCCGCCGATGTCGCCTGAGAAACTCGTCCGCATGGCCAACCAGATCGCCGCCTTCCACGCCAGCCAGCGCGGCCCGGCGGCGTCGGCCGTGGCCAGCCACATCAACGATTTCTGGGACCCGGGACTGCGCGCGGCGCTGCGCGCGCATGTGTCGGCCGGCGGCGTCGGGCTGCGTGCCGAAGTCCGCGCGGCCGTCCCGATGCTGCGCGCCGCGCCGGACTGAACCGCCGCCCCGCGTGGCAAACGCCCATCACATGGGCCGGAGGCGGGCCGCTTTCGGCGAGATCTTGCCGACACCAGTGGATTTTCGCCGCCCCGTGGAACCGGATCGGCACTGGCCTTGCACGCCAACCGCCCCGTCGCCTACACGACAGGCGGACGGGCCACGGGCGATTAACGCCCGGGCAGTTGGGGCAAGGACGGGACAAGGCCATTGCGAAGCCTGATCGAGCATGTCGACAAGGCGCTTGAGCGCCGAATCTCCGAAAAGCGTCTGTTCCTGAGGTCGCAGGACGAGGTCCGCTACATCCGCCTCACGCCGCTGTCGCAGGTGGCGGCCATGGCGGGGGTCTCGCTGGCGGTGGGCTGGCTGCTGATCGCCACGGCGATCCTGATGATGGACAGCGTCGGTGCGGGGGCCCTGCGGGACCAGGCCGCACGCGAGCAGGCCCTGTACGAGACCCGCCTCAACCAGATGGCCGCCGAACGCGACAGCCGCGCCGCCGAGGCGGTCCAGGCCCAGGAGCGCTTCAACGTGGCGCTGCAAAAGGTCTCGGAGATGCAATCCGCGCTGCTGGCGTCCGAACAACGCCGCGCCGAGATGGAAACCGGCATCGACGTGATCCAGGCCACCCTGCGCCGCACCATGGCCGAGCGCGACGCCGCCCGCCGCGAGCTTGCCGCCCGGGCCGAGGCGCAGATGGCCGACGGCCGCACCCCCGAGGCCCGCGCCGCTGACATGGAGGACACGCTCGATTTCCTTCTGGCCGCGCTCGAGGAAACCTCCGAGCAGCGCGACACCATCGCCGACGCTGCCCAGCAGGCCCGCCGCGAGGTCGAGCACCTGCAGCTGGAAGCCCGCCTGCGCGACGAACGCAACGACATGATCTTCACCCGCCTGGAGGAAGCCGTCAGCGTCTCCATGGCGCCGCTGGAGCGGGTGTTCCGCGAGGCCGGCCTGCCGCCCGAGCGTATCCTCGAACAGGTCCGCAGCGCCCATGTCGGCCCCGGCGAGCGTCTCCAGCCCATCGCGATCTCCACCCGCGGGTCGCTGGAGATGGACGACGACGCGCAGCGCGTGAACGACATCCTCTCGGGGCTCGACCGGATCAACCTGTTCCGCATCGCATCGGAACGTGCGCCGTTTGCCGAACCCGTCAGCGCCAATGTCCGCTTCACCTCGGGCTTCGGCACCCGGCGCGACCCCAAGACCGGGCGCACGCGCCAGCACAACGGCGTGGACTTTGCCGGGCCGCGCGGCACCCCGATCCACGCCACCGCCGACGGGGTGGTGACGCAGGCCGGATGGCAGGGCGGCTATGGCAACACCGTGATCGTGCGCCACGCCTTCGGGATCGAGACGCTTTATGCCCACCTCCACTCGATCAACGTGCGCGAAGGGCAAAGGGTCTCGCGCGGGGACCGGATCGGTGGTATGGGAACAACCGGCCGCTCCACCGGCGTCCACCTCCACTATGAGGTCCGGCTCGGCGGCAGGCCGATCGACCCGATGACCTACATAAGGGCTGCCAGGAATGTTTTCTAAGAGCCGGATCAACGATCCCGGGCCGCGCAAGGCCGAAGACGACGCCCCCCGCCCGGTGGACGCCGCAACCCTGCGCC
>NZ_NHSD01000256.1 GCF_016653255.1 Rhodobaculum claviforme
ACCCCGGCGGGGCGGTGTTCGTGCACCCCGCCACGCAGGCGCGCGCGGCGCCGTGGCTGGCGACGGCCGGGGCGGGCGATGTGCTGGCGGGGCTGATCGCGGGGCTGCTGGCGCGCGGCTGGCCGCCCGCGCAGGCCGCCGCAACCGCCGCCTGGCTGCATGTGGAGGCCGCCCTCCACATCGGCCCCGGCCTGATCGCCGAGGACCTGCCGGACGCCATCCCGGCGGTGTTCCGCGCGTTGGGCCTGGCCCCCGGCGCCGCCCCCCACCGCGTGGGCCCGCGCATCTGACGCGGCCCCCGGAACCGGGGCCTACAGCTCCAGCGCGCGCGCGCCGTCGCGCAGGGCGTCGGTGATGCGCACCAGCTCGGCGGTGATGCCCGGCTCCGACAGCGCATGACCCGCCAGCGGCACGAGGCGCAGATCGGCGCGCTGCCATGCCTCGGACAGCCGCCACGCCGCCTCGGGCGGGCAGATCATGTCATAGCGCCCCTGCACGATGTGGCCCGGGATGTCGCGCAGCCGACCCACATCCGCGAGGATCTGGCCGTCGGCCTCCAGGAACCCCGCGTTGATGAAGTAATGATTCTCCAGTCGGGCGAACGCGCGGGCATACTCTCCCGGTCCCTCGCCGCCCATGCCGCGCTGGTCGATCGCCGCAAGCGCGTTTTCCCATGCGGCCCAGGCGCGGGCGTGGCGGGTCTCCATCGCGGGGTCACCGGAGAACAGCCGCCGGTGATAGGCCGCGATGAGGTCGCCATGCTCGTCCGCCGGAATCGGATCGGTGAACCGCGCCCAGAGGTCGGGAAAGAACCGCCCCGCCCCACCGCCATAGAACCACGCAAGCTCGGCCTGGGTCATCAGGAACACCCCGCGCAGCACCAGCGCCGCGGCCCGGTCGGGATGGGCCTGGGCATAGATCAGCGCCAGCGTCGCCCCCCAGCTGCCGCCGAACACCACCCAGCGCGCGATTCCCAGCGCGGTGCGGATCCGCTCGATGTCGGCGACCAGATGCCAGGTGGTGTTGTCCTGCACGCTGGCATGCGGGCGGGACCGGCCGCAGCCGCGCTGGTCGAACAGCACGATGCGATAGCTGCGCGGATCGAAATACCGCCGCATCGCGGGCGAACAGCCCCCCCCGGGTCCACCGTGCAGCACCACCACGGGAATTCCCTGCGGGTTGCCGCACTGCTCGACATAGATGCGGTGCCCGTCGCCAGTGTCCATCATGCGCTGGTCGAATGGCTCGACCGGCGGGTAAAGATGCGCACTCGCGCGCTTCTGGTCTGCGACCTTGTCCATGGTTACCCTATATATGTCTCGACGCCGGGCTGCCACGGGCAGGCGTCACGAAATTTCAAAGAGGACGACATGCCCACAGATGCGACCGACCGGGTCCGCGACGCCGCCCGGCCCCACACCGCCCCCGATCCCGCCGAAATCGCCAAGTTCGAGGCGATCGCGGCCGAGTGGTGGGACCCCCAGGGCAAGTTCAAGCCGCTGCACATGCTCAACCCCTGCCGGCTGGACTACATCACCGCCCAGATCACGGGCGAGTTCGACCGCGACCCCACCCGCCCGCGCCCGCTGGCGGGGCTGCGGCTGCTGGACATCGGCTGCGGCGGGGGATTGCTGTCGGAACCGATGGCACGGCTGGGGGCCGATGTGGTCGGCGCCGATCCGGCCGCGCGCAACATCCCCGTGGCGCGCCTGCATGCGCAGCAGCAGGGGCTGGAGATCGACTACCGCGTGACCACCGCCGAGGATCTGGCGGCGGCGGGCGAACGCTTCGACGTCGTGCTGTGCATGGAGGTGATCGAGCATGTGCCCGACCCGGCCGTGTTCCTTGCGGCGTGCCGTGATCTGTTGCGCCCGGGGGGGTTGATGATCGTCTCCACCGTGAACCGCACCGCGCGCAGCTATGCCATGGCGATCCTGGGCGCCGAGGTGGTGATGCGCTGGCTGCCGCGCGGCACCCACGACTGGCGCCGCTTCGTGACCCCTGAGGAGCTGTCGGCGCTGCTGCGCGGCGCGGGGCTGGAGCCGGTGGACCGCAAGGGCATGGTGTTCGATCCGCTGGGCTGGCGCTGGTCGCTGTCGGACACCGACCTGGGCGTCAACTACGCCGCCGCCGCGATCCGCCCCGCCTGAGGCCCGCCGACCGGTGCCCCCCCGACTGGTGCCCGCCGTCAGGGCGGGTAAGAAGGGGGGCGCACAGCAAGCGAGGGATGGGCATGGACTTCGACACCGAGATCGACCGCCGCGGCACCCACTGCATGAAGTGGGACATGATGCAGGCCAAATACGGGGTGTCGCCCGATGACGGCATCCCGATGTGGGTGGCCGACATGGACTTCCGCGCCCCCGAGTGCGTGCAACAGGCCCTGCGCGGGGCGGTCGATCACGGCGTCTATGGCTATTTCGGCGATGACAGCGCGTATCTGGAGGCGATCGGCTGGTGGATGCGCACGCGCCATGGCTGGACGGTGGACCCGGCGGCGGTGTTCACCACCCACGGGCTGGTGAACGGCACGGCGATGTGCATCCACACCTGGACGCAGCCCGGCGACGGGGTGGTGGTGTTCACGCCCGTGTACCACGCCTTCGCCCGCGTCATCCGCGCCGCGGGCCGCGCGGTGATCGAGGTGCCGCTGGTGGTCGAGGACGGCGTCCACCGCGTCGACCTGTCCGCGCCGCTGCCCGACAACGCCCGGATGCTGCTGTTCTGCTCGCCCCACAACCCCGGCGGCCGGGTCTGGAGCGTCGAGGAACAGCGCGCGGTAGCCGAGTATGCCCGCGCCCACGACCTGATCCTGGTGTCGGACGAGATCCACCACGACCTTGTGATGCCCGGCCACACCCATGTGCCGATGCCGGTGGCCGCCCCCGAGGTGGCGGACCGGCTGGTGATGATGACCGCGGCCACCAAGACCTTCAACATGGCCGGGGCGCATGTGGGCAACGTGATCGTGCCGGATCCCGCACTGCGCCGGGACTTTGCCGGCAGCATGGACGCGCTCGGCATCTCGCCCAACAGCTTCGGGATGCACATGGTCACCGCGGCCTATTCGCCCGAGGGGGCGGCGTGGGTGGATGCGATGGTGGCCTATGTCGACGGCAACCGGCGGCTGTTCGACGAAGGCATCGCGGCGATCCCGGGGCTGCGGTCGATGCCGCTGGAGGCGACGTACCTCGCCTGGGTCGATTTCTCGGGCACCGGCATGGCGGCCGAGGAATTCACCGCCCGGGTCGAGCGTGACGCCCGCATCGCCGCCAACCACGGCGGCACCTTCGGCACCGGCGGCGCGGAGTGGCTGCGCTTCAACCTTGCCACCCCGCGCGCCCGCGTGGCCGAGGCGGTGACGCGGCTGCAGCGCGCCTTTGGCGACCTGCAGTAACCCTCGGGGCGGTTGGGGATTCCCCCGCCGCCCGCGCTGTGGCATGCTCGCGCGGCGAAATCTCGGGAGGTGCCGATGCGGTCCGATGATGCGCGCCCGACCCTCGGCGCGGCGATCTATCTGAGTGCGGCCTTTGCGGTGGCGGGGTATTTCACCTTTGCCGCCGTGCAGGGCAACCATGGCCTGTTCCAGCGCATCGAGACCGAGGCCGAGATCGCCGAGCTGACCCGCACCCGCGACCGGCTGGCCGCCGAACTGGCGGAGATGGAGAATCGCACCCGGCGGATGTCCGACGATTACCTCGACCTCGACCTGCTGGACCAACAGGCGCGCGACATCCTAGGCTGGATGCGCCCGGACGAGGTGGTGGTGCGCTGAGGGGTTATGGATGGTAGAGGGCATTCGGTGAAATGCCTACCAGCGTGGAATCAACCGAAGCATCCGAAATTCAGAACGGAAACAACAGATGCTTCAGCGGCCACGAATTACGTCTTGGCCACCCTTGACAACAGAACAGCTCCCAAGCTCATCGACAAGAATAACCTGCAAGAAATGAGTAAACTTTTCCCGCCTGCGAATGCCAGGCGGCAGAAACCTTTCTCGGAAAACACAAGGAGACTTCAGTTTTGAAAGAACATCCCAACGAGCTTCGCTCCACTCGGCTTTCTGAAAACCTACTCCGAGGCCGGACAAGCCTAGCAGCAGTAGCGATCATACTCTCCTTGTCAACAATCTACCTCATTGCAAAGGCTGTCGGAAGCAGCGGCCTGGATTTTCGTCTGATTTGGCTGGCCGGAGTTGTCTGGTCCGAAGGTGCGTCGCCATACGGAGAGGCATATGGGCTGCAGTACATTGCGGAGTGGGGCCCTGGACCTATTACCCATTTCTGGGTCTATCCACCGTGGTGGTGGCCGATTTCCAATCTTAGCGCATTGACGGAGTTCAGCACGGCAACACTTTCCTGGGCAATTACTGGTGCGGGCATCTCACTGGTTTCGTGTTTGATTATTGTTCTCAATTTAGGCCAAGATCGCCACTACGCATTCTTGGCGGGAGGCACAGCCACCGCTCTGGTGTGCGTATCTCAACCCCTGATCTGGGGAATTTCAATCGGCCAAACATCCTTTTTGCTTCTGGGCGGTATCGCGCTTCTCATTCACGCAGAGGTGCGGGGGTCCACATTCGCTCGAATCTCTGGACTTGTGTTGCTAATGCTCAAACCAAGCGTCGGAGTTTTCTTTCTCCTGTTTTATCTGATGATCCCCGAAGGCCGCAGGTCAGTGACCGGCGCCCTGGCCGCACTTGTCGTTATGACGTTGCCATCGCTGCTATTTCTGGGATTTTCCGATGTCTGGGGTATGGCGGAGGCGCTGCAACGTTACGGTGCGCCGGAGATGATCTTCAATTCTTTCGCGAACAGTACAGGTCTGGTGCAACTTGCATCACTGCTCGGTGTTGAAGCATCCGGCGCCCTGCGCACCGGGATAAAGATGGTGGCCGCCGGAGCGGCCTTGGGGCTGGGCCTTATCGCAACTCGGCGTCGTGACCCCGTTGGCTGTCTCGCCGCCCTCTGCTGCCTTCTAATGATTTTATTGCCGCTCCACAGCTACGACGCTGTTCTCATCGTGCCAGCCGTCATGTACGCGGTTTTCCGCCTTCGGCCCGGCATTCCCTTCCTGATCGCCGCACTACTGCTGGTCCGGCCGTTAAACATTGCGGGTTGGACAGGTCTCGTCAATCCATCCAGCAAAGTCTTTATCGACAGCGCGCTTATCTTCTTCGCCTCTGCCTTGTTATCTGCAATGTTTCTCGTCATGTTGCAACGCAAATGGTCGCTGGCGGAGCGCACCTTGTGAAGGATCCGAGGACGCGTTGCCCTCGCTCCTTGCAACCGCTAGAGGGGCACTGACCCGGAAGGGTAAATCACACAGACACGGAGCCGCACGCATGCCAAGCTACCAGTACGTCTATCACATGGACGGCGTGTCCAAGACCTACCCCGGCGGCAAGAAGTGCTTCGAGAACATCCGCCTGTCGTTCCTGCCCGGCGTCAAGATCGGCGTCGTCGGTGCCAACGGCGCGGGCAAGTCCACGCTGATGCGCATCATGGCCGGCCAGGACAAGGACTTCACCGGCGAGGCCTGGGCGGCCAAGGGCGCCCGCGTCGGCTACCTGCCGCAGGAGCCCGAGCTCGACCCCGCGCTGGACGTGCGCGGCAACGTGATGCTGGGCGTGGCCGAAAAGCAGGCCAAGCTGGAGCGCTACAACGAACTGGCGATGAACTACTCCGACGAGACCGCCGAGGAGATGGCCACCCTCCAGGACCAGATCGACGCGGAGAACCTGTGGGACCTCGACAGCCAGATCGACGTCGCGCTGGAGGCGCTGCGCTGCCCGCCCGACGAGGCCGACGTCACCAAGCTCTCGGGCGGCGAGAAACGCCGCGTCGCGCTGTGCCGGCTGCTGCTGGAGGCGCCCGACATGCTGCTGCTGGACGAACCCACCAACCACCTGGACGCCGAAACGATCGCGTGGTTGCAGCAGCACCTGATCGACTACAAGGGCACGATCCTGATCGTCACCCACGACCGCTATTTCCTCGACAGCATCACCGGCTGGATCCTGGAACTCGACCGCGGCCGGGGCATCCCCTACGAGGGCAACTATTCCTCGTGGCTGGAACAGAAGGCCAAGCGCCTGGCGCAGGAAGCCCGCGAGGACAAGGCCCGCACGAAAACGCTGGAGCGCGAGCTGGAATGGATCCGCGCCGGCGCCAAGGCCCGGCAGGCGAAATCCAAGGCCCGCATCCAGGCCTATGAGGAACTGGCCAGCCACACCGAGCGCGAAAAGATCGGCCGCGCGCAGATCATCATCCCCAACGGCCCGCGCCTGGGCGGCAAGGTCGTGGACGTGGACGGCCTGCGCAAGGGCTACGGCAACACGCTGCTGATCGAGGACCTGACCTTCGCCCTGCCCCCCGGCGGCATCGTCGGCGTGATCGGCCCCAACGGCGCGGGGAAATCCACGCTGTTCCGGATGCTGACGGGCCAGGAGAAACCCGACGCGGGCGAGATCACCTTCGGCGACACCGTGAAGCTGGCGTATGTCGACCAGTCGCGCGACAACCTCGATGGCGCCAAGACGGTGTGGGAGGAAATCTCGGACGGCCTCGACGTGATCACGCTGGGCGATGCGGAGATGAATTCGCGCGCCTATGTCGGGGCGTTCAATTTCAAGGGCGGCGACCAGCAGAAGAAGGTGGGTCTGCTGTCCGGGGGGGAGCGCAACCGCGTGCACCTGGCGAAACTGCTGCGCTCGGGCGGGAACGTGCTGCTGCTGGACGAGCCGACCAACGATCTCGACGTCGAAACCCTGCGGGCGCTGGAGGACGCACTGGAGGATTTCGCCGGCTGCGCGGTCATCATTTCGCACGACCGCTTCTTCCTCGACCGCCTGTGTACCCACATCCTGGCGTTCGAGGGCGACGCTCATGTGGAGTGGTTCGAGGGCAACTTCGAGGCCTACGAGGCCGACAAGATCCGGCGGCTTGGGCCGGAGTCGGTGCAGCCTAAGCGGGTGAAGTACAAGAAGTTCTCCCGGTAAATGGAAAACGCATGGAGATGGCTGAATGAGAACGCAGGTGCCTTAGCAGGTCGCTGAAATAGTCGGGCGGCTGGACGGATTTCCCTGTCCATCGCTGTTGGATCTGGCCGCCTCGGGGCGGTCACGGGCCCTCGGCCGCGTCTTCAGCCTCAGGCGGCGAGGAGTTTCGGCAACCTGGCGAGGTTGCAGGCGGTCATGGTGAAGGTGAAGCGGGCGGCGACGCGGTCGAGGCCGCGGTGGAGGGTCTGGGCCATGCCGCCGACGGTCTTGCCCCAGCCGAAGGGCTCTTCGATCTTCTTTCGGTGCTTCTGGGAGAGGGCGTAGCCGGGGTGGCGGGTTGTTCTGCCATCGATGGCGGAGTGTCGGGCCTTCTGCGCGACATGCGGGGTGACGTAGGCCTGACGCAGGTCGGCGACGAAATCGGCGCTGTCGTAGCCCTTGTCGGCACCCAGCGTGAGGCGGCGGGTGGAGCCGGGGGAATGGCGGTGGATCATGTCGAGTGCCGCGCGGCGTTCGGCGTGGCCGTCGGCCCGGGTCAACTCGGCCTGGACGATGAAGCCGTTGCGGTTCTCCATCAGCGTATGGCCCATGTAGCACAGCATGGCGCCGGTCCCCGTTCGTCGGGCAAAGGCCCCACTGGGGCCTTTGCTGACCCTCCTCACCTTGCGGAACAGCCGCGCATCGGGATCGGTGGTCGAGGCATGGGTGGCGTTGGAGCGCCTCTGGCCGCGGAAGTCGACTTCGGCGTTGCGGTGGCGGCGGCTGGGGCTGGGCATCGGGGTGGTCTCGGGGTCAGGCTGGGCAGGGGCGGTCTCGGGGGTGGTGTCCTGATCGGTGTCCTGGGGTGCGTTCGTCGGCGGATGGGACCCTGTGCCCGCCGCGACCTCCCCGTCCGGCCCGGTGCCGGGAGGGTCGGCCGG
Source organism: Rhodobaculum claviforme (assembly GCF_016653255.1). Lineage (GTDB taxonomy): Bacteria > Pseudomonadota > Alphaproteobacteria > Rhodobacterales > Rhodobacteraceae > Rhodobaculum > Rhodobaculum claviforme. Next base: position 7,921 of record NZ_NHSD01000256.1, read on the forward strand.
CGGCTCGTCGTCAGACGGCGCGCTTTCCGCCCTCGGCTGGAAACTCTTCATCGACGCCCAGGCCTTGATCAGCGTGCCATCGACCGAGAAATGCTCGTCCGACAGCAGCGGCGCGACCTCGCGGTGCGCCAGGATCGCGGCCATGACCTTGCGCGCCATGGCGGTGGTCAGCAGCCGGTCGCGGTTCTTGGTGAAAACGGTGGGGACCCAGACCGGATCGTCAATCCCCAGGCCCACGAACCAGCGGAACATCAGGTTGTAATCCATCTGCTCCATCAACTGCCGCTCGGAGCGCACCGAGAACAGGATCTGCAACAGGCTCGCCCGGATCAGCCGCTCCGGCGGGATCGAGGGGCGCCCGACGACGGCATAGAGGCCCTCGAACTCACCATCCAGCCCGACCAGCGCGTCGTTCACGACCCGCCGGATCTGCCGAAGCGGATGGCGCGCCGGGATCCGAGCCTCCATGTCGACATAGCTGAACAGCGACCCGCTCGTCTCGTCCGCGCCCCGCATCCACACCCCTCCGGAAACCGCCCGAGGGGTGAATCATGTCCCTCAACCGCCGTCCAGAGCAGGGTTCTTCAGCGGCCTGCTAGGGCATCTCGGTGGCCGACCAGCCGAACCTCTCGACCACCCGCTGGCGCGTTGTGGCCGACCACAAGGACCGCCGTTATCACGTCGAGTCGGTGATCTCGCCCAGCGTCTTCTGGGTGGACCTCGACACTCTCGACTTCTCGGAAGGTGCCGAGGTGTTGAAGCTCGACCTCGGGCTGGACATGGAGCGCGTGCTGTCGGGCGATGTCTCCGCCGCCTTCGAGCCGGCCGCGCCCTTTGCCTTCCAGCCCGCCGACTGATCCCGCCGCCCCGCCGGCACGCGCCGATCGGGAGGGCTGTCATCGGCCCCCACACCGACTGGACCCGCACCATGCGCGGGGCGCGCGCGGCGGCATGAAGGATGGGTCTGCTACCACACCGAGATATGGGTGTTCGATCTGGGCGGGCACGGGATCGGGCTGGTCGGCTGCGCCGTAGGCGCCTCCTTCGCCGCGCTGGTGGCCCAAGGGATGTTCGCCTTCGGCTGCGATCTCCCGATCAGCATCGCCTCGTCGGGACAGATCACGCCGCAGGGCTTTCCGACGCGGTTCACGGAGTGGACGTTGACGGCCGCGGGGCCGGCTGGATCCGGCTTCTGCCAGCGGCTGTTCACGCTGGCCGACGAGAACGGTCTCTGACATGCCATTCCGCCCCATCGCCCGCACCCACTCGTGCGACTGACCCAGGCCATCTCGCCCGGCCAGTGGACCGCCGCCCGAGAATTTCCGCTCCACAAGCGCCACACCCCATAACGGTGAAGGCCGCTGACGGGCGCAGTCGCGCTCAGAACGACCCGAACACCGTCCCCAGCCCGATCACCACGATCAACGCCAGCAGCGCGCTGACCACGCCGGTCATGACGATGTCGAGGTAGCTCTCGCGGTGGGTGCAGCCGCAGACCGCGAGCATCGTCACCACCGCCCCGTTGTGCGGCAGCATGTCCAGCGTGCCCGAGGCGATCACCGTGACGCGATGCATCAACGAGGGATCGAGCCCGGTCACGGCGGCGATCTCCATGAAGGTGCCGCCCAGCGCCTGCAACGCGATCATCATCCCCCCCGAGGCCGAGCCGGTCAGGGCCGCAAGGATCGTCGTGGCCGTGGCCAGCGACACTAGCGGGCCGCCGCCGATGCCCAGCACCCACTCGCGCACCGCCTCGAACGCCGGCAATGCCGCCACCACCGCGCCGAAGCCCACGAGGCTTGCCACGCTGAGCACCGGCAGCACCGCGGCCGTGGCGCCCGCGTCCACGCTGTCGCGCAGCGCCGGGAAACGGTGGATGTTGGTCCCCACCAGCACCAGAATCGCCACCAGAAGCGCGGTTGCCACCGACCACACGCCACCCACGCCCGACAGCCCGGTCCCGCCCCATTGCGGCTCGGCCAGGAAGTCGAAGTCGAGCGCGGGCAGGATGAACTGCGACATCGCCAGGTTCACCGCCACCACCAGCACCAGCGGCAGCAGCGCCAGAGCCACCGGCGGCCGGCCCGGGCTGCGCTGGCCGCGCTCCATCTCGGCCGGGTCGAACTCGCGCGCGGTGCTCGCCAGCTCGCGCAGGGCCACCTCGTCGGTGGGCGGCTGGTCATCGCCGCCGAAGCCCTCGCCCGCCGCGCGCGCCCGGGCCACCCGCAGCGTCAGCCACCACAGCCCGAAGCCCAGCATCACCGCGGACGCGACGATCCCCAGCCCCGGCGCCGCAAAGGGCGTCGTGCCGAAGAACGGCATCGGAATCGCGTTCTGGATCGCCGGCGTGCCCGGCAACGCCGACATCGTGAAGGTGGTCGTCCCCAGTGCCACTGCCGCCGGCAACAGCCGCCGCGGGATCGCAGCGGCCCGGAACAGCGCAAGCCCCATGGGCGCGATCACGAAGAAGGCCACGAACAGGCTGACGCCGCCATAGGTCACCATCGCCCCCGCCAGCACCACCGCCAGCACCGCGCGCTGCGGCCCAAGGCTGCGGGTCATCCAGTCGGCGATGCTGTCCACCGAGCCGGAATCGTCCATCAGCTTGCCGAACAGCGCGCCCAGCAGGAACAGCGGAAAGAACTGCGCCACGAACCCCGCGGCCGAGGGCATGAAGGTCTGCGTCCAGTGCGCCAGCAACGGCTCGCCCGAAAACGCCGCCGCCACCATCGCCGCCAGCGGTGCCAGAAGCAGGATCGTCCAGCCCCGGAACGCCAGAACCATCAGCACCGTCAGCGCCGCAAGGATGCCCAGCAGCCCGATCGTAAGGGGGGTTAGCATGGCTCAAGTCCCCTCGAGCAGGCTGTCGATGTCGAAGGTCGAGCGCACGCCCACGTCATTGATGTGCGCCCGGCCGAACTCGATGGCGGCGGTGCGTCCGGCCTCGAACAGCATCTGCAGGAACGGCCATTCGGCGTTCAGCTTGGACGAATGGCCCAGCGTCACCATCAGGTCCGAGGTAATCCGGTGCAGCCGCATCTCGGCCAGCGCCTTCGCCTCCGGGTGACCGGGGTCGGCCACGCGGCGCATCATCGCCATCATACGCAGCTCCTTCAGCAGCGGCGCGTTGAAGGAGATCTCGTTGAGGCGGCTCGCGATCTCGCGCGCGGTGCGGGGCGTCTCGGGGCGGACCACGGGGTTGATCTGGATGAGGAATGTGTCGTTGCTCTCGCACTCCCGCACCAGCGGCGTCATCGTCGGGTTGCCGAAATAGCCGCCGTCCCAGTAGGGGATGCCGTCGATCTCCACCGCCTGGAACATTGACGGCAGGCAGGCCGAGGCCAGCAGTGCGTCCACCGTCACCTCGTCGCGGCGGAACACCCGGCCCTGCCCGGTGTGGACATTGGTGGCGGTGACGAACAGCTTCACAGGGCCCGTGGCCAGACGCTCGAAGTCGATCAGCTCGCACAGCAGGTCCCGCAGCGGGTTGCCGGCAAATCCCCCAAGGGAATAGGGCGAGATCAGCCGCGCCATCAGGTCCATGGTGATGAATGCGGGCGCGTTGTCCAGCGACCAGCTCCCCGTCAGCCGCTCCAGCGGGCCACGCTGGAACGGGCTGAAGCGCGCCGCCTCCGAGGTCTTGCGCCAGAAGGCCGTGAGCAGCTCGCGCGCCGTGCTGCGGTCGCCCGTGGCCAACCCCATCGCCAGCACCGCCCCGTTCATCGCTCCGGCCGAGGTGCCCGAGATCCCCTCGATCTCCAGCCAGTCCTCCTCGAGGATGCGGTCCAGTACGCCCCAGGTGAAGGCGCCATGCGCTCCCCCGCCCTGCAGCGCGAGGTCGATCAGCAGCCGGCCGTCGCGGCTGCGGTGCGGCTCGGGGGATGTCGCCATGCCTGCCTCCGGAATCGCTGCACCGCAGCATTTCGACGTGAGCGTGCACACCGCATGCCGCCCGAGTCAACCCTGAGCGCAGAGTGACCACCCGCGCGTCGCCTTGAGGACGCCGCGCCCGATCCGATGCGGCTGCACGCAAAGGGCCAAGCTCCCAGCCCCCGTATCGCCCTCGACCCTCTCGCGCGACTCCAGAAGCCCCCGCAACTCTCCCGCACCCATGGTGCAGGCGTGCGCCGCATGCATGCGTCCGTCGAGTACGTCACCGGCTCCCATTGGGCTGGGGCACGGTTTCCTGAGACAGCCCGGAGCGCCATTCCCTTGATGAAGAGCAATGGAGCGTGAACGGCAAGAACACGGGGTGCTTGGGCGCGACGGAGGCCAAGCCTCGTCGGCGCGCACTCATCACGCAGGCGACGGCGGGGCCGGATGCGGCGACTGCGCTGCCGCACCTGCATCAGTCGGCTTTCCGCCCTCCATGTCGGTGATGCTGCAGCGGCGAAGGATCATCGAGTGGATGCTCGAACGTCCGCAAGGTCCCGCAGAGCTGACAGCCGTCACTCTTGGCGGCACTTTGTGTCAGGTGCAGAACACGGCGGGTGGGACGCGTTTCCACAAGCTGTGGAAGCGTGAAGCGCGCCATCGGAATCCTGGCCGATGCGTCAAGCGCATCGATGAGCGGGGCTTGATTGTCCAACCGCCAACGGCGGTCGAACAAGACTTCGACACGATGGGCTGCGCGCGCGCCACATCTGTCTATCACCTCGGCCAGCGCGACACCTACATCGTGATCGCGCAGCTCTCGCCTGAGTTCACCGCCCGCGTGGTGGACCGATGGCAGGAACTGGAGGCGCAGGCCATAACCATGTCCTCGCGCGAGATCGCGGAACTGGTGGAGAAGCGGCACGATAGCGTGAAGCGCACCGTCGAGCGGCTGGTCGAGCGGGGCGTGATCGAAGTCCTACCAGTGGTGGAAGATCAAATCGAGACCTCGCACGGCCGGAAGCACACCGCGACCACCTACCACCTCGGCCAGCGCGACACCTACATCGTGGTCGCGCAACTCTCGCCCGAGTTCACCGCCCGTGTGGTGGACCGCTGGCAGGAGTTGGAGGGGCATGCCCCGCCCCACCCCGTGGCGATGCTCAACGACCCCGACATGGTGCCCTTGATCGCGGAGCAGGTCTTGGCCGAGCGTAAGATGCGCGCAGGAATCGCCAGGCAGGCGCGCAGCGCCTCGCACAGCGGCGAACACGGCGCCTGGCAGGGAAGGGAAGGGCGGGCGGTGAAGTCCCCGGCTGCGCGGGTCGCTACGGCCCTGGCGAGACGCCGGGGTGATCTTCTCCCAGTGGGGGACGACGATGCCCTCAGACTTGGGGGTTATCCAGATTTGGATGCACCCCTGACCTGTCCAAGGTCGGTCTGGCCGACCCTGCGCGAGTGTGCACCACCTGAAAGGAGGTTCCGTCATGGGGGACCGCTGTGAGCCCATCGGCGACATTCAGGCAGGCCACGGCATTGAAGACGCCTTCGCAGGTGCGGCATTGTGGTCGACCCAAAGCGGACCTTCGCCCTTGGTGTAAGGAGAACCATTCTCGCCCTTCAGCGGCGCTCGGCTGCCAGTTCTGCCGTCTGAACAAAGAGATTGGCAAAGGGACGGGCTTGGCATAACCGCACGGGCGCGAGGCCGGATGGCGCGCCTCGATCCCGCATTGCCGAACTGCGCCCCCCGCGTGGTTCGCCCGCGCCCGCTCCCAATTCCTGTGGGTGCTGCACGGGAGGTGAAACCCGTCTCCAGCTTGTGGCCATGGCAGGGCCGCTTCGGCTGTCTGCCTGGTTTCGCGACGCGGCCGGGTGGTCGAGGGGGCCTTCGCCTCGACGATGTGCCGGCAGCGCCCCCCGGGCAGTCACACGGCGCGGCTCGCAATCCCGGCAGCGCGCTGCTCAGGGCGCTGCCGCAGGTGCGCTGCGCCGTGTCCGGGCCGCGTCGACTCTCAGAGCGTGGCCAGTTCGATGGCCAGTCGGCACCCCTGCGCAAACTCGGGCAGGTGGACGTACTCCTTGATCGTGTGGATCTCGTACTGGCCTGCGCCGATGGTGACGGTGGGCACGCCATGCTTGTCCAACCAGTTGGCATCCAGCCCGCCGTTGGAAAAGACGAACGTCGGCTCCAGCCCGATCGCCTGCACGGCCTTCACGGCGTGGCTGACGGCCGGGCTGCCCTTGTCGAGGTTGAAGGGCGGGTAAGCCTTTGCGTTGGAGAACGCGATCTCCGCCATGCCGCCTTCGCTGTCGGTCACTTGGGAGCGGGCGGCCTCGAAAGCGGCGCGGATGCCGGCGGTGATGCTGGCGGTGAACGCCTCGCTGGGGCTGCGCGCCTCTCCCCTGAGCCAGGCATAGTCGGTGACGACGTTCGTGGCATCGCCCGCCGCCGCCCCGTTGCGCCCGCCGAAGATGCCGACGTTGCTGGTGCCGTGCCCCTCGGGACGTTCGACCTTGCCGAACCAGCCCGTCGCGCGCGTCTCGGCAAGACCCAGCGCGCCCACCAGGGTGGCCGAGATACCCTTTTCCGGCGCCACGCCGGCATGCGAGGCCTTGCCGGTGATCTCGACTTCCCAGTTCTCCTGGCCGACCGCGCCGATGATGAGCTCCGACGCAAGCCGTCCGTCGACATTGAAGCACATCGCCGCCCCCGAAAGATCCTTAGGATCCAGTTCGCGCGCGCCATGCAGCCCGCTTTCCTCGCGCACCGTGAACAGAAGGGTGATCGGCGGATGCGGCAGGTCGTGCTTCAACAGCGTTTCAACCAGCGCCACAAGCAGGGCGCAGCCGGTGCGATTGTCGCCGCCCAGTGCGGTCGTGCCATCGCCGACGACCCGGTCGCCCTCGCGCCGGGGTTTGGCGCCGGCGCAAAGCGGCACTGTGTCGAGATGGGTCGAGAACAGCAGCCTGGGCCCGGGCCGGGTGCCGGGCAGGTCGACGATCAGGTTTCCGGTCTGGGTGGGCAGCGGAATGCGCGCGGCAACATCGTCGAAGCGGATGGCGTCGGCCGGCACGCCCAGGGCGATCAGATCGTCACGGATCGCCTCGGCGATCTGCCTTTCCTCGCCCGTCACGCCTTCGATGGCGAGGTAGCGCAGCAGATAGTCTTCGGCCGAGGCGACGTCGAGGTGGCGGCTTGCGTTGCTCATGGGGTGTTCCTTCAGTCGTTGGGTGGCGGTGCAGGCGGGATGGAGAAGCGGCGGATCGCACCGCGATGCCGCGCAGGGAAGGAGCTATGTCGCCATCTGCTCCCGCTTGGCCACGCGCTCCACGAGCCTCAGGCAGACTTTGGTCGCGGCCGCCATGTCCTGGACGCTGACCCATTCCAGCGGCCCGTGAATCGCCTGCATGCCGGTGAACAGGTTCGGTGTCGGCACGCCGAGTTCGGTGAGGCGCGACCCGTCGGTGCCGCCACGGATCGGCACCTCGACGGGTTCGAGGCCGAGGTCTCGATACGCCGCCCGGGCCAGTTCGACCGGCCCGGGGTTGTCCTCGAGCCAGTAGCGCATGTTGCGATATTGCGTCGTGATCTCGCAGGTGATCGACGCCCGCGGCTCGGTCGCGGCCACGGCGTCGCAGACCCGTCGCAGCATGTCGCCCTGCGCGGCCAGCCCGTCGAGCTCGAAATCGCGCAGGATGATCCGCACCTCGGCCCGGGCCGCGGTGCCGTTGAGGGTGTGGACATGCAGGAAACCCTCGCGCCCCTCCGTTACTTCTGGGGTCTGGGTTGCGTGGGGCAACGTCTGCACGATCTTTGCCGCCAGATGAAGCGCGTTGACCAGCTTGCCCTTCGCCCAGCCGGGATGAATCGACACGCCGGTGACGGTGACGACGGCCTGATCCGCCGAGAAGCTCTCGGCCTCGATGTCGCCCGGGCTGGCGCCGTCGAAGGTATAGGCGAAGTCCGCGCCGAGGTCGGCCGGCAGCCTTGGGTCAACGCCCCGCCCGATCTCCTCGTCCGGGGTGAAGGCGATGCGGATACGGCCATGGGGGATGCCTGGGTTCGACAGAAGGTGCCGCGCCGCGGTCATGATGATGGCGACGCCCGCCTTGTCGTCGGCGCCCAGCAGCGTCGTGCCGCTGGCAGTGATGATGTCATGGCCGATCTTGCCGGCGAGCGGCGGTGAAACCTCGGGAGACAGGACCAGTGACGGGGCGTCGGCAAAGGTGATGGCGCCGCCGTCGTAGTTGCGATGGACGACCGGCTTGACGCCGCTTGCATGGAAGCCCGGCGCGGTATCGACATGGGCGACCAGGCCCACCACCGGCACGTCTTCGTCGACGGTGGCCGGGATCGTCGCCAGCACCGTGCCGTAATCGGTCAGGACGACATCCGCGGCGCCGATTGCCCGCAGTTCCTCGACGAGCAGCCGCTGGAGATCCAGTTGCGAAGCGGTGCTTGGCTGCGTCGGCGAGTCCGCGTCGCTCTGGGTGTCGACCGCCGCATAACGGACCAGCCGCTCTTCGAGTTCCATCTCCAGGTCTGCTGCCATCTGTTTCGATCCTTCCCAGGTCACATACGTTGAAGCTTCAGAAGAACCAGCGCGCACCCAGCAGGACGCCGTTGGCGTTCTGATAGCGCGTCGGGGTCCGGTCGCTGCAGATGAAGCGCCGCCAGTCGGTATAGACGTCCAGCGACAGGGCGTCGAAGCTCTGCACGGCATAGAGGCCGTAACTCTTGGTCCGCGAGCCGTCGGTGACGAAGTCGCAGCCGCGGAACCAGTCGACCGAGAGCGAGGTGGTGTCGACGTCGAAAAGGTCGGTCCGCCAGCCGGCCCGGATGTAGACCTGCTTCGGCCCGTCGATGCGCGAACTGGCCCCCAGCGACAGGTTCAGCCCGGTGGGGTTGTGAAACAGCGACGCCGCGGCGACGACGCGGCGTTCGTTCGGGGCGTCGGGGTCGTGGTCCCAGCCATAGCTGGCGGCGGTCTGGACCGAGACGTCGCCGAAGTCGCCGTTCCAGCGGACGGCGATGTCGTGGAAGCGGCGCTTGTCGGCCGAGTTCAGCACCTCGCGGCCGTAGGAGGTGGAGAAGACGAAGCCCGCGTAGCTGGGCGTGTCGCAGCGGATGCGGAACCGCCGGTTGCCGCCGAAGGTGTCGTTGACCGCGCCGATGGGATGTCGGTGAGCGCACCGGTGCTGTCGCGGAACCGGAACGAGCTGAACCCGTCCGAGGAAACGGCGGCGCCGGCGTGGAAGGTGAAGGAGTCGTCGAGGCTCGCCGTGCCGTCCGAAGCGGTGCTGCCCTGCCCGGCGGACAACGAGCCATGGCGCGTGTCCCAGGCCACTTCGACCCAGCGCAGCGACGTGCGTTGCCAGTTGATCCAGTCGGGTCGGCGTGCCTCCTGCGAGATCCGCGCACTGCTGCGCAGCCCGAGGCCGGTCTCGAAGCGGAAGCCGAGGCGCGAGTTCCAGTTGCCGTTGTCGACAAGGCCGCTCGTGGTTCCCACCCCGTCGTCGAAGGACTGGAAGGCCGGGTTGAACTGGCCGTAGAAGACCACTTCGCCGCCGCTGGCGTTGGTGAAGGTCATCCGCGGGGTGTATGCCTTGGACTCGATCACCTCTTCGGCCTCGGGCGTCTCGGCGGAAACGGCCGATCCCCCGCCTGTCCCGACCATCAAGGCCAGAGCCAGCACCATCACATTCTTGCGCATCCCGTCCTTCTCCCGTGAAGCCGCGCCTTCAGGTTCACCGCAGGCGCCGTCGGGGCGCCGCGGTCACGGCGCCGACCCTAGTCCCACTGCACGCTCCGCGGAAACGCAGCATCCGCCCCGGGCCACCCCCAGAAGATCGCCGACCCTGTTCCGGTCAGCGGCATGATGCCGCGCGGAAACTGACCAAAGAAACCTCCCCCGACATTTCCGGCGCCTCGGATGCTGCCGCGCAGACCCCTCAGGACGGAAACCTGACAGGGTTTGCATTGGGAGTCTGTCGGTGTCTTGACATTCGTACCGCCGGAAAACCCGATCGCAAAACTGGAAATGCCGGAGAGAATGCCTGACGGCACGAAGATGTTCCGAAAACGTGCCGCGGTCACACGGACCATTCGGGGCAGCTCGCTCCGTTGCTCGGCGCGCAGGACATCGGTTGCATCCTGCTCCGTTCAGGCCTGCCCCGCGGCCGTCCGCGGCGGACCGGTCGGAGGCGATGCGGCATTTCGGGATCATCCTGCGTCGTGGTCGCGGACGGTTCACTTCAGCTTGACGATCCCGGAGAAGCCGGCGAAGGCCAGCAGGCTATGTGGAGTAATGCAGCCAACCGAGATGGTGGGACGTAAGCTTTCGCAACCCGGGCCGACTGCATGAACCGTGCGGTTTCGGCGAATGGCTGCTTCAGCCCGACGTCACTACCATGCTGCCGTACCCGCATCGGTCGGCTTTCCGCCCTCCAGGTCGATCATGCTGCGACCGCGAAGGGGCGTCGTGTGGAGGCTCGAACGTCCGCAAGGTCCCGCAAAGCCGACGATCGCGAGAAGCTGGTGACCGGGGCCCTGAGTGTTGTTGCCAATCTGGCCCCTGCACTGCAGCATGACCCGGTCGAATAAGGACAGAGTGGGGCCAAGAAGGGCAGAAGAAGCTCAGTGCCGACCGCAGCACTGCTTGTACTTTCGTCCTGACCCACAGGAGCAGCGATCGTTTCGTCCCGGCCGGGCTCCCGCCCTGAAGGGCATCGTGGAAAGGTTCGCGGGTTCCGGGCGGAAGAGCTCGGGGCGTGACTGACGGAGGATCGTGGCTATGCAGTTCGGGATCTGGTCGGGGGCTTCGATGTCGATGGCGTCGATTTCCTCCTCCGAAAGCTTGCTGTGACCCGTGTAAATCTCCTGAAGGACCATCAGGAACAACATCGTTGTCCGGGTCTCCTTGTCGGCCCGGTCGAACAGGCGCTCCCAGGCGTCTGTCAATCAGCATTGAACCGGGACCCCGTATAGGCGTCCAAAAGGGGCTCTGATGATGTGACCGCCCCCCGACGGCATCGATGTGCCAAGGTGGGTTTGCGAAGATCCACAGAGGGGAGCGGTCATGTCGGAGATTATCACGGTCGGGCTCGACCTGGCGAAGAATGTGTTCCAGGCGCACGGCGCCGACGCCTCGGGGCGGGCGGTGCTGCGCAAGAAGCTGAGACGGGATCAGGTACTGGATTTCTTTGGCCGCCTGGCGCCGTGCGTGGTGGCGATGGAAGCCTGCGGCGGCGCCCACTTCTGGGGTCGCGAGATCGGCAAGCTGGGTCATGAGGTGCGGCTGATCCCGCCCGCTTATGTCAAGCCATTCGTGAAGCGCCAGAAGAATGACGCGGCCGATGCCGAGGCTATCTGCGAAGCAGCCCAGCGTCCGACGATGCGGTTCGTGCCCGTGAAGAGCGAGGAGACGCAGGGAGCGGCAATGGCGTTCCGGGTCCGCGAGCTGCTGATCCGGCAGCGAACCCGGGCGATCAATGCGTTGCGCGGCCACCTCGGCGAGTTCGGCCAGATCGTGCCGCAGGGGGCAGCCAACGCCGCGCGATTGATCGCCATCGTCGAGGACCCTGAGAGCGGGCTGCCCGCCGATGCGATCGCCACGTTGAAGGTGCTGGTCGGGGCGCTCACCCATCTGGAGACGGAGATCGGGAAGCTCGATGCCGAGATCGCCCGCCGGGCCAAGGAGAACGAGGTGGCGCGCCGGCTGATGACCGTGCCCGGCATCGGCCCCCTGATCGCCACGGCCATCGCGGTCCTGGCCCCGCCGCCCGAGACCTTCCGCAAGGCGCGCGACTTCGCCGCGTGGCTGGGCCTGACGCCCCGCCAGCATTCCACCGGCGGCAAGCAGCGTCTCGGGGCCACGACGAAGATGGGCGAGCGGTCGCTGCGACGGCTGCTGATCATTGGCGCGAACAGCGTCATCATCAAACGGCATGTCCATGCCGCGGCCCAGCCGGGCACTTGGCTGGGCGGGATGCTGACGCGCAAGCCGCCGATGCTGGTGCGGGTGGCGCTGGCGAACAAGATGGCGCGGATCGTCTGGGCCCTGATGGCCCGGGGCGGCGTCTACCAGTCTCCGGCATCGGCGGCGTAAGCCGTCACTGGTCGCGAGGACGTCGGAGCGGAAGAGGGCAAGGAGAGGTTTGGCGCAACGGTCGTGAGACGGGATCGGGACACCCAGGGTGCAACAGAGTGCCATCGAGCACGCGGCTTTGATCTGGACCCGACCTGCGGACACCATACGGGCCCGCGGCATGGAGATGGCCGCAACGGAGGCCGGACACATGTCAGCACCCGACGACGCGCCAGAGCCCGCTCCAACAACCCTCTTGCGCATGGGGCGGTTACACATGTTGTACAAATGGTCTGAGGGGATTCAGTCTGTGACTCCAGCGTGGTAGCTAGGGTTATGAGCAGACCGACGTCGCCCGCCTACAAGACCCGGAACTGGCCGAGCTACAACGAAGCGCTCAAGCGCCGCGGCTCGCTGACGATCTGGTTCGACCCCGCCATGACCTGGCAGGCTGCGCCCACGGGGAAGCGAGGAAGGCAGCCCGACTACAGCGACGCCGCTATCCAGACCTGTCTGACGATGAAGGTGCTGTTCGGCATGGCGCTCAGGCAGACGACCGGGTTCGTGGAGAGCCTCTTGCGCCTGATCGGCCTGAACTGGGCTGTGCCCGACTTCAGCACGCTGTCGCGGCGGCAGAAGACCCTGAAGGTGAACATTCCCTACCGCGGCTCGGACGGCCCGCTGCACCTGCTGGTCGACAGCACCGGGATCAAGGTCGAGGGCGAAGGGTGAGGAGGATCAGGAAACGGTCCGGTGGACCGTTTTCCCGACGAACGGAACGCCCGCAAGCATGGTGGCCGCAAACGGCGCGTCTGGCGCAAGATCCACATCGGAATTGACGAGAAAACACTGGAGATCCGTGCGGCCGAGTTCACCACCAGCGACGTGGGCGACGCGCCCATGCTGCCCGCGCTGCTCGATCAGATCCCTCCCGAGCAGGAGATCGCCAGCGTCACCGCCGACGGCGCATTCGACACCCGCAGGTGCCATGATGCCATTGCCGCGCGTGGCGCCGCAGCGCTCGCCATTGTGCTCGAACCGTGTATGGATGGCGCCTTGGCAAGAGCTTTGTTTGGTCGTCTGGCACTTGGTCGGTCGCGGCCATGTATACGGCGTCTCGTTTGCGGCATGAGGTGCCGCGCGCCCTGATGAAGTCCGCTGGATGGAC
>NZ_NHSD01000257.1 GCF_016653255.1 Rhodobaculum claviforme
CGCAGCCCCGGACCGTCGCCCGCCCCCAGCGCGCGCCCCGCCCGCACGGTGGCGGCGTTCGACAGGCCCATCTGCACCATGAACAGCACCGACATGATCTGCAGCGCGATCCCGTGCGCCGCCAGCTCCAGCGTGCCGATCCAGCCCATCAGCAGCGACGAGGCGGTGAACAGCCCCGACTCGGCCAGGTTCGTCAGACCGATCGGCCAGCCCAGCCGGAACACCTGGCGCAGGGCCACCACATCGGGCCGCCACAGCCGCACGAACAGCGCATGCTGGCGCAGCCCCGGCGCCAGCGCCGCATGCAGCGCCAGCGCCCCCAGCGACACCATCGCCACCGCGACCGACGCGATCGCCGCCCCGCGCACGCCCAGCTCCGGCGCACCCAGATTGCCGAAGATGAACACCCAGTTCACGCCGACGTTGACCACCGCCGCGGCCACCGTGACCGCCAGCACCATCCGGGTGCGCTCCAGCGCCGCGAGGTGGCTTTTCAGCACCATCACCAGCAGCGCGGGGATCAGCCCGAATCCCGCGATCCGCAGATAGTCCTGCGTCAGCGCCGCCAGCGCGGCCTCCTGGCCCAGTGCGCGCAGGATCGGGCCCGAGAACCACATCCCCGGCAGCACCAGCGCGGCAAAGGCCAGCGACAGCCACAGCCCCATGCGGGTGGTGCGGCGCAGCGCGGTCTCGTCGCCGGCGGCGGCGGCATGGGCCACCATCGGCATCACCGCCCAGGCAAAGCCCGACCCCATCATCAGGAAGGTGAAGAAGATGGTGGAGCCAAGCACACCCGCCGCCAGCGCCTCGACGGAGTACCAGCCCAGCATGATCGCGTCGGTGACCTGGAGCGCCATCTGCGCCAGATGGCTGCCGATCAGCGGCAGCCCGAGGCCCAGCACCTTGCGCGCGTGGGTGCCGTAGCCCTCGGAGGGGCGCGCGGGGGCAGGGGGGGCGGACATGCGCCGTCCCTAGCCCGCCGCCGCAGGGTCGGCAAGCGGCGCCTTGCCGGACGCAGCCGGGGGGGCTAGGAGGCGGGATGCTCGGCTATCAGCACCTGTATCATGCGGGCAACCGCGCCGACGTGCACAAGCACGCCGCGGTGGCGTGGATGCTCGATTACCTGACGCACAAGGACAAGCCGCTCAGCTATCTCGAGACGCACGCGGGACGGGGGCTGTATGATCTGTCTGCCCCGGAGGCCCGCCGCACCGGCGAGGCCGCCGCCGGCATCGCCCTGGCCGAGGCGCGCGGCTGGTTCGCCCCCGACCATCCCTACAGGCGCGCGCTGGCGCAGGTGCGCGCCGGGCACGGGCCCTCGGCCTATCCCGGATCGCCCGCGCTGGCGGCGGCGCTGCTGCGCCCGGGCGACCGGATACAGCTGGCCGAGCGCCACCCGGCCGAGCATGCGGCCTTGCAGGCGGCGCTGGGCGGACGGGCGGATCTGCGGATCGTGGAGGGGTGCGGGCTGGCGATGGCGCGGGCGCTGTGCCCGCCGCAGCCCCGGCGCGGGCTGATGCTGGTCGATCCCAGCTACGAGGGGGCGGCGGATTACGCCGCGATGGCGCCGTTCCTGGCCGCGATCCATCGCAGGTGGGCGGTGGGGGTCCTGGTGCTGTGGTATCCGATCCTGACGCAGTCGCCGCATGCCGCGATGCTGGCGGCGCTGGAGCGGGGGTTTCCCGATGCGCTGCGTCACGAGGTGCGCTTTGCGCCCGCCCGTCCCGGCCACCGCATGATCGGCAGCGGGCTGTTCGTGGTCAACCCGCCCTGGGGGCTGGCGGACGAGGGCGCGCGGCTGTCGACGCTGTTCGCCGGGCTGGTCTGAGGTCGGCTCAGGCGCTGCGCGCCGGGCGCAGGCGGCGGCCTTCGGCCCAGGCGTGGGCGGCGGCACCGAACGCTTCGAACAGCGGGCGCGAGACCGGGTCGGCGGCGGCGTTCCACTCGGGGTGCCACTGGACCGACAGGGTAAAGCCCGGCGCGCCGTCCACCACCAGCGCCTCGGGGGTGCCGTCGGGGGCGTGGCCCTCGATGCGGATGCGGGCGCCGGGGGTCTTGATGCCCTGGCCGTGCAGGGTGTTGGTCATCACCTCCTCGCTGCCGAGCAGGCGGTGGAAGGTGCCGCCGGGCGTGAACCGGACGGGGTGGCGCAGGGCGAACTTCTCCTCCAGCGTGCCGTCGGGGGGCATGCGGTGGTTCATGCGCCCCGGCAGGTCCCGGATCTCGGGGTAGAGCGTGCCGCCCATCGCCACGTTGACCTCCTGAAAGCCGCGGCAGACGCCGAAGAAGGGCTGGCCGCGCTCCACGCAGGCGCGGATCAGCGGCAGCGCCACGGCATCGCGCGCCCGGTCGAAGGCGCCGTGCGCCTCGGTGGCATCCTCGCCGTACTCCTCGGGGTGGACGTTGGGGCGCCCGCCGGTGAACAGGAACCCCGCGCAGACCTCCAGAAGCTCGGTCACCGGGGCCAGGCGGGGATCGGCGGGGACCATCAGAGGCAGGCATCCCGCGACCTCGGCCACCGCCTCGGAGTTCATCCGGCCGCAGGCGTGCGCGGGGTACTGATCGTTGATCAGGTGGCTGTTGCCGATGATGCCGATGATGGGGCGCGCCATGGTCCGATCCGTTGTGAAGAACCCACAGGATAGGCCCCGCGCCCCGCCGAGGGAAGCCCCCGTCCGGGCTGGCGCGGCGCGCGGCGGCACCAAAGCCCGCCGCGCAGGCGAACCCCGGCCCTCAGGGGCCGGGGGGCACCTGTCAGCTTTCCGTCAGGTCGGGGTCGTCCTCGCCCGCCGGCATCGTCAGGTCGAGGCCGTGGGCCGAGCGGATACGCTCTTCGATGTCGGCGGCGACGGTGGGGTTGGCCTTGAGGAAGCTCTTGGCATTCTCGCGGCCCTGACCGATCCGCTCATCCCCGAAGGAGTACCAGGAGCCGGACTTCTCCACCACGCCGGCCTTGACGCCGAGGTCGATCAGCTCGCCGGTCTTGGAGATCCCCTCCCCGTACATGATGTCGAACTCGACCTGCTTGAACGGCGGGGCGACCTTGTTCTTGACGACCTTGACGCGGGTGGCGTTGCCCACGACCTCGTCCCGGTCCTTGATCGATCCGATGCGGCGGATGTCGAGGCGCACGGAGGCGTAGAATTTCAGCGCGTTGCCGCCGGTCGTCGTCTCTGGCGAGCCGAACATCACCCCGATCTTCATGCGGATCTGGTTGATGAACACAACCATGCAGTTGGACCGGTGGATGGAGCCGGTGAGCTTGCGCATCGCCTGGCTCATCAGGCGGGCCTGGGCGCCGACGGTGGCGTCGCCCATGTCGCCCTCGATCTCGGCCTTGGGGGTGAGGGCCGCGACCGAATCGACCACCACCATGCTGACCGCCCCCGAGCGCACCAGCGTGTCCACGATCTCCAGCGCCTGTTCGCCGGTGTCGGGCTGCGAGATCAGCAGATCCTCCAGCTCCACGCCCAGCTTGCGCGCGTATCCCGGATCAAGGGCGTGTTCGGCATCCACGAAGGCGCAGATGCCGCCCTTCTTCTGCTCCTCGGCCACCGCGTGCAGCGCCAGCGTGGTCTTGCCCGAGCTTTCGGGCCCGTAGATCTCGATGATGCGGCCCTTGGGCAGCCCGCCGATCCCCAGCGCGATGTCGAGGCCCAGCGAGCCGGTGGAGACCGCCTCGATCTCGGCCACGGCCTGACCGGCGCCCAGGCGCATGATCGAGCCCTTGCCGAATTGCCGTTCGATTTGCGCCAGCGCCGAATCGAGCGCCTTCTGCCTGTCGCTCTGTCGCTTGTCGGTCATGTCCAGAAGCTTTGCGGTTGCCATCGCCTTGGTCCTTGTTGCACAGCCGCGCCGTCGCGGCAATCGGGCCACCCGGGCGGCGGCCCCGGCGTGTGTTCGTGTCCTGTTCCGCCGAACCTTGGGTCCAAAAACAGAACATTGCAACCGCCTTGTCCCTTTGGTCAGCATTTTATGAAATTCGTTAAGGTCTGGTTTACGCCGCCGGGCGCGGGGATTATGCCGCGCCGGCAACGGGAGGGACCGCATGCTCGTGTTCTGGGACCAGCGGCTGGTGTTTCTGGCGACGCCCAAGACCGGCTCCACGGCGATCGAGGCGGCGCTCGACGGGTTGTCGAGCTTCTCGATCCTGCGCCCGCCGGCGGCCAAGCACACCGATGCCGCACGCTATCGCCGCTTCGTGGGGCCGTTCCTGCGCGCTTCGGCCGGTGCGGAGTTCACCACCGTCGCCCTGATGCGCGAGCCGCAGGACTGGCTGGCAAGCTGGTACCGCTTTCGCCAGGGCGAGGAGGGGCCGGACGCCGACGGCGCCGCCCAGGGTCTGGGCTTTGACCGCTTCGTGCGCGATCACATGGCCGATCCGGTGCCGCCGCACGCCGATGTCGGCAGCCAGGCGGCGTTCCTGAAGGGCCCCGACGGCGGGGTGGACCGGGTCTTTGCCTATGAGGATATCGACCGTTTCGTGGCGTTCCTCGAGGATCGGCTGGATTGCGGGATCACGCTGCCGCGGCTGAACGTCTCGCCCGATGCGGCGCTGGAGATCGAGCCCGATACGGTGGCGCGGCTGCGCCGGCATGCCGCGGCCGACTATGCCATGTGGGAGCGGTTGCGTGGCTGAGGCGGAGCGCCTCGCGCCGGGGCTGCGCCGCGTGCTGGCGCCCAACCCCGGGCGGCTGACGGGGCCGGGCACCAACAGCTACATCGTGGGCGAGGGCGCGGTGGCGGTGATCGATCCCGGCCCCGACGACCGCGCCCACATGGCCGCGCTGGAGGCCGCGCTGGCGCCGAACGAGCGCATTACCCACGTCATCGTGACCCACGCCCATCGCGATCATTCCCCGCTGGCGCGCCCGCTGTCCGCGCGCTGGGGCGCGCCGGTCGTGGCGTTCGGCGATGCGCGGGCGGGGCGCAGCCCGGCGCTGGCGGCGCTGGGCGATCTGGGCGGGGGCGAAGGTGTCGACGAGGGGTTCCGCCCGGACCTGCGGCTGGGGGACAGCGCGGTGCTGGAGGGCGCGGGCTGGCGGCTGGTGGCGCTGTGGACGCCCGGGCACATGGGCAACCACATCTGCCTGCGGTGGGATGACGTGGTGTTTTCGGGCGATCATGTGATGGGCTGGGCCACTTCGCTGGTGTCGCCGCCCGACGGGGACATGGCGGCCTACATGGCGTCGCTGCGGCGGCTTCAGGGGGTGGGGGCGCGGGTGTTCCATCCCGGGCATGGCGATGCCGTGACCGACCCGGCCGCGCGCCTGGCCGAGCTGATCGCCCACCGCGAGGGGCGCGCGGCGCAGATCCTGGCGGCGCTGGAGGCCGAGCCGCAGGATATCGCGACGCTGACGGGGCGGGTCTATGCGGGGCTGGATCCGGCGCTGGTCGCGGCGGCGGAGCGCAATGTGCTGGCACATCTGATCGAGCTCTGCGCGCGCGGTGCGGTGGTCGCGCAGCCCGCGCCGGGGCCGCAGGCCATCTATGCGCGGGCCATGCGCGCGGATCGCGGGGCGCGTTGACCGGAGCCGCGTTGGGGCTGTGTCGACGGGGTCCGCGCTGACGGGTGCTGTATGCTGGGCTGTGTACGGACGGGCCCGCGGGTGCGGCGGCCGGACGCCCTGCGCGCATGGCGACGATGCGGCGGGGGTCTCCATCGTCCCGTCGCGGCCCGATTTCGGCGCGGTGACCCACGGTGGCGGATGGAGATGTCTCTGCCCGGCGGCCTGATGGGGGGCGTCCGGGAGGCGGGCGGGGGTGCGCCGGAACCGGTGCCTCGGGGGCATCGAGCCCCCTCGGCCCCGGCGGCTGGCGCCGCAGGCCCGCGTCGGGCCGGCGGGACGGCGTCAGGCGCGTTCGACGTACTCGAAGGTTTCGGTGTTGACGATGATCGCCTCACCCTCGCCCACAAAGGGGGGCACGGTGATGCGCACGCCGTTGTCGAGGATCGCGGGCTTGTAGCTGTTGGCGGCGGTCTGGCCCTTCACCACCGGCTCGGTCTCGGCGATGGTGCAGGTGACCTTTTGCGGCAGGGTGACGTTGAGGGCTTCCTCGCCGTA
Organism: Rhodobaculum claviforme; assembly: GCF_016653255.1. Classification (GTDB taxonomy): domain Bacteria; phylum Pseudomonadota; class Alphaproteobacteria; order Rhodobacterales; family Rhodobacteraceae; genus Rhodobaculum; species Rhodobaculum claviforme. Next base: position 6,066 of record NZ_NHSD01000257.1, read on the forward strand.
GTATTCGACCGTGACCACCATGCCGTCCTGCAGGAACGGGCGGCGGTCGCCCAGCAGGTCGGCGGGCAGGGCGATCTGCTCGAAGGTTTCGCTGTCCATGAAGGTCAGCATGTCGTCGGCCTCGAACAGGAACTGCTGGTCCTTCTGGTCGAGGCGCACGCGCTCCACCTTGTCCTCGGAGCGGAAGCGTTCGTTGAGCTTGCGATTGTCGCGCAGGTTCTTGAGTTCGACCTGGGCGAAGGCGCCGCCCTTGCCGGGCTTGACGTGGCTGACCTTGACCGCGACCCACAGGCCGCCGTCATGCTCGAGCACGTTGCTCGGGCGGATTTCGTTGCCGTTGATACGGGGCATGCCAGACCTTGCGAAACTGTTGCGAAAAGATTGCGCCTGCCTATATGCCGCGGATGGACCGGACACAAGTCGGGCGGCCTTGTCATGCGGGCAGGGCGCCGCCGCGGCGCAGAGCACAGAGCGCCATGCGTTCCGTGCATGACAGGCTTGCGCAAAACAGATATCGAATCGTGCGCAAAATCCTTAAAGAGGCATGACGCGGAAAACGCAAGAGCAAGAACAAGGACGACATCATGTTTGATTTCGTGGACGGGGCGGCGTTCAACCACGAGCAGGGCACCCGCGCGCGCAAGCTGTTTGCCGCGGTGGTTCTTGCGGCCCTGGACGACGCCATCGCCGACGACAAGAAATATGGCAACGGGCCGGAACAGATCGCCCGCTGGGCCCGATCGCGCGATGGCCGCGAGGTGCTGACCTGTGCCGGGATCGATCCCAACGAGCGCGTCGTGAAGGGGCTGATGGAATTCGTGGCCAAGGGCGTGCGGACCTCTGTCGCGCTGTCGCGCGAGGAAAGCGAGCGCCGTGCGCAGGCCCTGATCGGCGACAACGAAGCGGCCTGACGCGGATCTGACATCGCGCCCTGCCGGACGGAAAGGACGCGCCCCCAGCGGGGCGCGTCCTTTCCTTTGTGGGCTGTCCGGCGGCGGCAGGGGCGGCGGGGGGTGGAGGCCCGCCCTCAGGCCGGGTCGGGAGAGGCGAGGCGGTGCCGTCGCAGCGGGCCGGTCGCCGGTGCCTCGAGGCGCCATGCGGCGGGGGCGGCACCGCGCGCGCGGCGGCGTTCCAGCCGCCAGGCGGTGTGCGCAGGGCTGTGGTCGGGGCTGGCGTCGAGGCTGGGCTCTGGGCTGGGCTCGGGGGCGAAGTGCCAGCGGCTCTCGATGCCCTGGGCGCCGCCGTCCTCGGGGGTCAGCAGCAGGCCCAGCGGCAGGGTGGACCCGCCGCCGTCGGCCCCGCCCGCGGCGAGGTGCAGCCGCCGCACCGCGACCAGCCCCGGCGGGCCGGCAAGGTCGGCCACCACCATCCCGCCCGCACCGGTGGCGGCGAGGTGGCGCAACGCGGTCTCGGTGCTCCAGAGGATGTCGTCGGGGCGGGGGGCGTCCACCAGCGTCAGGCGGGCGGGGTCGAGCCCGGCGGCGGCCACCCCGGCGGCGTGCAGCCGCTCGGCGGCATGGGCCGGGGCGATCCACAGCACCGGGCCACGCGCCGCCGCCGCCAGAAGGATCGCCAGCGTCCGCCGGGCCGGGCCGCACCCCTCGTGCACGCGGCCGAGCGCCAGCGCCGGGGGATCGCCATCGGTCCCGGCCCCAGCCCCGCCACCGGCATCAGCAACGGCATCGGCGGCCAGCACCACGCGGGCGGCGGCATCCATCGCCCCTCAGCCCAGCCCGTCGAGGAGCGCGGCCGTCAGCGCCCCATCGGGCCGCGCCAGGCTGTCGATCACGTCGAAGTGGTGGCGCCCGGTCTCGACCGTCAGGGGGGCGTGCCAGGCCTGTGCCAGCGTGCGCGCCTGCCACAGGAATGCCGGACGCTCGTCGCCGCCGACCCAGACATGCACCAGAACGGCCGGGGCGGGGTGCAGCGCGGGGCTCTCGGCCTCGGCCTCGGCGGCGTCGAGGCGGAAGTCCGCGTTCATTGCGGTGGCGCGCAGCGGGCGCAGATCCGCCAGCGGCGAGATCGGGACCACCCGCGCCAGCCGCACCGCCCCCCGATGTTCCGCATCCGGACAGAGCATCCGCGCCGCCAGATGCCCGCCCGCCGAATGGCCCGTCAGCACCACGGGGACGCCGGGGACCTCGGCCATCACCGCGGTCAGGGCGGTGGCGATTTCGGCGGTGATGGCCGTGATGCGGGCCTCGGGGGCCAGGGTGTAGCCGGGCATCGCCACCGCCCAGCCGCGTGCCACGGCACCGGCGGCCAGATGCGACCAGTCGCCCGGCCCGAAGGCGCGCCAGTAGCCGCCATGGAGGAACACCACCAGCCCGCGCGCGACCGCCTCGGGCAGGAACAGATCGAAGGTCTGGCGGGCGCCGGGGCCATAGGGCAGCCCGCTGCGCGCCCGCCCGCCAGGGCCGGTCCCGAGGCTGGCGCGAAACGCCGCCGCCTGTGCCGCCCAGCGCGGCGGGTACCCGGCCGCATCGGCGATGAAGGGCGCGTTGGCATAGGCGGTGTCGGGATCGTCGTCGGTCATCGGCCCTCCGGCGGGGGATCGCGCCCCCTGCGGGCGGCTGGACAACGCCGCCATGCGGGGGCATGCCATGGCAAAAGCCACATCGGCAAGGAGGGAAACCATGCTCGACACCGCAACCGATCTCAAGGCCCTGCTCAAGGACCCCAGCCTGCTGGAGACGCGTGGCTATGTCGCCGGCGAATGGGTCGCGGCCGATGACGGGGCCACCTTTGCGGTCACCAACCCCGCCCGCGGCGACGTGATCTGCGAGATCGCCGACATGGGCCGCGCCGAGGCCGCCCGCGCCATCGCCGCCGCCGAGGCCGCCCGCCACGCCTGGGCCGCGCGTACCGCCAAGGAGCGCGCGCAGGTCATGCGCCGCTGGTTCGACCTGATGGTGGCCAACGCCGACGACCTGGGCGCGATCCTGACCGCCGAGATGGGCAAGCCGCTGGTCGAGGCCAAGGGCGAGATCCTGTACGGCGCCGCCTTTGTCGAATGGTTCGGCGAGGAGGCCAAGCGCGTCTATGGCGAGACCATCCCCGGCCACCAGCCCGACAAGCGCATCACCGTGATCCGCCAGCCGATCGGGGTCGTGGCCTCGATCACGCCGTGGAACTTTCCCAACGCCATGATCGCGCGCAAGGTGGCGCCTGCGCTGGCGGCGGGCTGCGGCTTCGTGGGGCGTCCGGCGGCGGAAACGCCGCTGTCGGCGCTGGCGATGGCGGTGCTGGCGGAGCGCGCGGGCGTGCCGAAGGGCCTTCTGTCGATGATCCCGTCCACGAAATCCTCGGACATCGGCAAGGAGTTCTGCGAGAATCCCACCGTGCGCAAGCTGACCTTCACCGGCTCGACCGAGGTCGGGCGCATCCTGCTGCGCCAGGCCGCCGAGCAGGTGATGAAATGCTCGATGGAACTGGGGGGCAACGCGCCGTTCATCGTGTTCGACGATGCCGATCTGGATGCCGCCGTGGCGGGCGCGATGGCGTCGAAGTACCGCAACGCGGGCCAGACCTGCGTCTGCGCCAACCGCATCTATGTCCAGGCCGGGGTCTATGACGCCTTTGCCGAGAAGCTCGCGGCGGCGGTGGGCAGGATGAAGGTGGGCGACGGGCTGTCTGACGGCGTGGACACCGGCCCGCTGATCAACGTCGCCGCCGTGGAGAAGGTCGAGGCCCACATCAAGGACGCGCTGGACAAGGGCGGCAAGGTCATCGCCGGCGGCAAGCGTCACGCGCTGGGCGGCTCGTTCTTTGAACCCACCATCATCACCGGCGTGACCAGGGACATGGCCGTGGCGCAGGAGGAAACCTTCGGCCCGCTGGCGCCGCTGTTCCGCTTCGAGACGGAGGAGGAGGCGATCGCCGCCGCCAACGACACCATCTTCGGGCTGGCCGCGTATTTCTATGCCCGCGACATCGGGCGCGTGACCCGCGTGCAGGAGGCGCTGGAGTACGGCATCGTCGGCGTGAACACCGGCATCATCTCCACCGAGGTGGCGCCGTTCGGCGGCGTGAAGCAGTCTGGGCTGGGCCGCGAGGGCTCGCGCCACGGCCTCGATGACTTCATGGAGATGAAGTACATCTGCACCTCGGTCTGAGGTGGCCGCCCCGGCCCGCGCGGGCCGGGGCGATCCGTCAGCCGGTCTTGCGGTCGCCGAACAGCACCGACTGGGCCTTGCGGTCCATCGGGCCGCTCTTGCGGCGCTCGGCGCCGACGTCCTTGCCGCGCTGGACCGCAGGGCGCGCGCCCACCGCCTCGAGCCAGCGTGCAAGGTTCGGCTTGTCCTCCAGCGTCTGTTCCTGCCCCTCCCACAGGATCGCCCAGGGCCAGATCGCCATGTCGGCGATGGAGAAGAAATCGCCCGCCACGAACTCCCGCCCCGCCAGCTGCCGGTCGAGGACACCGAGCAGCCGCGCCACCTCGCGGCGATAGCGGTCCTGCGCGTAGGGCAGGTCCTGCGGCGGGTCCATCTGGGGCGCGTATTTCAGGAAGTGGTGCGCCTGGCCCGCCATCGGGCCGAGGCCGCCCATCTGCCACATCAGCCACTGGTCCACGGTGATGCGGTCGCGTTCCGTCGGGCCGCCGAACTGGCCGGTCTTGCGCGCGAGGTATTGCAGGATCGCGCCGGACTCGAAAATCGCGATGGGCGCGCCGTCGGGGCCGTCATGGTCCACGATGGCGGGCATGCGGTTGTTGGGCGCGATCTTGAGGAATTCGGGCTTGAACTGGTCGCCCGCGCCGATGTCGACATAATGGAGGGTGTAGGGCAGGCCCATCTCCTCCAGCGCGATGGTGACCTTCCAGCCGTTGGGGGTGGGCCAGTAGTGCAGGTCGATGGGGGTGGGC
>NZ_NHSD01000258.1 GCF_016653255.1 Rhodobaculum claviforme
AGCGGGTGAGGTCGAGGGTGGTGGCGCCTGCGATCAGGCGGTTGTCCCAGGCCGGGGCGGCGCGCAGCACCAGCCGCGCGACGGGGCGGTCGAGGGGGGTGACGAGCGCGCCGCCCTCGGTCCGCATGGGGGCTGTGTGGTCCATGCCGGGGCCGGGGTCGGTGGCGCGCTCCTCGGTCTGGCGCAGGGTGCCGTCGGGGGCGAGGGTGTAGCGCGCCTCGACCTCGGTCAGGGTGACGGAGTGGATGTGGCGCAGGGCAAAGCCGTGGGGGGCGGGCAGCCGCGCGACCTCCGCCCCGTCGGCCAGCCGCACCACCGCCACCGCGGGGCAGGCCGCCGCCGGGGCGGCGAGCGTGGCCAGAAGCACGGCCAGGACCGCCCGCCGCCCCGCCGCCATCAGTCGATCAGGCCCATCTCGCGGTAGAACCGCTCCGCCCCCGGGTGCAGCGGCACGGAGATCGACTCGAGTGCCGTTTCCAGCGAGATCTGCGCGCCCATCACATGGACCTGCGCGAGGATGTCGGTGTTTTCATACAGCGCCTTGACCATGGCATACGCCAGCTCGTCGTCGACGCCGGCGTGGGTGGCCCAGATGGCGCGCACGGCCAGCGTCTCCACGTCCTCCTCCACGCCGCGATAGGTGCCGGCGGGCAGGGTGGCGGTGGCGTAGTAGGGCTGGCGCTCCTGCAGCGCGGCGATCTCGGGGCCGGACAGGGGCACGATCACCACGTCATGGGCGTTCGCCAGTTCCGTGATCGAGGCGGTGGGGATGCCGGCGGTGATCAGCGAGGCGTCGAGGTTGCCGTCGCGCAGCTTGTCGGCGGACTGGGCAAAGGACGACAGATCCTCGCTGACATCGTCGCGGGTCAGGCCGTGGACCTCCAGCAGATCGCCCAGCAGCTGCCACTGGCCCGAGCCGGGCGCGCCGGAGGACACCGATTTTCCCGCCACATCGCCGAAACCCGCGATATCGGCGCCGGTGCGCGCGACCATCTGCACGGTTTCGGGATAGAGCGAGCCGAGCGCGCGGATGTTCTCCACCGCGTTGCCCTCGAACTGGTTCACGCCGCGAAAGGCCGCGTCGAGGATGTCGGCGGCGATGAAGGCGGTCTCTATTTCCTCGCGCGCGAGCAGGGCCGCGTTGGCGACGGAGGCGTTGCCGGTCTCGGCGGTGGCGGAGAGGCGGCGGTCCTCCAGCACGGCGTTGTTGGAGATGAGCTGCGCCAGCATGCCGCCCAGCGGGTAATAGGTGCCGCCCGTGCCACCGGTGGCGATGCCGACGAACACCCGCTCCTGCGCGGCCAGAGGGGCGGCGAGGGGGGCGGCGAATGCCAGCGCGGCGGCGGCGGTCACGAACAGGGATCTGCGGTGCATGGGCGGCATCCTTTGCGGGTTTGGCTGCGCGCGACACTGATCAAGCTTTCGTGAGTCGTCAATCGGCCCCACGCGCCCCTCGGCCGCCCTCAGAAAACAGGTGCATTGCGCACGGCATTTGCCATGATCGGCGGCGGAGGAGACGACACACCAAAGGGGAGGACGGACATGCTCGACACCACCGCACAGGACGCGGCCACGCAGATGCTGGAGGCCTTCGGCGCGGCGCTGGAGGCCGGCGACATCGACCGCGCCACGGCCTGCTTCGCGACGGATGGCCACTGGCGCGACCTCGTCAGCTTCACCTGGAACATCCACACGGCCTCGGGGCACGACGAGATCGCGGAGATGCTGCGCGCGCAACTCGCCCATGTCCGCCCCACCGGTTGGCGCGTCACCCAAGGCGAGGTCGCGACCGAGGACGGCGGCGTCACCACCGCGTGGATCGACTTCGAGACGGCGGTCGCGCGCGGCCACGGGCTGATCCGGCTGCGCGACGGCAGGATCTGGACCCTGCTGACCACCATGGTGGAGCTGAAGGGCCACGAGGAACCGCGCGGCCTGCACCGCCCGCTGGGCGCCAACCACGGCGCCGGCAAGGACCGCCCCACCTGGGCCGAGGACCGCGAGGCGGAGGCGCGCGCGCTGGGATACACCCGCCAGCCCCATGTGCTGATCGTCGGCGGCGGGCAGGGCGGCATCGCGCTGGCCGCGCGCCTGCGCCAGCTGGGGGTGCCCGCGATCATCGTGGAGAAGAACGACCGCCCCGGCGACAGCTGGCGCAACCGCTACAAGTCTTTGTGCCTGCATGATCCGGTCTGGTACGACCACCTGCCCTACATCAAGTTCCCCGAGACCTGGCCGGTGTTCACCCCCAAGGACAAGCTGGGCGACTGGCTGGAGATGTACACGCGGGTGATGGAGCTGAACTACTGGACCCGCACCACCTGCAAATCCGCCGAGTATGACGAGGCCACCGGCGAATGGACCGTCGTCGTGGACCGCGACGGGCAGGAGGTCACCCTGCGCCCGCGCGAGCTGGTGCTGGCCACCGGCATGTCGGGCAAGGCCAACCTGCCGAAGTTCCCCGGGATGGAGCGGTTCCGGGGCGACCAGCACCACTCCTCGCGCCATCCGGGGCCGGATGCGTACCGGGGCAAGAAGGCGGTGATCGTGGGCTCCAACAACTCCGCCCACGACATCGCGGCGGCCCTGTGGGAGCATGACGCGGACGTCACCATGGTGCAGCGGTCCTCGACCCACATCGTGCGGTCGGAGACGCTGATGGAGATCGGCCTCGGCGCGCTTTACTCCGAGGAGGCGGTGCGCGGCGGCATGACGACGGAGAAGGCGGACCTGATCTTCGCCTCCATCCCCTATGCCCTGCTCGCGGATTTCCAGAAGCCGCTTTACGACAGGATGCGCGAGGTCGACGCCGACTTCTATGCCGGGCTGGAGAAGGCGGGGTTCTGGCTGGACTGGGGCGACGACGGCTCGGGGCTGTTCATGAAGTACCTGCGGCGCGGCTCGGGGTACTACATCGACATCGGGGCCTCGCAGCTGATCATCGACGGGCAGGTGAAGCTCGCGCACGGCAACGTGGCCGAGGTGGTGGAGGATGGCCTGGTGCTGGAGGACGGCACGCGGCTGGAGGCCGACCTGATCGTCTATGCCACCGGCTATGGGTCCATGAACGGCTGGGCGGCGGATCTGATCGGGCAGGACGTGGCCGACATGGTCGGCAAGTGCTGGGGGCTGGGGTCGGACACCACCAAGGACCCGGGCCCGTGGGTGGGTGAGCAGCGCAACATGTGGAAGCCCACGAAACAGCCGGGGCTGTGGTTCCACGGCGGCAACCTGCACCAGTCGCGGCATTACTCGCAGTTTCTGGCGTTGCAGCTGAAGGCGCGGATGGAGGGCATCGCGACGCCGGTCCATGGCGTGCCGGACACCCACCACCGGGGGTGAGGGCAGGGGGGCCTCAGGCCCGCCCGTCGAACTGCGCCAGGAACGCGCGCGCGGTGGCGGCGTTGTGGCGTGCCAGCCGTTCGGCCAGATCGAGCGGCGCCCGGATGCGCAGCGCGGCCATGATGCCCTCGTGCTCGGCGAGCGATGCCTGCATCCGGCGGGGGTCGTGGTTGATGGCGTGGCGGGCGCGGCGCACCTGCACCTGCAGCGCCGCGTACATCTGCTGCACCGGCGCGTTGCGCGCCGCCGCCGCCAGCCGGTCGTGAAAGGCCGCGTTGACCTCGCTGTAGGTGCCGGCGTCGCGTGCGGCGGCCAGATCGGCATGCAGCCCCTCCAGCGCGGCCAGATCGTCCGCATCGGCGCGGGTGGCGGCGTGCAGGCCGATGAATCGCTCCAGCGCCTCCTTGGCCTCGAACACCTGCGCAAGGCCGGGGGCATCGAGCGGGGCCACCACCGCGCCCCGGTTGGGGCGCAGGGTGACCAGCCCCTCGCTCGCCAGCGCCTTGAGCGCCTCGCGCAGCGGCGTGCGCGAAACGGTGAAGCGGGTGCACAGCGCCGCCTCGGGGATGCGGGCGCCGTCGGTCAGCTCTCCGCGCAGGATCAGCTCGCGGATGCCCGCCACCAGCCGGTCATGCAGCGTGTGGGCGGTCATGGCACAAGGTCGAACAGCCGGCCGAACCGGGCCAGCGCGCGCGCATCCATCCCCGCGTGGCGCAGGCAGCCCCACAGCGTCACCGCCACGGAATCGAGGATGGGGATGCCCAGCTCCGCCTCCAGCGCGGCGGCGCGGTTCGCGCCGCGCATGTTGGTGCACACGATGGCGATGGCGTCGGGGCGGGATCGGGCCACGGTGCGGCACATCTCGGCCACGCGGTCCTCGGGGATGTCGGCGAACGAGAAGTTGTCGCGCAGGCCCGCGTGATCCTCGGCCACGACCTCGATCCCGCGCGCGGCGTAATTGCGTGCGATCGCGGCCTGCACATCGGACGTGTAGGGCGTCACCAGCCCCAGCCGCCGCACCCCAAGCGCCGCCATCGCCGCATCGTATGCCAGCATGGCCGAGGTCGCGGGAACCCCGGTGCGCGCGGTGATCGCGGCGCACAGGCGTTCGTCCGTCTCGATCCCGCGCCAGCTGGCCGAGGTGCCGTTCCACGCGATCACGGCGGGTTTGGCGTCGGCCAGATGCTCGGCCGCCGCCAGGATGGGCTCCTGCGCGAACTGGCTGTCGGCGGCGGCATCCAGCCCGATCTGCGTCACGCGAAACCGCGCGAAATGCACGCTGGCGCGGTCCCCCAGCGGGGCGCACAGCGCCTGTGTGCCGGGTTCCAGCACGGTGTTGGAGGACGGGGTGAGCATGCCGATCCGCAAGGGGGTGCCGGGGTTTTCTGCATTCATTTTTCGGATCCTCCTCCGTCGTGGGTCGGCGGGCGCGGGGGCGCCGCGGCCCTGCTCCCTGCTGTCAGTCATACCGACCCGGCGTGGCGTGACCAGATGAAAAGATCAGCGAATCATCCCCGGATGGCCTGTTTCTTTCAAAAGCTGCCCGGTTTTCGGGCGTTTTGGGCGGAAGGACCCGCACAATCCCCTGAAATCCGGCACCCGGCCGGAAAAAACGCGGACCCGCGAAATTTCCGTCTTCCCCGATGCCTCGATCCCGCGCATCCTTCGAAAGTGTATGCAAACCACGGGAGCGCGCATCATGCTGAAACCGGTCCTTCTGTCGGGTGCGGTCGCACTCATGGCCACCACCGCCGCGGCGCAGACCCAGTTGCGGGTCGCGGGCAACTTCTCGCAGAACCAGAAGCATGTGGGCATCGAAAGCGGGTTCTTCGCCGATCTCGGCGCCGCCTCGGGGGTCGATGTGGTGGCCAACTACAACCCGATGGACGTGGTGGGGGTGCAGGCCTCGGACGCGTTCCGGATGCTGCGCTCGGGCACGTTCGACGTGATGTCGGTGCAGATCGGCATGGCCTCGCGGGATGATCCGTTCTTCGAGGGCATCGACCTGATCGGGGTGTCCACCGACATGGAAGCCCTGCGCGCGGCGGTCGACGCCTATCGCGCCGCGTTCGACGCCCGCCTGCAGGCGCGCTTCAACGCCAAGGTGCTGACGCTGTGGCCGTTCGGCCCGCAGGTGTTCTTCTGCAACGCGCCGATCGAGACGCTGGAGGACCTTCAGGGCCTGCGCATCCGCTCCTTCACGCCCTCGATGTCGGCGATGATCGAGCATTTCGGCGCCACCCCCGTGACGCTGCAATTCTCCGAGGTGTATCCGGCGCTCCAGCGCGGCGTGGTGTCGTGCGGCGTGACCTCGCCCACCTCGGCCAACACCGGCAACTGGCCCGAGGTGACGACGCATCTGCTGCCGCTGGCGGTGTCGGGCTCGGTGCAGGGGCATTTCATCAACCTCAACGCCTGGAACCGGTTCTCGGAGGAGGAACAGATCGCGCTGCAGGACGCCTTCGCCGCGCTGGAGGACCAGCTGTGGGAGTTGGCGCTGACCGCCAACGGCGACGCGGTGTCGTGCAGCACCGGCGGCGAATGCGTCGAACACAAGCCCTTCGACATGACCCTGGTGGAGATCGGCGACGCCGACCAGGCCGCCATCGCCGAGGTCGCGGAAACCGTCGTTCTGCCGATCTGGCGCGACACCTGCAACGCGGTCGATCCCAACTGCTCCACCGTGTGGAACGAGACCGTCGGCGCCGCGCGCGGGCTGGAGATCCGCTGACACCCCCGCGCCCCCCGCAAGCCGGCGCGCGGGGGCATCCCGCGGCGCCCCACGCCGGCGCTTCCCGGCCCCGAGGCATCTCCAGGAAAGGACCCGCCATGGACGACAATCCGCTTGAACGCATCCTCGGCCCGGTGGTGCGGCTGGTCGCCCTTCTGGGGGGCTACGCGATCCTGGCCGTGGCGGTGTTCGTCAGCCTGGAGGTGGTGTTGCGCCGCACGGTGGGGGTTTCCCTGCAGGGCGCGGACGAATTCGGCGGCTATGCGCTGGCCGCAGCCGCCGCCTTCGGGTTTGCCTACACGCTGATGCTGCGCGGCCACACACGGATCGAGCTTGTGCTGGAGCGCCTGCCGCGCCGCGCAGCGGGCGTGTTCGATGTGCTGGCGATGCTGGCGATCGCGGGAATGGCGGTGTTCCTGTTCTGGCGCGGCTGGTCGGTGATGGGCGAGAGCATCGAGTTCCGGTCGCTGTCCGGCACCCCCAGCCAGACGCCGCTGTGGGTGCCGCAGGCGGTGTGGGTCGCGGGGCTGGGGCTGTTTGCGGTCTATTCCGTTCTGGCGGCGGGGCATGCGCTGTGGCTGGCCGTCACCGGCCACCCCGGCCTGCACCGATGGTACGGCGCGAAATCGCTGGAGGAGGAGATCGCCGAGGAAAAGGCCAGCGTCACCGGGCGCGGCACCGGCATCGGGGGAGACGCGCCATGATCGGAGTGATGGGGGCGTTCGGCGGGTTCCTGACCATGCTGGCGCTGATGTTCTCGGGGCTGCCGGTGGCGGTGTCGCTGTTCATCATCGGGGTGCTGGGGGCGACGCTGTATCTGGGCACGCCGACGCTGATGGTGTTCGGCGGACAGGCGTGGGGGTCGCTCAACGACTTCGTACTGACGGCGATTCCGCTGTTCATCCTGCTGGGCGAGCTGCTGGTCCGCTCGGGCGTGACCGACGGGATGTACCGGTCGCTGTCGGACTGGTTGCGGCGGCTGCCGGGGGGGCTTTTGCACTCCAACGTGGCGTCGTGCACGCTGTTTGCCGCCGTGTCGGGCTCGTCCGTGGCGACGGCCGCGACGATGGGCACGGTCGCGGTGCCGATCATGAAGGAGCGCGGCTATGACGAGCGGATCACGCTCGGCTCCATCGCCGCCGGCGCAACCATCGGCATCCTGATCCCGCCGTCGATCAACATGATCATCTATGGCTCGATGTCGAACACCTCCATCGGGCAGCTGTTTGTGGCGGGGATCATCCCGGGGCTGATGCTGTCGGGGATGTTCATGCTCTACATCCTGATCGTGGCGGTGATCCGCCCGGCCATCGCGGGAACCCCCATCCCCATCGCGCCGCTGTCGGTCAAGCTGCGCAACCTGCTCGATATCCTGCCGCCGATGGCGATCTTCGGGCTGGTGATGGGGTCGATCTACCTCGGCTGGGCGACGCCGTCGGAGTCCGCCGCGCTGGGGGTGATGGGCGCGCTGATGGTGACGATGGCCAAGCGGCGGTTCTCCATCGCGCTCTTGCACGGGGCGCTTCTGGCCACGGTCAAGCTGACGGCGATGATCCTTCTGATCATCATCGCGGCCAAGTATCTGAACTTCATCATCGGCATTCTGGGTATCCCGCAGGTGCTGGCGCGCACCATTACCGAATACGGTGTCAGCCAGTTGCAGCTGATCCTTATCCTGGTGCTGTTCTACCTCGTGCTGGGCTGTTTCCTGGAGACGCTGTCGATGATGATCGCCACCATTCCCATCGTGGTGCCGGTGATCGTCAGCTACGGCATCGACCCGGTGTGGTTCGGGGTGTTTCTGGTGGTGATGATGGAGGTGGCGCTGATCACCCCGCCGCTGGGGATGAACCTCTATATCGTGCAAGGCGTGCGGACCTCGGGCTCCATCGTGGACGTGATGATCGGCGCGCTGCCGTTCGCGGCGATCATGCTGGGGATGGTGGCGTTGCTGATCCTGTTCCCCGGCATCGCGCTGTGGCTGCCCGAGCAGATGTTCGACCGGCCGCTGCGATGAGCGCGCCGCTGACCCTGCGCGCGGACTGGGTGCTGACGGCCACGGGGATGCTGCGCGATGGCGCGGTGCGGCTGGAGGGCGGGCGGATCGTCGCCGTGGGCCCGGCCGCGCAGATCGGCGGCGGCGTCGATCTGGGCCATGCGGTGCTGATGCCGGGGCTGGTGAACGCGCATCAGCACGGGCGGGGGATCAGCCAGCTGCTGATGGGGTATCCCGACGCGACCCTGGAGGGGTGGATCGCCGGGCGCCGCCGCCACGGCCCGCCCGACATCCATGCCGTCACCCGCGCCGCCGCCGAGGCGATGCTGGCCTGCGGCGTCACCGCGACGCTGCACGCGAACTACACCTATGCCACCGGAGATTACGAGGGGGAGCTGTCTGCCCAGATCGCCGCCTACCGCGACGCGGGGCTGCGCGCGACGGTGTGCGTGGGGCTGCAGGATCGCGGCGCGCTGGTCTATCCCGATGCCGATGCCGGGGCGTTTGCGGCCGGGCTGCCGGCGGGCGCGCGCGCGCTGGTGGGGGCGGGCGCACCGCCCTATGCCGCCGACTGGGCGGCGAGCCGCGCGCTGATGGACCGGATGCAGGCGCAAGCGTGCGATCTGGTGCGCGTCGCCTGGGGCCCGGCGGGGCCGCAGTGGGTCAGCGACGATCTGTGGTCCCGGGTCGCGCACGATGCCGTGGCGCGCGGGATCGGCGTGCACTTCCACCTGCTCGAATCCCCCGCGCAGGCGGCCGCCGCGCGGCGCCTCTACCCCGAGGGGACGCTGGCGCGGCTGCGGTCGCTGGGGGTGTTCGCCGCCCCCACCAGCTGCGCGCACGGCGTGCACATGACGCCCGGCGACATCGCCATCGCGGCGGCCGAGGGGCTGGCGGTGACCCTCAACCCCGGCTCCAACCTGCGGCTGTCGAACGGTGCGCCACCGGTCGAGGCGCTGCGCGCGGCGGGCGTGACATTGGCGGTCGGCACCGACAACTGCGCCCTGAACGACGATGAGGATCTGCTGCCCGAGCTGCGCCTCGCCGCGCGCCTCGGGCAGGCCAGCGTGGCCGAGACGCTGGCGATGGCCACCACCGGCGGCGCGGCGGCGGCGTTCCTGGCCCCTGACCATGGCGTGATTGCGACGGGCGCCCCGGCCGATCTGGCGGCCTTTGCGCTGGACGGCGTCGCGGGGGGGCTGCCGCACGACCCCGCGCGGGTGGCCGAGCTGGTGCTGGCCCGCGCGCGCGGGGCCGATTGCGTGCTGACGGTCGTGGCGGGCAGCGTGCGCCACGCCGCGCGCGCGCAGGACCGCGCGCGGCTGGTGCACTGGCGGGACCGCGCGGCCGCCTCGGTTGCGGCGCGCGCCGATGCCGCGCCCGCCACCGCCGTCGCGCAGCTTCAGGCGGCGCTGTCCGCGCACTACGCGGCCCGCGCGTGCTGAGCGTCGCGCTGGCCGTGCGGGTGGGCGCCACGGCGTGTTTCGTTCTGGCGATGGGCTGGCTGGTGGCGCGGGCCCGCCCCGGCGTGGCAGCGGTCGCCATCGCGACCCCGGTGGTGATCGGCCCGGGCTTTGCGGTGCTGGCGCTGGAGCGTGACGCGGCCTTTGTCGCCCGCGCCGCCGAGGATGCGCTGGGGGCGTTGGCGGGAACGGTGGCGTTCGCGGTGGTGGTCGCGCGGCTGGCGGGGCGCATGGGGCGCGCGGGCGTGCTGGGGGCCGCATTGGCGGCGTGGCTGGCGGTGGCGTGGGCTGCCGGCTGGGCCACCGGATGGGCCGGCAATGCGGGCGTCTTCGCGCTGGCCTGGGCGCTGGGGCTGTGGGTGCTGCGCGGCGCGCCGCCACCGGTGCGCCACCGGGCGGTTTGGGCGCCACGGGCCGAGGGGCTGCGCGCGCTGGCCGCCGGAGCGCTGGTGGCCGGGGTGACGCTGGCGGCCGAGCGGTTGGGGCCCACCGTCTCGGGCACGCTGATTGCGCTGCCGGTGGGGATGCTGTTCGTGAGCGCGGGCGTGCTGCGCATCGGGGACGGTACGGTGGCGCGGCAGGTGATGGGCGCGGGCGCGCGCGGGGCCGCGGCGCTGGCGATGTTTCTGGGGGTGCTGCGCGGTCTGATCGCGCTGGGGATGGCGCCGCTGCCGGGGGTGGGGGTGGCCACACTCGCCGCCGTCGCGGCGGCCCTGGCGCTCGGACTGCGGCCCGCACGGACCGGAGAATAGGTTGCGTGATCCGGTCAGTCGCGGCGCGCGCGTCGTCACCTCGGCCGAGATGGGCGGTCAGCGGCCGCTTGCGAATGATCCGTGCATTGACGGCGAGGCAAGAGAATTGCCGGATGGCGTGACCCATGCCCGGGAAGGGCTGCGGCACGGCATCGCCCCAAGGCCGGGGTGAGCGATCGACGAGGACCAGGCGACACGGACTTCGAAGTTCCAGGCGGGAGATTCGGTCCCGGGGCTCGCGCGCTTGCGGCTCTCTGAACCGATGTGAACCCAGCCTTCCCAACGGCATGACCCATCCGTGGCGTCATCCACGGCCACGCCCTGAGGCCTGACACACGTCCGATCGAAGACCCCGCCGAAAGACCGAGGATTGCGCTTGCCACACAGGGGGCATCCCCACACGCCCCATCCGGTCCGGGTGCGCAGACCTGGAAGCTGCCCTTCGCCAAGTCGATCGTCGGCATGCTGATGGTCGTCGTCATCGATGTGCCCACCGTTCGGTTCCTGCGGAACCATGAGGTGCTGAACCCTGAGGTCTGGAAATTCGCTTTGGTCTGGGGCGTTGAGCCCCTGCTGGGGCATGCCCCAGCAGGGGCTGCCCATCCTGGTATTCCATGGAGTTGCTGAACGACCATGGAGAAGCGCGAAT
>NZ_NHSD01000259.1 GCF_016653255.1 Rhodobaculum claviforme
CCCCACCATGGCCGAGCGCGCCGCGACCACCTCGGCCCCCGCCAGGTCGGGCGCCGACACCAGCACCGTGTCGCCCTGCCGGCGCAGCACGCGCACCGCAACCTCGCTCAGGCGCGCATCCGCGTCCAGCACCAGCACGCGCCCGGCCTGATCGACCGCCCGCGACGGCAGCCGCGCGACATCCTCCAGCGCGGGTTCCTCGACCGCGACGCGGACGAAATCCCCCGGGATCAGCCCGGCGCCGCCGTCCAGCACGGCATGCAGGGGCCGCCCCGCCTGCCCCTCGCCGACCGCCGGACCGGCGCGGTCCAGCCGCCCGCGCGCCACCAGCGGCACGCCGTCCAGATCCAGCGTCACCGTCACCGGCGCGGGCCAAACCGCGCCCGACGGCTCCAGCAGCCGCGCCGCCTGCGCCGCCGACAACCGGAAGCGCACCTCCAGCGCGTCGGGATCGATCAGCGTGGCGATCCGCTCGTTGGTGCCCACAAGGCCCCCTGTCACCACCGCCACCCCCGTCAGGCGCCCGTCGAAGGGGGCGCGCAGTTCGGTGTCGGCCAGCCGCCGCTCGGCCTCGGCCAGCGCGATGAGCTGGCGTGCCAGCGCGCTTTCGGCCTGGGCGACGCGGCCTTCGGCGGTGGCCAGCGCCTGGCGGCGGGACACGACCGATTGCCGGGCGGTGGCCAGCGCGATCTCGGCCTCCTCCGAGGCGGCGGCGGCCCCCACGCCACGGGTCGCCAGATCGCTCTGACGAGCAAGGGCACGCTCGCGCAGCTCGGCCTGCAACTGCGCGCCGACCACATCCTCGCGCGCAAGTGTCACGGCGACGCGCGCCTCGGCCAGCTCGTCGTGCGCGCGCGCAAGGTCGGTGGCCGCAAGATCCCGCGCCGTTGTCGCATCCGCGGGATCGATGCGCACCAGCAGATCACCCGCGCGCACATCGGCCCCGTCCTGCAACCCCGCCGCCACCTCCAGCACACGGCCCGCGGCGGGGGCGCGCAGCTCCAGCGTGCGGCGGGCGTGGACCTCGCCGAAGGCGTCGATCACCGGCGTTTCGCGCCCGGGCGTCAGGGTGACGACGGGCACCGCGGGCACACGCTCCTGCGCGGGGCGCTGCGGCATCGGCGCGGCGCGTCGGTCGGCAAGCGCGTCCATCACCACAAACGCCGCCAGCGACAGCACCGCCAGCGTCACCGACAACAGGAACACAGCCATCAGGCTGCGGGACAGAAAACGCATCGACACCCCCGTTCAGGGACCACGGACCGGCGGTCCGTCGCCGTTGTGCCTGCTTATACGCCGCGGCGCGGGGTTTCCGTCGCGCTCAATCCGCGCGGCCGGCATATTGCCGCACTAGGCTGAGCACACGGGGCGCATCCGCGATCAACTCGAAGCTGACGACATCGCCGGGGTGCATCCGGCGGCCCAGCAACAGCGCGGTGGCGTTCATCGGACGCGGGCGCACCGCCACCAGGACCCCACCGGGATCACCCGGCAGCAGCCGCGCGGGCCCGCTGTCGGCCAGCGGCTGCGCCACCAAATGCCCGCCCGTCAGGATCAGCGCGCGCCGGTCGCTCAGCGCATAGGCGCGGCGCGCGCGGCGGCGCATGTCGGCCCAGTGCGGCCCCACCACCAGCGCGGCACCCGCCAGCGCCACCAGCAGCGCCAGCACCCCCTCACCCGGGCGCGCGGCGCTTTCGATCAGGACCTTGACCCCCGCACCCATGAAGGCGATCCCCACCAGCAGGCACAGCAGCTCCTCCCGGCCCAGACCGCGCTGGGTGCCGAATCGCAGCCGCCACCCCTGCGCGGGGCGGCCGCGCCAGACCAGCCGCTCGCCCGGCTCCAGATGCGGCGCAAAGGGGCCGGGGTCGATCCGGGCCACGCGCTCAGCCCGCCCCGGCCCGCCGCGCGGCGCGCAGGTTGTCGGCCAGCAGATGCATCGCGGCCATGCGCACGGCCACGCCCATCTCCACCTGCTCCTGGATCACGCTGCGGCGGATGTCGTCGGCCAGCGTGCCGTCGATCTCCACCCCGCGGTTCATCGGGCCGGGGTGCATCACGATGGCGTCGGGGGCGGCATGGGCCAGCTTTTCGGCGTCCAGCCCGAAGCGGTGGTAGTATTCCCGCTCGGACGGGATGAAGCCGCCGTCCATGCGTTCGCGCTGCAGGCGCAGCATCATCACCACGTCCGCGCCCTCCAGCCCGGCGCGCATGTCGTCATACACCTCGGCGCCGAATTCGGCCACGCCGGCGGGCATCAGGGTGGGCGGGCCGATCAGCCGCACCCGGCTCTCCATCCGGTTCAGCAGGATCAGGTTCGACCGCGCCACCCGGCTGTGGGCGATGTCGCCGCAGATCGCCACCGTCAGCCGGTGCAGCCGCCCCTTGGCCCGCCGGATCGTCAGCGCGTCCAGCAGCGCCTGGGTGGGGTGTTCATGGCGCCCGTCGCCCGCGTTCAGCACCGCGCAGGTGACCTTCTCCGCCAGCTGGTTCACCGCCCCCGAGGCCGGGTGCCGCACCACCAGCAGGTCGGGGTGCATGGCGTTCAGGCTCAGCGCCGTGTCGATCAGCGTCTCGCCCTTCTTCACGCTCGACTGCGCCACGGCCATGTTCATCACATCCGCGCCCAGCCGCTTGCCCGCCAGCTCGAAGCTCGCCTGCGTGCGGGTGGAGGGCTCGAAGAACATGTTGATCTGCGTCAGCCCCGCCAGCACATCCGCATGCTTGGAGCCGGAGCGGTTCAGCGCGACATACCGCTCGGCCAGATCCAGCAGCGCCGTGATCTCGTCGGGAGCGAGGGGCTCGATGCCCAGAAGGTGGCGCGCGCGCAGCGTCATGGGGATCATCCTTGGCCTCGGCTGGGTTCTAGGCCCCCACGCACGCCACGGCAACCGCCCGCTTTACCACCCCGCGCGGGGGCGCTAGCGTGGCGCCATGCATGCGGGACTGGACATCGAGACGGCGCGCGCCCTGCTGGCGTGGCAGCTGGAGCTGGGCGCGGACGCGCCGGTGGGCGATGCGCCCGTCGACCGCTATGCGCTGGAGGCTGGGCCAGTGTCGGGGTCAGCAACCGCCGCGCCCCCCGCGCCCCCGACGACAGCCGAGGCCGACCCGGTCGCCGAGGCCCATGCCGCCGCGCGCGGCGCGGGCGATCTGGCGGCGCTGGCGGCGGCGATGGCGGCCTATCCCCACTGCGACCTGCGCCACGGGGCACGCAACTGCGTCTTTGCCGACGGCCAGCCGGGCGCGCGCGTGATGATCGTGGGCGAGGCGCCGGGCCGCGACGAGGACCTCCAGGGCCGCCCCTTTGTCGGCCGCGCGGGCCGCCTGCTGGACCGGATGCTGGCCGCCATCGGCCTGTCACGCAGCGCCGAGGACATCGCCCGCGCCGTCTACATCACCAACATCCTGCCCTGGCGCCCGCCCGAGAATCGCCGCCCCACCGCGCAGGAATGCGCGATGTTCGTCCCCTTCGTGGAGCGTCACATCGCGCTGGCGGACCCGGAGGTGCTGGTCCTGATGGGCAACACCCCGCTGCAGGCGCTGCTGGGCGAGAGCGGCATCCTGCGGCTGCGCGGCCAGTGGCGCGAGGTGCTGGGCCGCCCGGCGCTGCCGATGACGCACCCCGCGTATCTGCTTCGCACGCCCTCGGCCAAGCGCGCGGCGTGGGAGGACCTGCTGGCGCTGTCCGCCCGGCTGGACGCCCCCGGCCCGTAACGGGCCAGGGGCGCGCCGGGTCACAGCGCGACGTCGCTGGCCATGCCCCGCTCCACCGCGCGACGCACCGCCACATCGGCAGCGGCCAGGTCTTGCAGGCCCACCCCGGTGCCATCGAACAGGGTGATGTCGTCGTCGGACTGCCGCCCCGGGGCGGTGCCGTTGATCACCGCGCCGATGGGGGTGATGTCGCCCTCCGCGATCAGCCCCTGCGCGATGGCGTGCTGTGCCTCGCCGATCGACACCGACTGCGCGACCTCATCGGTGAAGACGCGCGCGCGGGCGAGGATCGCGGCCTCGACCTCCTGCTTGCCCTTGGTGTCGGTGCCCATGCAGGCCAGATGCGTGCCCGGTCGGATGTGGGCATCCATCACCGACGGCGCGTTCGACGAGGTGATGGTGACGATCACATCCGCCTGTGCGCCCATCTCCTCCAGGCTCACGGCCTCGAACGGCAGGCCCAGTTCGGCGGCGGTCTCGGCCAGCCGCGGCAGCATCTCGGGGTGGTAGTTCCAGCCCACGACCTTGTCGAACTTGCGCACGCGGGCGGCGGCGCGCATCTGGAACGCCGACTGGTGACCCGCACCGACCATGCCCAGTACCCGCGCGTCAGCCCGCGCCAGCCGGTCGATGGAGATCGCCGAGGCCGCCGCCGTGCGCAGCGCCGTCAGCAGGTTGCCGCCCACCAGCGCCTTCAGCTGGCCCGAATCAGGATCGAACAGGAACACCGTGGACTGGTGGTTGGGGATGCCGCGATCGGCGTTGCCGGGGAAGTATCCGCCCGACTTCACCCCCAGCAGATGGCCCGCCCGGTCCAGCCCGGACTTGAAGCCGTACTGCCGCCCCTCCCCCAGCGCCTCGCGCACCACCGGAAAGTTGTAGGCGTCCTCGCGCGCCATCGCGGCAAAGGTCGCCTCCACCGCCGCGAAGGCATCCTCCGCACTCACCAGATCGGCGATCAACGCCTCGGGCACCACCAGCATTTCCGTCTCCTTCCCATGCAAAGGGCGCCGAGGGGGATGCCCCCGGCGCCCGAAATCCCGTGTCCGTGCTCAGTACGCCTTGCCGCGCGCGCTGACCGGCCAGACGGCCTCGACCTTGCCATTGCGCACGCCGACGTACCAGTCGTGCACGTTGCAGGTGGGATCGCAGTGCCCCGGCACGAGGCGCAGCTTCTCGTTGACCTTGAGCACGTTGCCCGTGTCCTCGATCACGCCGTGCTCGTCCGAGCATTTGACGTATTTCACATCCGTGCGGCCATAGATGAACGGCAGCCCCGAATCGACCGACTGCGCCTTGAGGCCGGCGTCGCAGATCGCCTTGCCCGGCTTGGCGTGGGACATCACCGAGGTCAGCAGGAACAGCGCGTTCTCCCACTCGCCCTGGTCGATGCGCTTGCCGTCCTTGTCGAGGATGCGGCCGTAATCCGCGTCCATGAACGCGTACGACCCACACTGAAGCTCGTTGTAGACGCCCGAGTTCGACTCGAAATAGTAGCTGCCGGTGCCGCCGCCGCCGACGATGTCACACTCCAGCCCCTCGGCCTTCAGCCCGGCGACGGCGTCGCGGACCATGTCCACGGCGATGTCGGTCTTGGCCTTGCGGTCCTCGTAGCTGTCCATGTGCTGCATCGCGCCCTGATAGGCCTGGATGCCGGTGAACTTCAGGCCCGGGGCGGCGTCGATGGCCTTGGCGATCTCGATCACCGCCGGGGTGGTGGTCACGCCGCAGCGCCCGGCGCCGCAGTCGATCTCCACCAGACACTCGATCTGGGTGCCGTGCTTGACGGCCGCCGCCGACAGATCGGCCACGTTGGCCACGTCGTCCACGCAGCAGATCGCGCGGGCGCCCAGCTTGGGGATGCGCGCCAGCCGGTCGATCTTGGCGAGGTCCCGCACCTGGTTGGACACCAGCACGTCCTTGATGCCGCCACGGGCGAACACCTCGGCCTCGGACACCTTCTGGCAGCACACGCCGACGGAGCCGCCGAGGGTCTCCTGCAGCTTGGCCACGTCCACCGACTTGTGCATCTTGCCGTGCACGCGGTGGCGCATGCCGTGGCTGCGGGCATAATCGCCCATCTTCTTGATGTTGCGCTCCAGCGCGTCGAGGTCGAGCACGAGGCACGGGGTCTGGATGTCGGCCTCGTCCATGCCCGGCAGCGCGGGAATGTCATAGCCCACTTCAAGCTCGTCGAATTTGGTCGGTGCGTTCATCGTCGCCTCCCTGTCGTTGGTGGTCCCGGCGGTGCCGGGTGGAATGCTGTGTGTCGCGTCGGGCGGCGGAGTATAGGTGACGCCGCCGCTTCGGATATCGTCTTCGTCCCACGCAAACTTGTTCATGCCGGGCGCGATCCTCAACCCTTGATCCAGGGCAGGCGGTCCAGATCGACATTGCCCCCGGTGATGATGACGCCCACGCGCTTGCCCCGGAACACCTCGGGGTTCTTGAGGATCGCGGCCAGCGGCGGCGCGCAGGACGGCTCCATCACGACCCGCAGCCGCTTGAAGGTCAGCTTCATCGCGTCGATGATTTCCTGCTCCGAACACGTCAGGATGTCGGTGACGTGGTTGGACACGAAATGCCAGGTGCGGTCCTTGAGCGGCACCTTCAGCCCGTCGGCGATGGTGTCGGGCGCGTCGTCGGCGATGATGTGTCCGGCCTTGAAGCTGCGGTAGGCGTCGTCGGCCTGCTCGGGCTCGGCGGCGTAGATCTTGATGTGGGGCGCGATGGTCGACAGCGTCAGGCAGCAGCCCGAGATCATGCCGCCGCCGCCGATGGGGGCGATCACCGCGTCCAGCCCCTCCACCTGCTCGGCCAGCTCACGCGAGCAGGTGCCCTGCCCCGCGATCACGCGCGGGTCGTTGTAGGGGTGCACGAACTCGGCGCCGGTTTCCTCCTGCACCCTGGCGAATGTCGCCTCGCGCGAGGACGTGGAGGGTTCGCATTCGACGATGCGCCCGCCATAGCCGATCACCGCGTCCTTCTTGGCCTGCGGCGCGGTGCGCGGCATCACCACCGTGCACGGAATACCCCGGCGCCCGGCGGCATAGGACAGCGACAGCGCGTGGTTGCCCGACGAATGCGTGGCCACCCCGAGCTTCGCCTGCTCGTCGTCCAGCCCGAACACCGCGTTGCAGGCGCCGCGCACCTTGAAGGCGCCGGCCTCCTGGAAATTCTCGCACTTGAAGAACAGCTCGGCCCCGGTCAGCGCGTTCAGCGCCTCGGAGACCAGAACCGGCGTGCGGCGGATGTGCGGCGCGATGCGCGCATGCGCGGCGATCACGTCCTCGAAGGTGGGCAGGTCCAGCCCGTCGAGATCCTTCATTCGTCCTCTCCCCTCGGTGGCGGGGCTGCGCCCGCCCGGTGGGGGGCCGCCAGGGCCACCCCGTATGGTTTCAAAACGGGCCGCGCGGCGCCCGCGTGTCAGGCCACGGCCCGCAGCGGGGCCGCCGCCGTGTGGCGGAAATACTCCTGCGCGGCGGCGACACCAGAGCCCAGACGCACTTTCCAGCCCAGATCGGCCATGCACATCTCGGCCGTGGCCAGCCCCGACAGCACCATGACATCCGTCAGCATGCCCAGATGGCCGATGCGGAACACCTTGCCCGCAACCTCGCCCAGGCCCACGCCAAAGGCGACGCCATAGACATCTGCGGCATGGCGCACCAGCGCGGTGCCGTCACAGCCCGCCGGGACCACGACCGCGGTGATGGTGTCGGAATACAGCTCCGGGCGCGCCGCGCACGGCTGCATCCCCCACGCCGCCACCGCCCGGCGCACGCCTTCGGCCAGCCGCGTGTGGCGATCGTACACCGCCGTCAGCCCCTCGTCCTCCAGCATCGCGACCGACGCCGCAAGCCCGGCGATCAACCCAACCGCCGGCGTATAGGGATAGGCCCCCTGCGCACAGGCCGCGCGCATGTCGCGCAGGTCGAAATAGGCGCGCGTGCACTGCGCCGTCTCCATCGCCGCCCAAGCCCGCGGACCCACCCCGAGGATCGCCAGCCCCGCGGGCAGCATGAAGCCCTTCTGGCTGCCGGTCACGGCGATGTCGACGCCCCAGCCGTCCATCTCGAACGGCATCGACGCGATGGAGCTGACGCCGTCCACGAACAGCAGCGCCGGATGCCCGGCCGCGTCCATCGCCCGGCGCAGCCCCGCGATGTCGCTGCGCACGCCGGTGGCGGTCTCGTTGTGGGTGGCAAGCACGGCCTTGATCGCGTGGCCGGTGTCGGCGCGCAGGGCGGCCTCCATCGCGCCCAGCGGCACGCCCTCGCCCCAGGGCGTCTCGATCACCTGGACCTTCAGCCCGTGGCGGCGGCACAGGTCGATCCAGCGGTGGCTGAACATGCCATGCCGCGCCGCCAGCACCGTGTCGCCGGGGCTCAGCGTGTTGGTCACCGCCGCCTCCCAGCCGCCCGTCCCGGTGGAGGGGAACATCAGCACCTCGCCCGAAGTGGTGCCCAGGATGCGCGCCACCCCTTCGACCGCCGGGCGGTACAGCCGGGCAAACGCGGCCGATCGGTGATCCATCGTGGGGATGTCACAGGCCTTGCGCAGCGCCTCGGGCATGTTGGTGGGACCGGGGATGAAGACGGGGTTTTGCAGCGACATGGTGGGGTCCTCCCTGAACATGGTGGCACAGTACCGGCGGCGACGCGGCGGCGCAATTTTTTCTGAAATATTATTCCGACTGACGAAAATCACATGAAACCCCATGCAGGACAGCGCCTTGGTGTTTTTCGCTGGTTGAAATCGATTTTACCGCAGCCTAGGACTGGGGCAGAAACCCGGAGGTCCGCCATGCCCGACACCCCCCGCCGCGGCCGTCCCCGCGCCTTTGACGACCGCACCGAGGCCAACACCGTGCGCGCCCTCGACCGCGCGATGGACCTGCTGGGCCTTCTCGCGGGGGCCGAGGGGCTGACGCTGACGGACCTGTCCAAGGCCGCGGGCGAAGCCCCCGCCACCGTCTATCGCGCGCTCGTGACGCTGCAACAGCACGGCGTGGTGGAGCTGGACCCGGCGGGCCAGCACTGGCACGTCGGCGCGGGCGCGTTCCGCATCGGCTCGGCCTTCCTGCGCCGCACCAAGGTGGCCGAGCGCGCCCGCGCGCCGATGCAGGATCTGATGCGCGCCACCGGCGAGACCGCCAATCTGGGCATCGAGACCGACGACGAGGTGCTGTTCCTCGCCCAGATCGAGACGCACGAGGCGATCCGCGCCTTTTTCCCGCCGGGGATGAAAAGCCCGATGCATGTGTCGGGCATCGGCAAGGCGCTGCTGGCGTTCTATGCCCCCGCGCGGGTGTCGCACATCGTCGCGCGCAAGGGGCTGGCGGGCTTCACCGCGCGCTCGCTGACCGAACCGGATCGGCTGATGGCGGATCTGGCGGCCACCCGCGCGCGCGGCCACGCCATCGACGACGAAGAACGCGCCGAGGGCATGCGCTGCGTCGCCGCCCCCGTCTTCAACGTTTATGGCGAGCCGGTGGCGGCGCTGTCCGTCTCGGGCCCCGCGTTCCGGATGACGCGGGCGCGCGCGGACGCCATCGGCGCCCATGTCCGCGCCGCGGCCGACAGCGTCACCACCGCCATCGGCGGACAGCGCCCCGCCGACGCGCCCGCCCCGGCCTGATCCGCCCCACCGCGCAGGGCCCCTGACCTCAGCGCAGCTCCGGCCCGTCGAAGGCCGCGCGCCCGATGAGGCGGTTGGAGGCGGTCTCCACCTCCGCCTCCAGCTGCGTCATGAAGGCGCGCAGTTCCATCCCCGGCGGGATCTCGGGCAGGAACTCCACCACCGCGCGGCCGGGGCGGCGATACAGGCTGTGGCGCGCCCAGAAAACGCCCACATTGCACGCCACCGGCACGCAGGGGGCGCCCAGCTCCTGATACAGCACTCCGGTGCCCACCTTGTAGGGCGCCAGCGTCCCCGGCGCGACCCGCGTGCCTTGGGGATAGATCACCAGCTGGCCCGGATCGCCACGCTCGCGGTGCACCGCCTCGACCATGGCGCGGATGGCGCGGCCCTTCTGGCCCCGGTCCACCGACACGCAGCCGATGCGCCTGGCGTACCAGCCCAGGATCGGGGCGCGCTCCAGCTCCTTCTTCATGACGAAGCGGGGGTTGGGCAGCACCGACAGCAGGATGATGATGTCGAAGAAGCTCTGATGCTTGGCCGCCACCAGCACCTCGCCGGTGGGAACCGGCCCGCGCACCTCCGAGGCCAGCCCCACCACCCGATGCGCCAGCCACCGCACCAAGCGCGTCCACGCCCGGATCCCGGCATGGGCGAATTTCCGGTCCGCCACCGCCAGCGGCGCGAACACCACCGCCAGCGCGGCCATCGACAGATACATCAGCCCGATGAACACCACCGACCGCAGGTATTGCACCACCACCATCTCCGTTCCCCTCCGATCCGCCCGGCGGGCGCAGTGATGCCCGCAAAGCCCGCGCCTTGCAATCGCCGCCCGCGCTGCTGGACATCGCCGCGCCGCGCGCCAGAGTTGCACGCGAGGGCGGGAGGCTGCGACAGGGGACGGCACGATGGACGACACGGCGGGCGGGCACGGTGGCGGGCGCCGGGCGGGCCGATGGGCGGCGCTGGCGGGGCTGGCGCTTTTGTGGCTGCTGGCGCTGCCGTTCGTGGACTACTCGGTGCGCTTCGGCCTGGACGGGCTGCCGGGCCCGGCGGCGCGCGACACCCATCTGGACCGCGCGGGCGCGGCCCTCACCAACGCGCTGATGTTTGCCCACATGCTGACCGGCGCGGCGCTGACGGTGCTGGCGCCGGTGCAGGTGCTGCCGGTGCTGCGGCGCCGCTGGCCGGGGGCGCACCGGTGGCTGGGGCGCGCGATCGTGGCGCTGGCGGGGGTGACGGCGGTGGCCGGGCTGGCGTTCATCGCGCTGCGGGGGACGGTGGGCGGCGCGATGATGGACGTGGCGTTCGCGGGCTACGGGGCCTGCCTGCTGGTGGCGGCGGTGCAGGCGCCACGCTTTGCGCGCGCGCGCGACGTGGCGCGGCACCGCGCCTGGGCGCTGCGGCTGTTCGTGCTGGCGATGGGGTCGTTCCTGTACCGGCTGCACTATGCGCTGTGGTACATCACGACCGGCGGCGCGGCGTCCCGGCCCGATTTCACCGGGGCCTTTGACATCGTGACCATGTGGGCGTTCTACGTCCCCTATCTGCTGGCGCTGGAGGTCTGGCTGCGCCGCCGGTCGTGATGTACCACAGCGCATAGTG
>NZ_NHSD01000260.1 GCF_016653255.1 Rhodobaculum claviforme
CCCGGAGCAGGCCCGCCCGCCCCGGGGACGCCACGGCCCCGGGCATCAGCCGCACGCCCTGCGTGTCCGCGCGCCGCCTCGGAATTTCGGCTTGACGGCCCCGCCGCACTGGCCTAACTCCCGCCCCGTCACGGGTGCCGCGCGCCCTGACATGGCGGAGTAGCTCAGTTGGTTAGAGCAGCGGAATCATAATCCGCGTGTCGGGGGTTCAAGTCCCTCCTCCGCTACCATCACCTGCCCCGATTCCAATGCAGTTCAGAGGCCTGTGATCCGCGGTGCCGGAGCATTGCCCACGACGCTGACGCGGATCGCCCGGGATTTCGACGGACAACTCCTGCGGCCTGCCGCACCCCTGGCCTTGGCATCCGGCCCGATCTGCCGTGGCCGTGCCAGGATGGTGACGGCGTGTCGAACCGATCACCGAGGCTCATTCCAACCGCGCCAGGTCTGCGACGAACACGGCGGCGTAATCGGGCAACAGGGGTGTCACCGTGGCGGTGCCGATGCGGGATTGCGTGACCAACAGCACCCCGCGCCGCCGGTCGATCTGATAGACGTTGACCACCTCGAGCCCCAGTCCGTTGGTCACCCACCCCATCAGCGTGGAGTCGCCCAGCCGCACAAGGTCGAGGTCGTTTCCGCGGACCATGCCGCCTTCGGCCGTGACACAGATCAGCATGCCATCGGCAAAGCTGTCGGACTTGAAGCGATAACCGCCATCCGCCTGCGCGGTCTGGCCGCGGAAGTTGCTGGCCGTCCAGCACTCGACCGCAGAGGCGGGGGTGGCCAGCGTTGCGGCCATGGCGACAGCGAAACGGATCATCCCTGCACCCTTCGATCTGTGGCAGGCGCCAGCGGAGCGCAGGTCGGCACGGGGCGCAGGCCAGAAACGCAAAGGCGCCACCATGCATCCGGGCGACCTCATGGACGCGCAGCGCGCGGCGCAGGCCTGTGCGCAGGCCCGTGGTGCAGGCGCGATCCGCCGGGGCGCGGATGGCCTCGTCGTGGGCCGGCAAGCTGGCGCTAGCACCGTGCCGCGGGGCGCGTGCCCGGGGCGGGTGGCAGTCATGGCACCGCGCGGTTCCGGGCGCGGCGAACAGGTGACATCTACCGCAGCAAAGGTCTTGCACCCACCGCGACACGGCGCTAACAGACGCGGGCCGGGTGATTAGCTCAGTGGTAGAGCGCTTCGTTCACATCGAAGATGTCGGGGGTTCAAATCCCTCATCACCCACCATACCCTCGGTCCCGATCACAGACAGCGACAGACATCGACGAGGGCGGGCTGGTGCCTCAGCGGTCCAGTGAGGCGAGGATCGAGCGCGCCGCGCGGATCCCCGGTGGCGTGCCGCCACGACCCAGACGCTGCATCGTGGCGGCCATCGCCTCGGTCTGACCCGTGCGCGCGGGGCCGTCGTGCAGCAGCGCCAGCAGCGCGGGCGCAAGCCCGTCGGGGGCGCAGGCGCGGCCCAGATACTCGGGCACGGCGCGTGTTTCGCTCACGAGGTTGACGAGCGTCACCGTGTCCAGCCGCACCAGACGTGACAGCACGAAGCGGGTGATCGGATGCGCGTCCCAGCCGATCACCATCGGAACCCCCGCCGCCGCCAGATCGAGCGACACCGTCCCCGAGGCCGCCAGCGCCGCGCGACCGCTGGAAAACGCTGCGCGCACCTGCGACGGGGGCGTCGGCCCGGCCTCCACCACCACCGGTGCGCCGGGCCAACTGACGGCCATGGCGCGGACCTCGGTCGCGACGGTGGGCACGGTGGGCACCACGACCCGCAGGTCGGGGCGCGCCGCCAGGACCCGGCCGAGGGTGGCACCGAACACCGGCCCCATCCGCGCCACCTCGCCCCGGCGCGATCCGGGCAGCGCCAGCACGATATCCGCGCCGCCAAGGCCGTGGGCCGCGCGGAAGGCGGCGATGTCGGCGGCATCGGGCTGCGGCACCGCCGCGATGGGGTGGCCGACGAAATCGCACGTCATGCCCGCGGCCTGCATCAGCGGCGGTTCGAACGGCAGCAGCGCCAGGACATGGTCGACCACCTGGGCCATCCTGGCCGCCCGCCCCGGCCGCCATGCCCAGACCGAGGGCGCGACATAGTGCACCGTGCGCTGGGTCGGGCGCGCGGCCCGCACGCGGCGGGCCACGCGCAGGCCGAAATCCGGGCTGTCGATCGTCACCACCACATCCGGTGCGGCGGCGATGGCCGCGTCGGCGGTCAGGATCATGCGCCGGCGCAGGGCGCGATAGCGCGGCAGCACCTCGGCCAGCCCCATGACGCTGAGCTCGTGCATGGGAAACAGGCTCTCCAGCCCCTCGGCCGCCATGCCAGCGCCACCGACGCCCAGGAACTGCACCTGCGGCGCCTCGGCCCGCAGGCCGGCCATCAGCGCGGCCCCCAGCGCGTCGCCCGACGGCTCACCGGCCACGAGGAAGACCTTCACCCCTCCGGTCCCCGCGCCCACAGGAACAGGCCCGCCGCATCGGCCTGCGCCACCGCCTCCGCCCGGTCGAGGAGCAGCACACCCCCCGCCTCGAAGGCGATGCCCGCCAGACCCGCGCGCGCGGCGCCCGCCACCGTGCCCGGCCCGAGCGCCGGCAGGTCGATGCGACGATCCTGGCCAGGCTTGGGGGCCTTGAACAGCACACCCGCACGCCCCGCCCCGCGCAGCGCCTCCGGCAGGGTGGCCACCTGCGCCAGCATCGCGTCGGTGCCCGGCAGGGCCTCCACCGCAAGGCACAGGCCACGGGCCACGATCGCGCCCTGCCCCACGTCCACCGCGCCGAGTGCTGCCACGATCTCCGCCGCCCGCACGGTATCGCGTTGCGCGGCGGCATCGGGGTGAACCGTGCCCAGCACACCCGGCGCAGGCAACAGCGCGGGCGCCAGATCGGCGGTGCCCGCGATCTCGAAGCCTTCCTCCTCGAACAGCGCGAGGACGGCGCGCAGGGTGGCGTCATCGCCCGCCTGCATCGCCGCGACCAGGCGTGGCACCAGCTGCGCGGTGCGCGAATCGAACCGTTCGGGGTTCAGGCGCGGCCGCGTCGTCGCCCCGGCAAAGGCCACCCGCCGCACACCCAGATCATGCAGACGGTCAAAGAACGGCACCAGCCGCTCGACCTCCAGCGCCTCCTGCGCACGGCCGTCCAGCCCGTCGGGCGAGGTCCCGGCGAGGGTGGCGATGACCGGGTCCTCGCCCGCCGCCTCCAGCGCCGCCACGATCCGCGCGGGCAGCGCGCCGCGCCCGGCGATCACGGCGGTACGGCCTGCGGACCCGCTCATCGCGGCGCCAGGAACTGACGGTCGCTGGCCTCCAGGATGAAATGCGCCATTTCGCGCACCATCGCGCTGTCGGTCCCGGCCGAGAGCGCCCGGGCGCGATCCGCCAGCGCGCCTTCGCCGCGCGCCAGCGTCGCATAGGCGGCGCGCAGCGCCGCGATCTCGGCGCGCGGCACGCCACGCCGGCGCAGGCCCACCAGGTTCAGCCCCTCCAGCGTCCCGCGCGGCCCCTGCACAAGGCCGAAGGGCATCACGTCATGGGCCACCATCGTGACCGCCCCGATGATCGCCCCACGTCCGATCCGCACGAACTGGTGAATGCCGGACATGCCGCCGATGATGACATCGTCGCCGACCACCACATGGCCCGCCAGCGCAACCTGATTGGCCAGGATCACCCGGTCGCCCACCCGCGCATCGTGGCCCACATGCGCGCCCGTCATGATCAGGCAGTCGTCGCCCACCTGCGTGATCCCGCCGCCGCCCACGGTGCCGGTGTTCAGCGTCGCGCCCTCGCGGATGCGGCAGCGGGCGCCGACCACCAGCCGAGTCCGCTCGCCCCGGTACTTCAGGTCCTGCGGCACCTCGCCCACAGTGGCAAAGGGAAAGACGACCGTGTCGGCGCCGATCTCGGTCTGGCCGGTGATGACGGCGTGGCTCTTCACCTCCACGCGCTCGGCCAGGGTCACCTCGGCGCCGATCACCGAGAACGGGCCGATGACGGCCCCCGCGCCGATGCGCGCGCCCTGCTCGACCACGGCCGAGGGATGGATGCGGGGGGCGTCGGTGCTGTCCATGCTCAGCGGCCGCGACGATCGATCATGGCGGAATAGCTGGCCTGGGCCACCAGCTTGCCCTCCACCATGGCGCGGCTGTCGAATTTCCAGATGTCGCCGCGCCGCCGGGTGACCGCGACGTGCAGTTCCAGCACGTCACCGGGCGTGACCATGCGGCGGAACTTGGCTTCCTCGATGGACATGAAATAGACCAGCGGCTCCTTGTCCACCAGATCCAGCGTCAGCCCCACCATCACCGCCGAGGTCTGCGCCATCGCCTCCACGATCAAGACGCCGGGCATGATCGGGGCGGCCGGAAAATGGCCCGGGAAATGCGGCTCGTTGACGGTGACGTTCTTGATGCCGACGGCGCTGGTGCCGGCGACGATGTCGCGCACCCGGTCGATCAGCAGGAACGGATAGCGGTGCGGGATGATGCGCTGGATCAGCGCGACATCGGCACTCGCGGGGATCTCGGCGGTGGTGGGGGTTTCGGTCATCGCGCCTTTCCCTGGATGATATCGGCGCGCGCGCGGCGGCACCGGGGGCCGGTGTGTTTCGGTGCAGCGGGGTACCAGCCCCACCCGACCTGCGCAAGGCACAGGGCCGTCACTCGGGCAGCCCGGTCCCCGGGGGGGCAGCTTCGGGCAGACCGGTTCCGGGCGGCGCGATCTCGGGCAGGGCCGCGCCCGGCGGCGCAGTCTCCGGGGCAGCAGTCCCCGGGGGGACAGTTCCCGGGGGGGCAGTCTCGGGTGGCGCGGATCCCGGCAGCGCGGGAACGGGCAGGTCCAGCGGCGCGCCCACCGCCGCCCCGTCCCCCGAGGGGACAGGCCCCGGCATGGCCTGCGGCACGCGCTCGGGCACCTCGTGCGTTCCCAGCACCGCATCGAGCCGCACAAGCACCCGGTCGGTGATGTCGACCTCGTCCAGCGCCAGCACGATCGCCCGGCTGTCCAGCACCACCACCGCCCCCGAGGCCGCCACGACCTCGGCCACCACCGGCACCGCCGCCTCGAAGAAGCGCAGCCGCTGGGCGTCGCGGAAGGCGGCGATGGCGCGGCCACGCCCCTCCTGACGGCGGCGGATCGCCTGGACGCGAGCGTCGAAGGCCTCGGCCAGCGTGCGGAACTCGGCCGGAGGAAGCTGCGTGCGGCGCTCGGTCAACGCCCGCTCCTCACGCGCGAGGTCCTCCTCCAGCGCGCGGTTTTCCTCGGTCAGGGCGCGGGCCGAACGCTCCACCGCCGCCGCGACGGCCCGCCCGAACGCGGACTCCGCAAACAGACGTTCCTGATCGAGGGTGACCACCGCGGCCATCCCCGTCCCCAGCGCAAACTGCGTTCCGGGCAATTGCGCGGCAGCCCCGCCCGCGCCGACGGCAAGCCCCGCCAGCGCAAGGACCGCCGCGAAACCCCGGCGGCGGGGGCGCATCAGAACCGGCTCTGGATCGTCAGGTCGAAGTTCTGGGTGCGGTCGAACGCCTTGGTCTGCACCGGGCGCGAGAAGTTGAACCGCAACGGTCCCAGCGGCGTGTCCCAGAAGATCGACACCCCGGCCACAGCCCGCAGGCTGCGCGAGTCGTCAACCCCGCTGCAATCCACCCCCGACGGGCAGCTGATCCCCCAGGACGAGCCGACGTCGAAGAACACCCCGCCCGCGATCCCGTATTCCTCGGGCAGGCCGAGGGGGAAGTCCGCCTCCATCCGCGCCACGGCGAAATAGTTCGCCCCCAGACCGTCCTGATCGACCGAGGACAGATCACGCGGACCGGCGCCGGCGGGCCGGAAGCCGCGCATCCGGTCACTCAGCTCGAAGCGCTCGGTCACGCGGCTGCGGCCGCTGAGCATGGTGATAGCGCCTGCCTCGAGCTCGGCGCGCAGGGTGACGTCGTCGCCAAAGACCCGACGCTCGACCACCCCCAGCGCCGTGGAGCGCAGATACTTGCGGTCGCCCCCCAGCCCCGCGATCTCCTGATCGAGGCGGACAAGCACACCGAAGTCCGGCGACAGCTCCGAGCGGCGCGTGTCATAGACATAGCGCAGCCCCACCCCGCTGGTGGTGGTGCGTCCGTCATCGGCGCGCAGCACCGGCGACACCTCGTCGCGGAAGTCGCGCACCTCGTCCCCGCGCAGGAAGTAGCGCAGCGTCATCCGGCCAAAGGGGCTGACGGGGAACCCGATGGAGGGGCTGACCTGTGCCTGCCGCGTGCTGAAGTTGGCCCAGGACTGCACATCGGTCTCGCGGTAGAACAGCGACAGCCCGCCCGAAATCTCGCCGTCGCGCAGGCGCGGTTCGACGAAGTCGAGGTTGAACTCGCGGCTGCCGCGGGTGGTGTTGAACGCCAGCGTCAGCTCCTGCCCACGGCCGAGGAAGTTGGTCTCAGAGAAGGTCAGCGCACCGCCCAGCCGTTCGGCCCGCGAGAAGCTGACCCCGAAGCCGAGGCTGCCGGTCGTCGTCTCCTCCACGTTCACGTCGACCACGACCTGGTCGGGCGCCGAGCCCTGGCGGCCGTCCACCTGCACGTCGCTGAAGAACCCCAGCGCACGGATGCGCTCGGCCGCCTCGCGCAGCTCGCGCGGGTTCAGCGGGTCGCCCTCGGCGATGCGGAATTCGCGCCGCACCACCCGGTCGAGGGTGGAGACATTGCCCTGCACGTCGATCCGCTCGACAAAGATGCGCTCGCCGGTGACGAGGACGAAGTCGATGTCCACGGTCTGGTTGCGCTCGTTACGGGTCACGCGCGGGTCGACGCGGGCAAAGCGCAGGCCGCGGTCGCTGGCCTGCCGCTCCATCCGGGCGATCGTCGCCTCCACCACGGTGGGGGAAAACACCACGCCCGGGCGCACGCGGACGTAGCCCTCGAAGTCGGCCGCCTCCACGCCCGCGATCTCGCTGGAGACGCTGACATTGCCGACGCGGTACTGCTGGCCCTCGCGGATGGTGAAGGTGACGAAGAAGGCGTCCCCCTCGCGGCTGATCTCCGAGGCGACATTCAGCACCTCGAAGTCGATGTAGCCGCGCGCAAGGTAGAAGTCCTGCAACAGCGCGCGGTCAAGCTCCACCCGCCCCTCCAGAAAGGTGTCGGTGCGCACGAAGGTGCGCAGCAGACCCGCCTGGGTGGTGGACAGCACGCGCCGCAGCCGACGGTCAGTGAAGGCGCGGTTGCCGACGAAGGACAGCCGCTCGATCTCCACCGTGGCGCCTTCGCGGATCTCGAACACCAGGTCCAGCCGGTTGCCGGACCGCTCGATGATGCGCGGCGTCACCTCGGCGGCAAAGCGGCCGCCCTGGCGGTACACTTCGGCGATGGCCGCGGCGTCCTGCTCGGCCTGGGCTGCGGAGAACACCCGCCGCGCCCGCGACGTGGTGACCCCGCGCAGCACGTCGTCGTCGACGCGGCGGTTGCCCTCGAAGCTGATGACGTTGATCACGGGATTTTCGCGCACGGTGATGACCAGCGTGCCGCCGCGCGGATCGAAGGACACATCCTCGAACAGGCCCGAATTCACGACCCGCTGGAACGCCGCGTTCAGCGCGCCCGCGCTGATGGTCTCACCCTGCGGGATGCCGGCAAATCCGGCGATGACCGACGGATCGACCCGCTCGTTACCCTGCACCTGGATGGCGGCAAAGCGGTAGTCCTGCGCCATGGCCGCAATCGGCATGGCCACCGCAAGAAGCGCCCCCAGAACCAACGTCCGGGCGGTACGAACCGCCACCCCGCGTCCCATGCCGACGCCGCCCTTGTCACCCATGCCCACGGTCCTGCCCTGCCGGTTCGTTTGACCGACTGCCTAGCGGGAACAGGGGGCCATGTCAAAACGGGAAAGGCGCAGTGCTCAAGGACAGAACAGATCGTTGCCGATCGCAAACACCATCAGCGTCAGGATCATCGCCAACCCCACCGCCATCAGCAGCTGAAGTGCGCGATCGCTGGGGGGCCGGCCGGTGATCGCCTCGTAGGCGTGGAACACCAGATGCCCGCCATCGAGCACCGGCACCGGGAACAGGTTGATCAACCCCACCGCCGTCGACAGCACCGCGATGAACCAGATGAACGACGCCAGCCCGTCCGACGCCATCGCGCCCGACGTCTCGGCGATGCCGATGGGGCCGCGCAGGTTGCACGAGGAAATCGCCCCGGTGATCATGTGGTAAAGCCCCGACAGGCTGGTCCGGGCGATGAAGACTGTCCGCTCCACCCCGATCCCCAGCGCCTCCAGCGGGCCGGGGCGGCGGGTCTCGGTGTCGAAGACCATGGCGCCGGTCACGCCCAGGAGCCAGCGCTGCTCGAAGCCGCCATCGGCGGTCGGCAGGTCCTGGGCGCGGGCGGCGACGGTGATCTCGAAGGTCTCTCCGGCGCGCCACACCTCCAGCTGGACCGGGGTGCCGCCGCTCTCGGCCACGCGCTCGCGCAGTTCGCGGAAGGCGGCGATCGGGGTGCCGTCGACCGACAGCACCAGATCGCCCGGCGCCAGCCCCGCATCGCGCGCCGCCGACTGCGGCTGCACCGTGCCCGCAAGCGGCGGGAACGGATAGGGGCCGGAGACCTCGCGCAGGGTGCCGTCGCGCTCCACGGTGTAGCGCACGATGTCCTGGGGCGGCATCTCGTCGATGACGCGCATGAAGCTGGCGGTGTCGGGGGTGTCGGTGCCATCGACCGCAAGGATGGTGTCGCCGGGGCGCAGCTCGGTCGCGGCGACGGTGGGCAGGTCCTTCAGCGTGCCGACGACGGGGCGATCCACCGCCACCCCGCCAACCATGAAGTACCCCGCAAACACCAGAATCGAGAGGGCAAAGTTGAACAGCGGTCCTGCCGCCACCGTGGCCGAGCGCGCCCATAGCGGCGCGCCGTGCATCGTGCTGCGCGGGTCGACGCCCGCCCCCGCGCGCCCCCGCACCGACGCCGCATCCCCGTCGCCCAGAAACTTGACATAGCCCCCGAACGGCAACGCCGCGACCTGCCAGCGGGTCCCGCGCCGGTCCACCCGCGAAAACAGCACCGGGCCGAAGCCGATGGAGAACACCTCCGCCTCGATCCCCGACCAGCGGCCGACGATGTAATGGCCGTATTCATGCACCGCCACGATCACCGACAGCGCGACCACGAACGCCGCGATGGTGAAGGCAAGGTTGCCGAAGCCGGGCAGCAGGCCGAGAATGTCCAAGGGGGTCGCCTTTCAGGTTCATGTGCCCGCGCACGGGCCGATATGGGCGGCGGCATCTGCGCCGGGCTGGGTGCAGGGCTGAGCGCCAGCCTGCTGGCCAGCCTGTACGCCAGCCTGCGGGCGTCAGCCCCGCGCGGCGATAATCTCGCGCGCCGTCCTCCGCGCGAGATGGTCCATGTCCAGGACGCAATCAAGGCTGTCTGGATCAGATGTGAGCGCCCCGCCCAGCCGCGCAAGTGTGTCCTGCGTGACCTCGGCCATGGCGAGAAAGCCCAGCCGCCCCTCCAGAAAGGCGTCGAGCGCAGTCTCCTTGGCGGCGTTGAAGGCGGCCCCCGACAGCCCCCGTGTCCGCATCACCGCGCGCGCCAGCGCCAGCGCGGGAAAGCGCACCTCGTCGGGGGCCTCGAAGGTCAGCTGCGCGATGGCCGCAAGATCGAGCCGCGCCACCGGCACCTCGCGCCGCCCGGGCCAGTTCAGCGCATAGCCGATGGCGTGGCGCATGTCCGCAGGCCCCATGTGCGCCATCAGCCCGCCATCGCTGAAGCCCACCAGCGCATGCACGATGGACTGGGGGTGGACGACCGCCTCGATCCTGGCGGGATCCACGCCGAAATACTCTCGCGTTTCAATCAGTTCCAGCGCCTTGTTGAACATGCTCGCACTGTCGATGGAGATCCGGAGCCCCATCGACCAGTTCGGATGCGCGCGCGCCTCGGCCACCGTCGCCGCCGCAAGCCGCGCCAGCGGCCAGTCACGGAACGGCCCGCCCGAGGCGGTGATGATGATCCGCTCCACCGCCGCCATGTCCTCGCCCACCAGTGCCTGGAACACCGCGGAATGTTCGCTGTCAACCGGCAGGATGGTGGCCCCGTGGCGGGCGGCCTCGGCCATCAGAAGCGGCCCGGCGGCCACCAGGCTTTCCTTGTTGGCCAGCGCCAGCGTGCCGCCATGGCGCAACGCACGGAACCCCGGCGCCAGACCCGCGGCGCCCACGATGGCCGACATGGTCCAGTCGGCGGGGCGGTCGGCGGCCTCCAGCAACGCCGCGCGACCCGCGGCGACGGCGATGCCGCTGCCCGCCAGCGCATCCTTCAACTCGGCATACAGGTCATCCTCGCTGGTGACCGCGACCTCGGCACGCAGGGCACGCGCCTGTTCGGCCAGTCGCGCGATGTTGCGCCCGCCGGTCAGCGCGACGGTGCGATAGGCCTCCGCACCGCCCTGCCGGGCGATCAGGTCGACCGTGTTGACCCCGATGGAGCCGGTGGCCCCGAAGATGCTGATCGACCGCATGCGTGTTCCCTGTTCCCGCGCCTCAGGCCACAAGGCCCGTCAACAGCGCAATCCATGCCACCAGCGCCGCCGCCAGCATCGCGTCGAACCGATCCGCCAGCCCGCCGTGTCCGGGGATCAGCTGCGAGCTGTCCTTGACCCCGGCGCGGCGCTTGAGCGCGCTTTCGGCAATGTCACCGCCCTGCCCGGCCGCGGCCACCACCACCGACAGCGCGACCAGCGCGCCGCCCGCGCCCAGCGGTCCGGCAAAGGCCGCGCCCACGCCGGCCGCCGCGATCCAGCCAGCGACCGTGCCCGACCATGTCTTCTTCGGGCTGACGCTGGGCCAGAACTTCGGCCCGCCGACCACGCGCCCGATGAAATATCCCGCCACATCCGAGGCGATCACCACCGCGATCAGCCAGCCCATCCAGACAAAGCCCAGCCCGTCGCGCAGCAAGCCAAAGCCATGCAGCCCCAGAACCGTCAGCGCAAGGTAACCGGCCACCAGCTGCGACAGCCCGTCCGCCCCCTCGCGCCAGATCACCCGGCCCCACAGCGCCAGCCCCGCCGGC
>NZ_NHSD01000261.1 GCF_016653255.1 Rhodobaculum claviforme
TGCGCGGGGGCGCGGTGCGCAGGGCGACGGCGTTCTGGAACCGGCCCGCGTCGCCCGCCGCCAGCGCCGCGGCCCCGTCCGAAATCCCGCGCAGCAGATCGTCG
This sequence comes from Rhodobaculum claviforme, assembly GCF_016653255.1. Classification (GTDB taxonomy): domain Bacteria; phylum Pseudomonadota; class Alphaproteobacteria; order Rhodobacterales; family Rhodobacteraceae; genus Rhodobaculum; species Rhodobaculum claviforme. The sequence continues at coordinate 105 of NZ_NHSD01000261.1, forward strand.
AGCCAGTCCCCGTCCCCCTTGGCAAAATCATGCAGGACATAGCCCGAGACCAGCTCCTTGCGGCCGGGGTGGCCGATGCCGAGGCGCACGCGGCCGTACTCGGCCCCGATATGGGCATGGATCGACCGCAACCCGTTGTGACCGGCATGCCCGCCGCCATCCTTTACCCTGCATTTCCCGGGGGCCAGGTCGAGTTCGTCATGGAAAACAATAACATCGGCGGGCGTCAGCTTGAGGTAGCGCATTGCTTCGCCCACCGACTGGCCCGACAGGTTCATGAAGGTCTGCGGCTTGAGCAGTGCCACCCGCACGTCGCCCAGCCGTCCCTCGGACAGCATCCCCTGGAACCGGCCACGCCAGGGCGGGAATCCGTGATCCCCGGCGATGGTGTCCAGCGCCATGAAGCCGATGTTGTGGCGGTTGCGGGCATATTTCGCCCCGGGATTTCCAAGGCCGACAAACAGCCGCATGTTCCGCCCCCTGCATCTGTGACTTGACCTCGGCGCGTCCCCGCCCGACCAAGGGTCGCGACACAGGAACCGGAGGCACGGCAATGTACCTGACGATGAACCGCTTTCACGTCAAGCGCGGGCAGGAGGCGGCGTTCGAGGCGATCTGGAAGTCCCGCGACAGCCACCTGACGCAGGTCAAGGGCTTCGTGGCGTTCCACCTGATGAAGGGGGCGGAACGGGCGGATCACACGCTATATGCCTCGCACACGCTGTGGCGGTCGCGCGCGGAGTTCGAGGACTGGACCCGGTCCGAGGCGTTCCGCGCCGCGCACAAGGGCGCGGGGGCACATTCCGACATCTATCTGGGTGCGCCCGAGCTTGAGATGTTCGAAAGCGTTCAGGGCATCGCTGCGGATGGCGTCACGATGGAGGTGGCCGAGGGCTGACACGGTCGAACCATAAAGGATCGTCCCTGATGTTGCGTGGACTCGCCCTTCTCGTGGTCTGGTCCCAGTGAACGGCGGAGGGTCGAAGGCCGTCACTGTTTTCGGGCGTGATCGCGGCGGCAGCCATCGGGACGGCTGGGGCTGCGACGTTCCCGACACCGCGACGGCGCGCAGCGAAGTCAGCGCCAGCCATGCCACGACGAACACCATCAACGGGTCGGGCCTGCCCGGTCCCTGTGACGAAACCGGCACCCATGCCCAGTGTGCGGGGGGGCGATCACTGGACGACCGCGGCGACCCAGACCATCGGCGCCTCGATCTCCCACAGCAGAAACACTGCGCAGAGCTCTGATGTGTTTGGGAGTTCTTCTGGCGTGTCCACGGCCGCCCTTACCGTGAGGCAGACGCGCCACGCGGCCGACGGACAGACACCAGTGCGCGCGACACCGGCCTGTCCGAGGCTCCGTTCACCGATGCGCGGCTGCCCGGTACGGGAGCGGGGGTGATCCCGCTGCAGGCGGCGGGCTGGCCGCTGCCGCGCCTTCGGGCGGGCTGACGGCGCCCGGTGGGGCGGGCGCCGGGCTCAGTCGTCGGCCAGGGCGATCACCGGCTCCATCGTCGCAAGCTCCTCGGCCGACAGGTGGCACTTGACCTGATGCCCGGGGGCGAGCTTGCGCAACGGCGGCAGCTCGGTCTCGCACAGGGTGCCGGGGACGCGGGATTTCCAGTGGCAGCGGGTCTGGAACGGGCAGCCCGGCGGCGGGTCCATGGCCGACGGAATGTCGCCCTCCAGCACGATGCGCTTGCGCACCACGCGGGGGTCGGCGATGGGCACGGCCGACAGCAGCGCCTCGGTGTACGGGTGGTAGGGGGGCTGGAACACCTGGTCGGTGGTGCCCAGCTCCACCACATGACCGAGGTACATCACCAGCACCCGGTCGGCGAGGTAACGCACCACGCCCAGATCGTGGCTGATGAACAGCAGCGTGGTGCGGTTCTCGCGCTGGATCTCCATCAGCAGGTCGGCTACCGCGGCCTGCACGCTGACGTCGAGCGCCGAGACGGGCTCGTCAGCCACCACCACCTTGGCGCCCCCGGCAAAGGCGCGCGCGATGCCCACGCGCTGCTTCTGCCCGCCCGAAAGCTGGCGCGGCATGCGGTCCGCGAACTCGCGCGGCAGCTTCACCAGGTCCAGCAGGGTGAGCATGCGCGCGCGACGATCGGCGTCCGAGGTCCCCTCGCCGAAGATCTCCAGCGCGCGGATGATCTGGCGGCCCACGGTCATCGAGGGGTTGAGGGTGTCGAAGGGGTTCTGGAACACCATCTGCACACTGGCGACCGTGTCGGTGTTGCGCTTCTGCACGGGCGTGTCGTGGATGTCCTGATCATAGAGCATGATGGTGCCGGAGGTGACCGTCTCCAGCCCCATCAGCAGCTTGGCGAAGGTGGACTTGCCGCAGCCCGATTCGCCGACGATGGCCAGCGTCTCGCCCTCGTTGGCGTCGAAGGTCAGGGTCTCGTTGGCCTTGACCACGCGCGGGTCGCCGCCGCCGAACAGTCGCGAGGCCGAGACCTCGTAGTATTTGCGCACGTCCTGCATCTGAAGGACGGGCTCGCCGACCTCCACCTTCTCGTGGGCGACGGGGGCGGCGGGGGGCGTGCTCCAGTCGATCTCGCGGGTGCGGATGCAGCGGCTCTGGTGGCGATCGCCGGGGACGTCGACCATCGCGACGTCGGCCGCGTCGCAGCGCCCGGCGTCGAAGTACGCGCAGCGCGGGCCGAAGTTGCACCCCGGCGGGCGTTCGTCGGGCAGCGGGAAGTTTCCGGGGATCGCCACCAGCGGGCGGGTGGTCTTGTCCGCGCCCGGCAGCGGGATGGAGCGGAACAGCGCCTGGGTGTAGGGGTGGCGCATGGTGCGGAACACCTCGCGCACCGCGCCGGTCTCCACCGCCTCGCCGGAGTACATCACGGTGATGCGGTCGCAGGTCTCCAGGATCAGGCCGAGGTTGTGGGAGATGAACAGCATCGAGGTGCCGTATTTGCGCCCCAGATCCTTGACCAGATCGACGATGCCGGCCTCCACCGTGACATCCAGCGCGGTTGTGGGCTCGTCGAGGATCAGCAGCGCAGGTTCGGCCATCAGCGCCATGGCGATGACGATGCGCTGCTGCTGGCCGCCCGAAAGCTGGTGGGGATAGGCGTCGAGGATGCGCCCGGCGTCGGGCAGGCGCACGTCCTCCACCATCCGGGCGGCGCGCGCCCAGGCGTCGGCCCTGGACATGCCGCGATGAATCATCGGCACTTCCGCCAGTTGCGCGCCGATCTTCATGGCGGGATTGAGGCTCGCCATCGGCTCCTGATAGATCATCGCGATCTCGGACCCGCGGATCCTGCGCAGCGCGCTGTCGGACAGGGTGGCCAGATCGCGGCCCTTGAAGCGGATGCTGCCGCCGGTGATGCGGCCGTTCGCGCCCAGATCGCGCATCACCCCCAGCGCGACCGTGGATTTGCCGCAGCCGGATTCGCCCACCAGCCCCATCGCCTCGCCGGGGCGGATGGAACAGGAGAACTCCATCACCGCAGGGATTTCACGGGTGCGCGTGAAGAACGAGATCGACAGGTTCTCGATTTCGAGAATGGGCGCGGTCATGGGGCCCCCCGACCCGCGCAGGGAACCGCGACGCCCCCCGTCGGTTGATGCGTCAACAGAACAGGAGAACTCAACATGCCCATCATCCTCTGGCTCCTTGGTGTGCCGCTCAGCTTTGTCGTGATCCTGCTGCTGGTCGGAATCGTCTGAGGGGGGCCGATCAGTCGCGCAGGCTTTCTTCGCGCAGCCCGTCGGCCAGCAGGTTGAGGCCGAGAACGAGGCTCATCAACGACAGCGCGGGCACCAGCGCCGCGTGCGGATAGACCGTCAGCAACCGGCGCCCGTCGTTGATGGTCGAGCCCCAGTCGGGGCTTTCGGGGCTGACACCGAGGCCGAAAAACCCCAGCGTGCCCAGAAGGATCGTCGTATAGCCGATGCGCAGGCAGAAATCCACGATCAGCGGGCCGCGCGCATTCGGCAGGATCTCCCACAGCATGATGTACCACGACCCCTCGCCGCGGGTCTGGGCGGCGGCGACATAATCGCGGCTCTGGATGTCCAGCGTCAGGCCGCGCACGATGCGGAACACGGTCGGTGTGTTCACGAACACCACGGCCACGAACACGTTGAGAAGGTTGGGCGACATCCCCCACACCCCCAGCGGGTCGGCGTTGAACGCAAGGCCCGCGTACATCCACAGCCCCACCACCATCACCGCCCCGATATAGACCGCGCGCCGCACCGGCTGCATGAAATAGCGCGCGTTCAGAAGCAGCGTCAGGAACACGATGGGCATCAGGAACAGCACGGCCGCCATCGCGGTCGGGATGCCCGCCTGCACGATCTCAGGCGTGACCAGCAGGTAGAACAGCAAGATCACCGGGAACGCCAGCACGAGGTTGGCGAGGAATGTCAGCCCGGTGTCCAGCCGCCCCCCGAAATAACCCGCCGGCAGGCCCAGCGTGATGCCGATCATGAAGGCGAACAGCGTGGCGGCGGGGGCGATCTTCAGCACCTCGCGCGCGCCCATCACCATGCGGCTGAAGACATCCCGCGCAAGGCTGTCGCCGCCCAGCAGGTAATGCGGATAGCGCCCGTCAGGGCTGGGAAGCGCGGTGCCGGGCGCCACGTTGCGCATGCGGCTGATCTGGGACAGCGCGTCGTGGGTGACGATCAGGTCGGCAAACAGCGCCGTCAGCACCCAGAACAGCACGATGCCAAAGCCGATCATGCCGACCTTGCTGTCGAACAGCTTGCCATACAGTCCCAGCCGCCGTCGGGCCACGATCGAGACCGCGAAGATCACCGCCATCGCGGCCCACACCGGCAGGAGTCGCGCCGCAACCCCCACGGCGATCCCGCCCCATGTCAGATCCTCGATCATGGTGGCCCTCCCTCAGCCGATGCGGATGCGCGGGTTGAGCCAGACATACCCGATGTCCGAGATCAGCTGCGTCAGCAACACCACCACCACCGCCACCACGGCGCAGGCGAGCAGCAGCTCGATGTCGTTGTTGCCCGCCGCCTCCACCAGCGTCCAGCCGAAGCCGGGATAGGAGAACAGTACCTCCACGATCACCACACCGTTCAGAAGCCACGGGAATTGCAGCATGATGACCGTGAACGGCGCGATGAGCGCGTTGCGCAGGGCGTGTTTCAGCACGATCGAGGCGAAGGACGCCCCCTTCAGCCGCGCGGTGCGGATGTATTGCCGGGTCATCACCTCGGCCATGGAGGCCCGGGTCATGCGCGCGATGTAGCCCATGCCGTACAGCGCGATGGTCATCACCGGCAGGGTAAAGTTCCACACCGTGATCTGGTCCATCGCGCTGCGGGCGTTGCCCTGGAACAGCACGGGGCTGTCGAGCCACCCCCACTCGCGCAGCAGCGGCGACAGGCCGACGGTGGAGGAGGCGAACACCGCGATGAAGATCACCCCCGACACATACTCGGGGGTCGCCGTGGTGACGATGGCGCCGGTCGACAGCACCCGATCGGTGCGCGAGCCCTCGCGCATGCCCGCCAGCACCCCCACCGTCAGCGCCGAGGGCACCATCACGATCATCACCCACAGCATCAGCCAGCCCGTGGCCCCCAGCCGCGTGGCGATCACGGTGCCCACGGCCTCGTTGAAGCGGGTGGAGTGGCCCCAGTACCCCTGCGCGATGCCGCAGAACCGTGGCGCGTCGGCGGCGGTGTCGACCAGTGCCACGCAGCGCCCGCGCATGGCGCCGCCCGCGTCCGTGTCCACCCAGCCCGGCACGACGCCCAGCCACTCGCCATAGCGCTCCAGCAGGGGGCGGTCGTAGCCGTTGCGCGCAAGCCAGCTGGTGACCTCGGCGTCGGACATCCGCGCCGAGCCCTGGGTCTTGGCCAGCGTCTCCAGCCGCGCGTCCATGTTCGTCAGGTAGAACACGATGAACGTCAGCGCCAACGCCGTCAGCATCAGCGTGCCCGCACGCCGGATCAGGAACCTGGTCATGTCTGGCTGCTCTTCCCGGGCTGCGGCGGACGGGCGGGCGGGGCGGGGCGGATCAGGCGTCCAGCCAGTACTTGTAGAGGTGCATCTCGAAGGTGGGGTGCATCTCGGCGTTCATGACATGGGGACGGGCGTGGCGAAAGACCGACCGCCAGTAGGGCTGGATCATCACACCCTGTTCCTGCATGATTTCCTGAAGCCGCAGGGTCAGGGTGCGGCGTTCGTCGGCATCCGCGATCGCCAACGCCTGGCCCAGGACGGTGTCGAACTCCTCGTTGGAAAAGGCGGATTCGTTCCACGCCTCGCCCGAGCGGTAGGCCAGCGCGAGGGTCTGCACCCCCAGGGGGCGCATCAGCCACTCGGTGGCCGACCACGGGTACGCCGTCCAGTCGTTCCAGAAGGTCGCGCCCGGCAGGATGGTGCGGCGCACGTTGATGCCCGCGTCGCGCACCTGCGCCGCGACCGCGTCGCAGGTCGCGGACTGCCAGGCCTCATCGACCGAGATCAGCTCGAATTCATGGTCGGCCAGCCCCGCGTCCGCGATCATCGCGGCGGCGCGGTCGGGGTCGACGTCCTGGGGGGGCATCTCGGCGTACTCGGGGTGGATGGGGGCGACGTGATGGTTTTCAGCCACTTCGCCGGCGTCGTTATAGCCCAGTTCCAGCACCACGGCGTTGTCGACGGCCATCTGCAGCGCACGGCGGACCGCGACGTTGTCGTAGGGCGCGTTGTCCTGGTTGAAGCGCACGGTGATGGTGGAGGCGGTGACCGCCTCGGACCGCGCCATGCCGATGGCGTCGAAGATGTCCACGAAGTCGCCCGTGGTCTGGTAGACCATGTCGATCTCGCCCGACTCGGCGGCCGCGATCCAGGCGGACGGGTCGGTGCCCAGGTCCACGAACTCGATCCGCTCGAGGTACGCCCCCTCGCCCCACCAGTCGTGGTCGGTGTTGCGCACCAGCACGGCCGAAATCCCGGTGTCATAGCTGACCGGCAGATAGGGGCCCGTGCCGATCGGCGCGGCCACCGGGTCGCCCCCCGAGAACGAGCGGTGCACCACAGCCGCCGGGTAATCCGCCACCGAGGCGATGATGGTGATGTCCGGGCTGGACAGGTGCAGCCGCACGGTGTGGTCGTCCACCACCTCCAGCGCGCCCTCGCGCAGCTGTCCGGTGGCCGCGTCGCGCAGCGTGGCCATGCGCCCGGCCATGGAGTTGCCCTCGATGGTGCCGTCACACCAGCGGGTGAAGTTGTGCACCACATCCTGGGCGATGAAGGTGTCCCCGTTGTTCCAGCTCACGCCCCGGCGCAGGCGCAGGGTGTATTCGGTGGCGTCGTCGTTGACCTCCCAGCCCTCCAGAAGACGCCCGATGAGGGTGCCGTCGGGCTGGTACTCCACCAGATACTCCAGCCAGCCGCGGCAGAAATTCGCCAGCTCCGACCAGTCGAACACGGCGGGGTCGCGCATCGACACCAGGTTCATCTGGACGCGCAGGGTGCCTCCGGGACGGCCCTCGGGGAAATGGCTCCCGGTGGCGTGGGCGGGCGCAGCCAGGCCGAGCAACCCATAGGCGGCGGTGGCGCCGACGCCCAGCGCGGTGGCGCGGCTGAGGAACTCGCGCCGGTCGAGCCGCCCGTCCGCGACCTCGGCTGCAAGGCGGTGCGCGGCGGGGTGCGGGGTGGTGTTCGTCATTGCGATGTCTCCGTTGCTCTGGCGCGCGGGCCGGATGGGCCGGCCGATGCGGCGGGGCGCGTGCCCGCGGGGCGGTGCCGCCGGTGCGGCCCGATCGATGCTTTGCGACATGAAAAGCCGAAAACCGACATGGTTGCAAGCCGTGTGCCCCGACGGCCCCCGCCCTCAGCCCTCCGGCGAGACCGCCTGCCAGTCGCCCAGCCGGTTGCGCAGCCATGTCCGTTGTCGCTTGGCATAGCGTCGGGTGGCGGTCGTGGCGGCGGCCACCGCCTCCGGCAGCGTGACGGCGCCGCGCAGATGCGCCACCAGTTCCGGTGCCCCGATCGCACGCGCCGAAGGGCGCGCGGGGTCCCAGTGTGGCAACTCCGCGCGCACCTCGTCCAGCGCGCCGGCGGCCATCATCGCGTCGAATCGTGCATCGATCCGCGCCCCCAGGACGTCCGGCGCGACCCGCACCACCACCCGCAGCGCGGCGTCGGGCGCCAGCAGCGGTGCGGACGTTGCGGCCTGCCAGTCGGCCAGCCCCCGGCCGGTGGCGCGCCACACCTCCCACGCGCGCAGGACGCGGGCCGGGTTGGCGGTATCGATGCGCGCGCGCGTCGCCGCGTCGAGGGCGGCCACCAGCGGCCCGAGCCCGTCGCGCCGCAACCGCGCCTCGGCCTCGGCGCGCAGGGGGGCGGGGATCGGCGGGATCTCGGCCAGGCCCCGGGTCAGGGCGGTGAAGTAAAGCCCGGTGCCGCCCACGATCACCGGCGCGGGGCGGGCCCGCAGATACGGCGCGACCGCCCGCAGCCAGTGGCCCACCGACCAGTCGGCATCGCGCGCCAGATGGCCATAGAGGGCGTGCGGCGCACGCGCCAGATCCGCCGGGCCGGGCCGCGCCGTCAGCACCCGCCAGCAGCCATAGACCTGCAGCGCATCGGCATTCACGACGGTGGCGCCCGTCCGTTCGGCCAGCGCCAGCGCCAGCGCGGATTTGCCGCCCGCGGTGGGACCGGCGATCAGCACCGGCCGGCCGGCCGCCGCCGCCGCCAGCGTGGCCGCAAGATCGCGCGGGATGTCCATCGTGCTCCTTTCGCGGGGTTGGCGGTTGAACGCGACGGCGTTTTCCGACATTCCTGCCGCGGGCGAAACCCCGCCCGGGGGCGGGGCGCTGCGCCGGGCTGAATGCACAGGGGACCGCATGGAGAACACCACCGCACCGGGCACGCCGCCGGCCTATCGCCGCGTGCTGCTCAAGATCTCGGGCGAGGCGCTGATGGGGCCGCAGGGCTACGGCCTGCATCCGCCGACCGTGGCGCGGGTGGCCAGCCAGGTGCAGGCGGTCCATGCCCTCGGGGTCGAGGTGTGCATGGTGATCGGCGGCGGCAACATCTTTCGCGGGCTGCAAGGCTCGGCGCAGGGGATGGAGCGGACCACGGCGGACTACATGGGGATGCTGGCGACGGTGATGAACGCGCTGGCGATGCAGGCCTCGCTGGAGGGGCTGGGCGTGCACACGCGCGTCATCAGCGCGATCCCGATGGACCAGATCTGCGAGCCCTACATCCGCCGCCGCGCCGTGCGCCACCTGGAGAAAAAGCGGGTGTGCATCTTTGCCGCCGGTACCGGCAATCCGTATTTCACCACCGATACGGCGGCGGTCCTGCGCGCCAGCGAGATGGCCTGCGAGGCGATCTTCAAGGGCACCAAGGTCGACGGGGTCTATGACACAGACCCGGTGGGCAACCCGAACGCCAAGCGTTACGAAACAGTGACCTATGACGATGTCCTTCAGCAGAACCTGAAGGTGATGGACGCCTCGGCCATCGCGCTTGCGCGCGACAACCGGCTGCCGATCATCGTGTTCAGCCTGGACGACGCCGACGGACTCGATGGCATCCTGGCAGGCCGGGGTCGGTTCACGCGGGTGCAGGTATGAGGCGTCGGGACCGGCCGCGCGGGCTTTCCAAGCGCGCGCGTAGGTCCTAGGACAACGGCGGTGCGGGGCGGGCCGTTGCCCCCCCGCGAGACGGCAGGCAGGGATGGGCATCATGTCCGACGACAACCACGACATCGACACCGACGATATCGAACGGCGCATGGATGGCGCGATCGGGGCGCTGCGCACCGAATTCGCGTCGCTGCGCACGGGGCGGGCCTCGGCCACGATTCTGGAGCCGATCCAGGTCGAATCCTATGGGCAGATGACACCGCTCAACCAGTTGGGCACCGTCAACGTGCCCGAGCCTCGGATGGTCACGATCAACGTCTGGGACCGCGCGATGATCAGCAAGGTCGAAAAGGCGATCCGCGAATCCGGTCTGGGGATCAACCCGATGGTGGATGGCCCGATCATCCGCCTGCCGATCCCCGAGCTCAACGAGGAGCGCCGCCGCGAGCTGACCCGCGTGGCCGCGCAGTACGCCGAACACGCCCGCGTGTCGGTGCGCAACGTGCGCCGCGACGGCATGGACCAGCTCAAGCGTGCCAAGGCCGCCGGGATGAGCGAGGACGAGCACAAGCTGTGGTCCGAGGAGATCCAGACCCTGACCGACGCCAAGATCGACGCGATCGACAAGCTTCTGGAAACCAAGCAAGCCGAGATCATGCAGATCTGAGCACGGCGATGCGCGCGCCTTGCCGGGCCGCGACCGCCCCGCCGCGGGGGGCGACCGAGATGGGGGCCCATTTGGCAGCACGGGATCTGAACCAGGCGCAGGGGACGCATGTGGCCATCATCATGGATGGCAATGGTCGCTGGGCGCTCAACCGCGGGCGGCCGCGGATCTTCGGCCACCGCCTCGGCGCCGAGCGGGCCAAGGCGGTGGCCGAGGCCTGTCCCGCGCTGGGGGTCACGCATCTGACGCTCTATGCCTTCTCGACCGAGAACTGGAAACGCTCCACCGAAGAGGTGGTGGGGCTGTTCTCGATCCTGGCCCGGTATATCCGTCGTGAGGCGGATCGCTTCCACAGCGAAGGCGTGCGCGTCCGCTTCATCGGCGACCGGACCGCGCTGGAGGCGAAGTTGCAGCTGCTGATGGGCTGGATCGAGCAGCGCACCGATGCCAACAGGCAGCTGCACCTGACGATCGCCGTCAATTATGGCGGGCGCAACGAGATCCTGCGCGCCGCGCGCACGCTGGCCGCGCGTGTCGCCGAGGGGGATCTGGCGCTGGACGACCTGAACGAGGCGACGCTGGCGGGGGCGCTTGACACGCACGACCTGCCGGACCCCGATCTGGTGATCCGCACCGGCGGCGAGACGCGCATCTCGAACTTCCTGCCGTGGCAATCGGCCTATGCCGAGTACGAATTCTGCCCGACGCTCTGGCCCGACTTCACCCCCGCGCATCTGGCCGAGGCGCTGGAGCGGTTCCGCGGCCGCGAGCGCCGGTTTGGCGCGGTCCCGGCATGAGCGGCGCGGCGCGCTTTCCCGACCTGATGCCGCGGGTGGCCTCGGCGGTGGCGATGCTGGCGGTGGGGCTGGGCGCGCTGTGGCTGGGCGGCTGGGGGCTGCGGTTGACGCTGGCGCTGGTGGGCGCGGGCATCGCCTGGGAGGTTCTGCG
>NZ_NHSD01000262.1 GCF_016653255.1 Rhodobaculum claviforme
TGCCCGTCCATACCCCCCAGATGTCGGCCCCCGAGGCCTTTGGCGACGCCGCCGCCGCGGTCGCGCGCCTGCGCGAGATCTACGCCCGCGCCACCGACCATCTGGCCGAGGGGTTCGCCCGCACCATGGCGCAGGGCCACCCCGTCGCGCGCTATCGCGCCTTCTACCCCGAGGTACGGCTGACCACGACCAGCTATGCCGCCGCCGACAGCCGGCTGTCCTTCGGGCATGTGACCGAGCCCGGCAGCTATGCCACCACCGTCACCCGGCCGGATCTGTTCGCGGGATACCTGGAGCAGCAGATCGCGCTGCTGCTGCGCAACCACGGCGTGCCGGTGGTGGTGGGGGCGTCCGACACCCCGATCCCGATCCATTTCGCGCTTGCGGGCCGGGCCGAGTTCGCGATCCCGCAGGACGGCGGCGCGTTTTCCCTGCGGGACGTGTTCGACGTGCCCGACCTGGCCACCACCAACGACGACATCGTCAACGGAGAGCGTCTGCGCCACCCCGACGGCACCATGCCGCTGGCGTTGTTCACCGCGCAGCGAATCGATTATTCGCTGGCGCGGCTGGCGCATTACACCGCCACCGACGCGGAGCATTTCCAGAACCACGTCCTGTTCACCAACTACCAGTTCTATGTCGACGAGTTCGAGGCCTTTGCCCGGGCCGCGCTGGACGATCCCGACAGCGGCTACACGTCCTTCGTGGGGCCGGGGAATGCGGTGATCGGGCGGGGCGACGCGCCGCTGCCCACGCCCGCGCGGTTGCCGCAGATGCCGGCGTATCACCTGACGCGGCCGGGCGGGCAGGGCATCACGCTGGTCAACATCGGGGTGGGGCCGTCGAACGCCAAGACCGCCACCGACCACATCGCCGTGCTGCGCCCGCACGCCTGGCTGATGGTGGGCCATTGCGCGGGGCTGCGCACCACCCAGCGGCTGGGCGATTTCGTGCTGGCCCACGCGTATCTGCGCGAGGACAACGTGCTGGACGCCGACCTGCCGGTGTGGGTGCCGATCCCGGCGCTGGCGGAAATCCAGATCGCCCTGCAGGAGGCCGTGGCCGAGATCACCCGGCTGGAGGGGTTCGAGCTGAAACGCATCATGCGCACCGGCACCGTGGCCACCATCGACAACCGCAACTGGGAGCTGCGCGACCAGTCCGGCCCGGTGCAGCGCCTGTCGCAGTCCCGCGCCGTCGCGCTGGACATGGAAAGCGCCACCATCGCCGCCAACGGGTTCCGGTTCCGGGTGCCCTATGGCACGCTTTTGTGCGTGTCCGACAAGCCGCTGCACGGCGAGCTGAAGCTGCCGGGCATGGCGTCGGAGTTCTATCGCGCGCAGGTCGCGCGCCACCTGCAGATCGGCGTGCGCGCGATGGAACGTCTGCGGGAGATGCCGCTGGAGCGTATCCACAGCCGCAAGTTGCGCAGCTTCGAGGAGACCGCCTTCCTCTGATCCGGTTGCCGTGCGGGTGCATCGCCGCTATGGGCGTTTGCGACGTTTTCGTGACATCGCATCCCCGAGCCCCTGACGCGGAGTGGCGGCCCCCATGCGCAGATCCTCCGACCCGCGGACGCTCAAGACCCTCGACACCGACCTGGGCCGGATCGGACGGCTGGAGATGGCGACGCAGGCGGTGGCCCGCCCGCTGGTGGCGCCGGGCATCGCGCTGGCGTTCATGGTCGTGGTGGGGATCGGCGCGAGCGTCTTTACCGGCGGCCAGCCGCTGGGGCTGGTGGTGGTCGCGGCGGCGGTGATCGGGGCCTACATGGCGCTGAACATCGGCGCCAACGATGTGGCCAACAACATGGGTCCGGCGGTGGGCGGGCGGGCGCTGTCGATGGGCGCCGCGCTGGTCATCGCGGCCGTATGCGAGACCGCCGGCGCGCTGCTGGCCGGCGGCGAGGTCGTGGGCACCGTGTCGCGCGGGATCGTCGCGCCCGAAAGCCTGGCGGACAACCAGACCTTCATCTGGGCGATGATGGCGGCGCTGATCGCGGCGGCGCTGTGGATCAACCTGGCGACGTGGCTGGGTGCGCCGGTGTCGACCACCCATTCGGTGGTGGGCGGGGTGATGGGGGCCGGGATCGCGGCGGCGGGGTTCGGCGCCGTCAACTGGCCGGTGATGGGCATGATCGCGGCCAGCTGGGTGATCTCGCCGGTGATGGGCGGGGTGATCGCGGCGGGGTTCCTGGCGTTCCTGAACGCACGCGTGATCCATGTCCCCGACAAGATCGCGGCGGCGCGGGTGTGGGTGCCGGTGCTGATCGGGGTGATGGTGGGGACGTTCACGGTCTACATGGCGATCAAGGGGTTGAACCGGGTGGTGTCGGTCGGCCTGCCGGTGGCGCTGGGGATCGGGGGTCTGGCCGGGGTGGCGACGGCGCTGGTGATGCGCCCGGTGGTGGCGCGCAGGTCGGCGGGGATGGAGAACCGCAACCGCTCGCTCAAGGCGCTGTTCGCGGCGCCGCTGGTGTTTGCCGCAGCCCTGCTGTCGTTTGCCCATGGCGCCAACGACGTGGCCAACGCCGTCGGCCCGCTGGCGGCCATCGTGCACGCCGTGCAGGGCGGCGGCGGCGCGGGCGCGGCGATTCCGCTGTGGGTCATGGCCATCGGCGCGGTGGGGCTGTCGGTGGGGCTGATGCTGTTCGGCCCGCGGATGATCCGCATGGTCGGCTCCGAGATCACCAAGCTGAACGCGATGCGGGCGTGGTGCGTGGCGCTGGCCGCCGCGATCACGGTGATCCTTGCGTCGTGGCTGGGGTTGCCCGTCAGTTCCACCCACATCGCGATCGGCGGGATCTTCGGCGTCGGCTTCTTTCGCGAATGGTACGCCGAGCGTGTGTTGCGCAAGGATCGCGGCGCGCTTGCCCTCCCGGTGGAGGAGCGCGCCCGCCGCAAGCTGGTGCGGCGGTCGCATTTCCTGACCATCCTCGCGGCATGGGTGATCACCGTGCCGGCCTCGGCGGTGGTGTCGGCGGGCGTGTTCCTGTTGCTGGACCGAATCACTCTCTGACGGGATCAGCCGGTGTTGCGCAGCGCCTCGGGGTGCGCGGCCACAAAGGCGCGCAGCGTGGCGAACAGCGCGCGCGCGTGGTCGAGGTCATCGCGGTGCAGCGCGTCGCGGACATCCTCGCAGATCATCTGCTGAACCCGTTGCGGGCCCTTGTGGATGTGCATCAGATACTCGCCCAGCGCCGAGGCGTTGACCTCCGGCAGGTGCTCGTGCTCGGCGATGGCGGCGATTTCGGCGCGGGTCAGGCAGGTCATGTCTTCGATGTCGTCGAGGCTGATCATCACGGTGTCCCCCCTTGCGGATCGATCCCGCAGTTTACCACGTCGCCGCCCCGCAGGCTTGCGCCAGATCAACGTCGGGTTCGGGATGCCGGTGTATGCAGACGGGGCATGCGCACCGAATGGAGGATGGAATGACCCGCCTTGCACTGTTGATGTTCTCGATCGTCTCCGTGACCTTCATGGGGGTCGCCATCGTCGCCGCTCTGGTGGCGGGTCTTGATACGCTCACGCCCATCGTGGTGGCCGCGGCGCTGGGCCTGGTCGCCGCGATCCCGGCAAGCTGGCTGCTGGCGCGCCGCCTGGCCGACGCCTGATCCCGGCCCCGGCCGGCCCCTCGCTGTCTCCGTTTGTGCGCGGCGTCCCCATCCCGGGGGCGCCGCATTTGCATTGGGGCCGTGTTACGCAGGTTTCACAAAACTGTCGTCTGGCTGAGGTACAGCGCGCCTAGGGACGGCGCAGACCGCGGCGTCCGCGGTCAAGGAACGACAGGAGTGGATATGAAACGCACCGCTGCCATGCTTGCGGCGACGTCGACGCTGATTGCGGCGCCGGCCTTCGCCCAGATGACCGTCGACCCCGCGCTGCCCACCTACGAGGCCGCCTCGGGCGTCTCGGGCAACCTGGTGTCCATCGGGTCGGATACGCTGAACAACCTGATGACGCTGTGGTCCGAAGGGTTCCGTGGCTTCTATCCGAACGTGGCGGTCCAGATCCAGGGCGCCGGTTCGGGCACCGCTCCGCCCGCGCTGGTCGAAGGCACCGCCCAGTTCGGCCCGATGTCGCGCCCGATGCGCGGCACCGAGATCGAGCAGTTCGAGGCCCGTTTCGGCTACGAGCCGATCCCGATGCGCGGCGCCATCGACGCCATCGGCGTGTTCGTGCACCGCGACAACCCGATCGAGTGCCTGAGCCTCCAGCAGATCGACGCCATCTTCTCGTCGACCCGTGCGGGCGGCGCCGATGCGGCGATCACCACCTGGGGCGAGGCCGGTCTGGACGGCGAGTGGGCCGACCGCCCGATCGCGACCTACGGCCGCAACTCGGCCTCGGGCACCTATGGCTACTTCCGCGAGGTTGCGCTGTTCGGCGGCGACTACAGCAGCGACGTGCGCGAGCAGCCGGGGTCGTCGACCGTGATCCAGGGCGTCGCCTCGGACATGAACGGCATCGGCTATTCCGGCATCGGCTATGCCACGGCGGACGTGAAGGCCATCGCCATCTCCGGTGACGACGGCACCTGCTACGAGCCCACGGGCGAGAACGCGGCGATGGGCTTCTATCCGATCGCGCGGTTCCTTTACGTCTACATGAACGTCGACCCCAACGCGGCGATGGACCCGCTGCGGGCCGAGTTCGTGCGCTACGTCTACAGCCAGCAGGGCCAGGCGGACGTGCTGCGCGCCGGCTTCTTCCCGGTCGTCAACGCGGTGGCGCAGCAGGACCTGGAGCTGTTCGGCATCGCCGACTGACGATCCGAGCGTCCATCGGCCGGGGCGAGTCGCATCGCCCCGGCCACACGTCCTTTTCCGGAGGCGACAGCATGTCCGACACCACCCCCGGCGGCCACTCTGACGACTATGGCACCGAACTGCGGGCGCAGCAGTCCTCCGACGCCATCGCCAGCCGCCTGCGCCAGCGCGACATGAAGACCCGCGCCAGCGTCAAGCTGGGCGAGAAGGTGGCGAAATGGGTCATCACCATCGGCGGCCTGATGGTCATCGTGGCCGTGCTGGGCATCATGGTGTTCCTGTTCCGCGTGGTCGCGCCGATGCTGGGCGGGGGTGAGATCCTGGGCAATGTGCGCTACCAGCTCGACACCCGGCAGGACACGATCTGGAACAACGGAGACGAATTCCAGACCCTCGGCACCGTTGTCGCGGCCGAGGGGCGGGTGATCACCTTCCACATCCCCACCGGCACCGAGATCGCCCGCACCCAATGGGACTTCAACGGCGCCGAGGTCACCGCCGTGGCCGGGACGCTGGCGCGCGACCGCATCGCGCTCGGGTTCGACGACGGCACCGTGCGCTTTGCCGAGGTGGGCTTTGCATCCACGACGACGTCGCGGCGCAACCTTCCCGACGGGTTGCGCGATCTGGACGCGCGCGACCGGGAACTGGACGGCCGGGTCTTTACCGAGGTGGGCACGGGGGATTTCCGCACCCTGTCGCCGGTTGTGTCGCTGGGCGAAAGCCAGGCGATTTCCGACAGCGCCATCGTGGCGCTGGATTACCGTATCGGCGGCACGCGCGAGCGGCCGACCCTGTCCTTTGCCACCGTCGATGCCGCGGGCGTGCTGCGCGTGAGCCGGTCGCGCGTCACCGTCAACATGATGACGGGGGCCGAGACGGTGGACACCACCACGGTGGAGCTGCCGTCGCTGGGCCTGGCGGATGGCGTTTCGGTGACGGGGATCCTGCTGTCGGGCAGCGCCGACCGGGCCATCGTGGCCACCGATGACGGCGTGGTATTTCGCTACGACCTGCGCAATTTCGACAATCCCAGCCTGGCCGAGCAGCGGCGTGTCGCCTCGGAGGGGGTGGCGGTGACGGCGATGACCTTCCTCAGCGGCGAGGAATCGCTGGTGGTGGGCGGCGAGGACGGGTCGGTGGGCGTGTATTTCCGCCTGCAGACCGGCACCGACGCCACCACCGACGGACGCGAGCTGGTCCGCGCGCGCGAGCACACCCCGATGCCCGCCGCGATCGTCGATCTCTCCGAGGCGCAGCGGCAAAAGGAATTCTCGGCCGTGGACGCGGACGGCAACGTCTGGGTCTATCACTCCACCTCGGATCGGGTGCTGTTCGAGCTTGCGCGCTCGGGCGATGTGACCACCCCGTCCACGGCGATGATCTTTCCGCGCTCCAACGGCGTGATGCTGGTCAGCCAGGGCGGCGAGGTCGAGGCATGGCAGTACCGCGACAGCCACCCCGAGGTCACGCTGGGCGTGCTGTTCGGCCGGATCTGGTACGAGGGGTACTCCGAGCCGCAATTCGTGTGGCAGTCCACCGCCGGCACCGACCTGGCCGAGCCCAAGTATTCGCTGGTGCCGCTGATCTTCGGCACGCTGAAGGCCGCGTTCTATGCCATGATCTTTGCCGCCCCCATCGCGCTGATGGCGGCGATCTACACCTCGGAATTCGTGCATGGCCGGGTGCGCGCAACCGTCAAGCCGATGATGGAGATGATGGAGGCGCTGCCGACGGTGGTGCTGGGCTTCATCGCGGCGCTTGTGCTGGCGCCCTTTGTCGAGGAATGGATCGCGGCGGTTCTGCTGGGCTTCATCGCGGTGCCGCTGGGGCTGATGGTCGGGGCCTTTGCCTGGCAGGCGCTGCCGCCGCGCATCGTGCTGCGCTATGACGGGCTGCCGAAATTCGCGCTGATGGCGATGTCGATCCTGATCACGGCGTGGCTGGCCTACCGCGCCGGGCCGTGGTTCGAGAGCGCGCTGTTCGACGGCGACTTCAAGGCCTGGACCACGGGGCGCATCGGCACCGGCACGCCGTTCATGTTCATCATCCTGCTGCCGCTGTCCTACATGGCCGTGGCGTGGGGCTTCCGGCGGGTGATGGGGGAATTCTGGCGCGGGCGGATGCGGTCCATGGCCCGGCACGAGGCCGGCCGGCTGGATGCGCTGCGGTGGCTGGTGCTGCTGCTGGGGGCGTTCGTGCTCAGCTATGCGGTGGCATCGGTGCTGACGCTGGTGGGGTATGATCCGCGCGGCGGCTTCGTCGACAGCTATCAGCAGCGCAACGCGCTGGTAGTGGGCTTCGTGATGGCGTTTGCCGTGATCCCCAACATCTATACCCTGACCGAGGACGCGCTGAACTCGGTGCCCGGGCATCTGCGGGCGGGCAGCCTCGCGACGGGGGCGACGCCGTGGCAGACGGCGATGTGGATCGTGCTGCCGACGGCGGCCTCGGGGGTGTTTTCGGCGCTGATGATGGGCTTTGGCCGCGCCGTGGGCGAGACGATGATCGTCGTGATGGCCGCGGGCAACACGCCGATCATGGAGTGGAACATCTTCTCCGGGCTGCGCACGCTGTCGGCCAACATCGCCATCGAGCTGCCCGAGGCGGTCAAGGACGGCACCAACTACCGCGTGCTGTTCCTCGCGGCGCTCACGCTCTTCATCATGACCTTCGTGCTCAACACCATTGCGGAGTTGATCCGCCAGCGCTTCCGCAAGCGCGCATTCCAGCTTTGATCCGGGGGCAGCGACCATGACCGACATCCTCGACCCCAAGTTCCCGCCCTCGGGCGCCGCAGGTGCCGCCGGAACCGTCGCGCGCGAGACGGTGGAGGGCGGCACCGCCCGCGGCCGGCGCGTGCGCGTGCTGTCGGCCGACCTGTCGGCGGTGGGGGAACCCGCGCTGTGGGCCTTTGGCGGCGCGCTGGCGCTGGGGATCATCCTGATCGCGGCGTTCCTTGCGATGGTGGCGTGGAACGGGTTTTCCACCTTCTGGCCCAAACCCATCGCCCAGGTCGAACTGCGCGACGGCACCGTGATCGCGGGCGAGCCGACGCGGTCGGGGCGCTACCGGCCGGGCGACACCGTTCTGACGACGCTGAGCGACGCGCAGCGCGCCTTCATCGCCGACAAAGAGGGGTATTCGGACCGGACGCTGTACAAGACCGCCAACTTCGACCTGCATGGCAACGACTTCCGCTGGGTGTCGGACTTCGAGGTCGCCGAGATCACCTTTCCGCCCGATTTCCATCTGTTCGAGCGGCAGCAGTGGGGCACCTTTGTCGGCCGCGTCGCCGGGCTGACCATCGACGGCCAGCAGCGCGCCTTTGACCATGACCTGATGCAGCGCGAACAATCTGCCGCCCGCGACCGCTTCCGCGAGATGCGCCGGATCGAGCGCTCCGAGATCGGCGCCCTCAACCACCGCATCGAGCAGGAGCGCCTGGCGATCCGCCGCGCCGAATTGCGCCACGGCGAAGGCAGCCCCCAGGCCGAGGCCCTGATCGCCGAGGCGCAGGCCAACATCGCCGGCTTCCAGCAGGAGTTCGCCGCCCTCCAGGCCCGCGTCGCGGAGATCCGCGAGGTCGACCGCCGCCACCGCGTCGTGCTGGAGGACGTCGGCGGCCGCCAGGTCGACACCGAGCTCAGCCAGATCGTGCGCTTCTATGCCGCGAACACCGTCGGCCCCATCGACAGCCTGGGCATCTATCTGTCGCGCTGGTGGGAGTTCCTGTCGACCGAACCGCGCGAGGCCAACACCCAGGGCGGCGTGCTGCCGGCGATCTTCGGCACGGTGGCGATGACGCTGCTGATGGTGATCTTCGTCGCCCCCTTCGGCGTCATCACCGCGCTGTATCTGCGCGAATACGCGGCGCAGGGGCGGCTGACGTCGATCGTGCGGATCTCGGTCAACAACCTCGCCGGGGTGCCATCCATCGTCTATGGGGTGTTCGGGCTGGGGTTCTTTGCCTACACGCTGGGCGGCTCCATCGACCAGCTGTTCTACCCCGAAGCGCTGCCCAACCCGACCTTTGGCAAGGGGGGCATCCTGTGGGCGTCGCTGACGCTGGCGCTGCTGACGGTGCCGGTGGTGATCGTGGCGTCCGAGGAGGCGCTGTCGGCCGTGCCGCGCTCGATGCGCGAGGGCTCGCTCGCGTGTGGCGCGTCGAAGTGGCAGACGATCCGCTATGTCGTGCTGCCCAAGGCGCTGCCGGGGATCATGACCGGCATGATCCTGGCGATGGCCCGCGGTGCCGGAGAGGTGGCGCCGCTGATGCTGGTGGGCGTGGTCAAGCTGGCGCCCGCGCTGCCCATCGACGGCTTCTTTCCCTTCGTGCACCTCGATCGCAGCTTCATGCACCTCGGGTTCCACATCTTCGACGTGGGCTTCCAGTCGCGCAACTCCGAGGCGGGCAAGCCGATGGTGTTCGTCACCACGCTGCTGCTTCTGGCGCTGATCGTGACGATGAACGCCACCGCCATCACCATCCGCAACCGGCTGAAGAAACGCTACGCCGGCGGGCAATTCTGAAGGGTTTCACCATGACCACCGCCACCGCCCCCGAGCCGACCGTCTATCACCTGCGCCGCAGCGCCGAAGGCTCCGCGCTGGATATCCGGGACTTCAACCTGTGGTACGGCAAGTCGCAGGCGCTCCATGACATCAACATGGAGATCCAGAAGGGCTCGGTCACGGCGCTGATCGGGCCGTCGGGCTGCGGCAAGTCCACGCTGCTGCGTTGCCTCAACCGGATGAACGACCTGATCGACGACCTGCGCATCGACGGGCAGATCCAGGTGGGCGACTTCGACATCTACGGCCCCGGCGTCGACGTGATCGCGCTGCGCAAGCGCATGGGCATGGTGTTCCAGAAGCCCAACCCGTTCGCGATGTCGATCTATGACAACGTGGTCTATCCGCTGCGGGTGGACGGGGTGACCAAACGCTCGGTCCTGGATGAGACATGTGAGCGCGCGCTGCGCTCGGCCGCGCTGTGGGACGAGGTCAAGGACCGCCTGAAGGAAAGCGCGCTGGGCATGTCGGGCGGCCAGCAGCAGCGCCTGTGCATCGCGCGCGGCATCGCGTCGGACCCGGAGGTTCTGCTGATGGACGAGCCATGCTCGGCCCTCGACCCCATCGCCACGCTGAAGATCGAGGAGCTGATCCATCAGCTGCGCGGCCACTACACCATCGTCATCGTCACCCACAACATGCAGCAGGCCGCCCGCGTGTCGGACAATACCGGCTTCATGTACCTGGGCCGGCTGATCGAATACGGCGACACCAACACCATCTTCACCAACCCGAAAAAGAAGCAGACCGAAGATTACGTGTCGGGCCGCTTTGGCTGAT
Source organism: Rhodobaculum claviforme (assembly GCF_016653255.1). GTDB lineage: Bacteria > Pseudomonadota > Alphaproteobacteria > Rhodobacterales > Rhodobacteraceae > Rhodobaculum > Rhodobaculum claviforme. Next base: position 10,127 of record NZ_NHSD01000262.1, read on the forward strand.
CAAAGCTTGCGCCGGAGACTGCGCTTTGTCATCGTGGATGCCGGAGAGGAGGCCCCCCATGATCGACAACGCCGTACATGCGCCCGCTGCCCACCCGGTGGCAGCGACCAACCTGACCGAGGACGATCTGCGCGCGGCCTTGCGGGCCGGGATCGCCGACTTCAAGGCCGTGCCGATCTTCGGCCTGTTCTTCTCACTGTTCTATGTCGTGGGCGGCATGGGGCTGTGGCTGGGGCTGTTCGCCAGCGGCCAGCCCGCGTTCTTTCTGCCCATCGCGGCGGGGTTCCCGCTGCTGGCTCCCTTTGCGGCGATCGGCCTCTATGAGGTCTCGCGCCGGCGCGAGGCCGGCGAGCCGCTGTCCTGGGGGCCGATCCTGGCGGCGCTGCGCGGGCGCGGGGACGGGCAGCTGGCGCTGATGGCGGTGGGCACGCTGATCGCCTTCGGGTTCTGGATCATCCTGGCGCGCGGGATCTTCGCGATCTTCCTGGGGCGCAGCGGCATCGGCTTTGAATCCATCGGCATCCTGTTCAGCGCGCCGGGCATGGCCATGGTGGTCGTGGGTACGGCGATCGGCGGTCTGGTGGCGCTGGGGCTGTTCACCGTCACGGTGATGAGCCTGCCGATGCTGCTCGACCGCGACGTCGACTTCGTCACCGCGATGATCGCCAGCGCCCAGACGGTGCAGGCCAACCCGCGGGTGATGCTGAAGTGGGCCGCGCTGATCGCGGGACTGCTGTTCGTGGCGATGATCCCGCTGTTCCTGGGGTTGTTCGCGGTGCTGCCGATCCTCGGGCATGCGACGTGGCACCTGTATCGGCGGGCCATCTCGGAGGGCTGAGGGCGCGTGCGCCTGAAAAAAAGGCCCCGCGTCCTGCGCGGGGCCTTTTTCCTTGTGCCGTGCGGTGACGTTCAGGTGCCGCCGGTGGTCGAGACGGCGACAAAGGTCGTCACGGCCAAACCGACGATCACCGCGCCGGTGACCCCGACGCCGCCCAGCGCGCCGGCCGCCAGGACCTGCCCCTGGCTGGACACCACCGCATCGGACCCCGACACCGCCGCGACGCAGACACCACGTTCGGCGTCAAAGGCGATGTCATAGCCCTGCTCCATCCCGGCCGCGGCCGCGGACGCCGCGCATTCGGGCGCGATCGACTGTGCTGCCGCCATGGACCCTGCGGCCGTCAGGCCCGCCGCCGTCATGATCAAAAGAAACCGCTTCATATCCGCCTCCTGTCCAGAAGCATGAACGATGCCGGTGGGACGGGGGTCTGTCAATCTTGGGGCGAGCTTGCGGCGCCTTCGGTGCGATTTCGTTGCATTGCGCAGCATCCCTGCCACGCCAGGGCCCGCCAGCGGCCATGTGCCGGGGCGCCGGGG
>NZ_NHSD01000263.1 GCF_016653255.1 Rhodobaculum claviforme
CTCCGGCGTGGGGGCGGCGCGGGGTGCCGCGGTTTGATCTTTCGGCCTGCTCGACATAGGCTCGGGCCAGGGGCCGATCAAGCGAAACCGCAGGGGCCAAACAACCGGGACCACGCCGGAGCCACGCAACCGGAGGACGCAGCGATGCACGACGACAGCGACGCCGACGGCTGGTTCGGGGCGCAGACCGCGACCCTGGGCGACCGCGTGGCCGGCGCGCGCGAGGCGGCGGGCAAGACGCGGGCCGAGCTGGCGCGGGGCCTTGGCGTGCGGCTGTCCACCATCGAGGCCTGGGAGGAGGACCGCGCCGAACCACGCGCCAACAAGCTGCAGATGGCGGCGGGGGTGCTGAACGTCTCGGTCGGCTGGTTGCTGACCGGGGTGGGCGACGGCCCCGACGGCCCGCCCGAGGGGACCGCCCGGCCCGATGACGCCCACGCCGCCCTGTCCGAGCTGCGCCGCACGCGCGCCGAGCTGGGCACCATCGTCACCCGGCTGGCGCGCGCCGAGGCGCGGCTGGCCCGTATCCTGCGAGAAGACACATGACCCAAGCCCCCGACGACCTTGATGCCCGGTTGCGGCGCCTGCGCCTGCGATCCTGGCGGCGCGGCACCAAGGAGATGGACCTGATCCTCGGGCCCTGGGCGGACGCCCATCTGGCCGGTCTGACGCCCGAGGCGCTGGACGGCTACGAGGCGATGCTGGAGGAAAACGACCAGGATCTTTATGTCTGGGTCACGGGCCAGGACGCGGCCCCGGCCGCGCATGCGGCCCTGCTGGCCGAGATCGGCGCCCATGCCCGCGACCGTTTTCGCCCAAGATGAAGTTTCGTCGCGAATCCCGCGTAGTTTAACCGAAACTTGGGCTTTTCCCGCAATCCTCGCGCCAGTGTGCAATGTTGGAGGCGGGGATGAGCCTGCAGGAAACGGTGGTTTCGGATCAGGGGGGCGCTGCGGCGTCGACGGACACTCTGGCGATCTATCTCGAGAGTCTGGGGCTGGTGGAGCGGCTGCACCGGCTGCTTCTCGATGTCATCAAGGACGAGTTCGAGCGGGTGGGCGTGCTGGACATCAACGCGGTGCAGGCGCTGTTGCTGTTCAACATCGGCGAGAACGAGGTGACCGCCGGCGAGCTGCGCACCCGTGGCTACTACCAGGGCTCCAACGTGTCCTACAACCTCAAGAAACTGGTCGAGGGGGGGTACATGCACCATCAGCGCTGCGCCGCCGACCGCCGCGCCGTCCGGGTTCGCCTGACGGAACGGGGCCGGGAGGTGCGCGGGATGGTCGACGCGCTGTTCTCGCGCCACGCCGAGGCGCTGGGCGGACGGGCCGAGGGGGAACGCCTCGTGACCGTCAACCAGAGCCTGCGGCGGCTGGAGCGGTTCTGGACCGACCAGATCCGCTACATCTACTGACGCCGGGATGGCCTGACGCCCAGGGCCGCGCACGGCCCCGGGGGCACCTTACCAGTGGCCGATGTTGGGCATGCTCACCCACGGCTCCTGCGGCGGGCGGGCGCCGCCCTTGTTCAGAAGCTCGATCGAGATGTTGTCGGGCGAGCGGACGAACGCCATGCGCCCGTCGCGCGGGGGGCGGTTGATGGTCACCCCGTTGTCCATCAGGTGCTGGCAGGTGGCGTGGATGTCGTCGACCTCATAGGCGATGTGGCCGAAGTGTCGCCCGTCCGAGGGCAGATCCTCGTCGCCGTCCCAGTTGTAGGTGAGCTCGACCGGGCATTCCTCCTGCCCCTCGGGGGCCATGAAGATCAGCGAGAAGCGGCCCTGTTCGCTGTCATAGCGCCGCGTCTCCTTCAGGCCCAGCAGGCTGTAGAAGGCGATGGAGGCGTCGAGGTCCTTCACCCGGACCATGGTGTGCAGATAACGAAGGGTCATGTGATCTTTTTCCTGTTCATGGCTGGGAGTGACGGCATCTTGCCGCTGTTAGGATCAATCCGGTTGCATCCGGCGCGCAACTGCGGGTATAGGGGGCGCGAATCCAGACGGAGTGCACCATGCCCCTGACGCCTGAGCAAGAGGCCGAGATCGCCGCCCTGCGCGCCAGCCCGCGCGCCACCCTGCGTGCCGTGTCCGAAGGCATGGAGCAACACCTGCACCATCCCATCGAGGTGCTCGATCACGGTCTTGTGCGGGTCGTGGACTACATGGGCGACGACGCGGCCATCGTGCAGGCCGCCCGCGTCAGCTATGGCGCCGGCACGAAGCATGTGTCCAACGACGCGGGTCTGATCCGGTATCTGATGCGGCACTGGCACTCCACCCCGTTCGAGATGTGCGAGATCAAGCTGCACGTCAAGCTGCCGGTGTTCGTCGCGCGCCAGTGGATCCGCCACCGCACCGCCAACGTCAACGAATACTCCGCCCGCTACTCGATCCTGGATCGGGAGTTCTACATCCCCGCGCCGGACGCGCTGGCGGCGCAGTCCACCACCAACAACCAGGGCCGCGGTGCCCTGCTGGAGGGGGCGGAGGCCGCGCGCGTGCTGGAGATCCTCAAGGCCGACAGCACGCGGGCCTATGACAGCTACGAGGCGATGCTGAGCCAGGACGGACAGCAGGGGCTGGCGCGGGAGCTGGCACGGATGAACCTGCCGATGAACATCTACACCCAGTGGTACTGGAAGACCGACCTGCACAACCTGTTCCATTTCCTGCGCCTGCGCGCCGACCCCCACGCCCAGTACGAGATCCGCGTCTATGCCGATGCGATCGCGCAGGTCGTGCGCGACTGGGTCCCGCTGGCCTGGGAGGCGTTCGAGGACTACCGCCTGGGCGCCGTACAGATCAGCGCGCGGGGGGTGGACTGCCTGCGCCGGATGCTCGCAGGAGAGGAGGTCACGCAGGAGACCTCCGGCATGGCCAAGGGCGAATGGCGCGAGTTCATCGCCACCTGGGGCCGCTGAGACCGGCGGCCTCCGGCCATTGACCTTTACGGCAGCTTGAGGTCGGGAACCGCACAGCATATGTGCGGGTTGTTACGTTGTTGACACGTTCTGCACCTCTTTCGAGATCTGCATTCAACCATGAATTGAAAGGCCATGTCATGTTCTATCGTGACGAGCGTCTTGCCCTGTTCATCGACGGCGCGAATCTGTACGCGGCCGCGCGTGCGCTGGGCTTCGACATCGACTACAAGCTGCTGCGGCAGGAGTTCATGCGGCGCGGCAAGCTGCTGCGCGCCTTCTACTACACCGCCGTGATCGACAGCGAGGAATACTCGCCCATCCGGCCGTTGGTCGACTGGCTGCATTACAACGGTTTTGCGATGGTCACCAAGCCCGCCAAGGAATTCACCGACAGCATGGGGCGGCGCAAGGTCAAGGGCAACATGGACATCGAGCTTGCGGTGGACGCCATGGAGCTTGCGCCGCGCATGGATCATGCCGTGCTGTTCTCGGGCGACGGCGACTTCCGCCCGCTGGTCGAGAGCTTGCAGCGCCAGGGCGTCCGGGTCTCGGTCGTCTCGACGATCCGCTCCAGCCCGCCGATGATCGCGGACGAGCTGCGCCGCCAGGCCGACAACTTCATCGAGCTGGAGGAGCTGCGCGAGATCATCGGCCGCCCCCCCCGCGAGCCGCGCCTGGAGCGCGAGCCGACCGCCGCCGCCGAACACTGACCGGCGGCGCCGGGGCCGGGCCATCGCGCCGGGTGGCCCGCGCGCCTCAGCCGCCGAGATCGCGCAGCACCATGCGTGCGGTGCGCGTGCCCGCCTCCACGGCGCCGGCCAGAAGTCCGGGGTCGCTGAGGCTCGTCTCGGCGCCCGCGAGGTGCAGCCGGGTGGCCCAAGGCCCGATCACCCACGGCGCCCGCGTCACCGCCGGGTGCCCCGAGGGCCGCGCGTCCTGCGCCGTGGCCGTGCAGGGATCGGTGGCCCAGTCCTTCAGGAAACTGCCGCGCGGCCGTGCGGCCTGCGGACCGAACAGCCGCGCAAGCTGTGCCACCGCTGCCGCGATCACCGCATCGCGCCCGGCGGCAGCGCGCGCATCGGCGGGCAGGCCGACAAAGCCGAACAGCGCGGCCGCGCCGGTGGCGGTGGTCGCGTCATGCACCTCGGCCAGCGGACCGACGAGGCTCCGTGCCATGCCCGACAGCCCCGAATCACGCCAGAACGGCCGGTCATAATGCGCCACGAGCTTGGCGTGCGGCGCCATCCATGTGGGCGTCGCCCGCCAGCGTGCCACCATCCCGGGATCGCCGGCGGGATCGAGCGTGACCCCGCCGGCCATCAGTCGCGGCGGCAGGGTGCAGATCACATGCCGTGCCTTCAGCGCCGCGCCCTGTCCCGCGATGGTCAGGATCACCCCGTCGGGCACCAGGCGCAGCCCCGCGACCGGGGCGTTCAGCCGGATGCGGCCGGGCAGCGTCGCCACCAGCGCGCGGATCAGCGCGCCGACCCCGCCCGTCACCCGCGCGGCCCCCTGATCGGCCCCCGCCATGCGCAGGGCCGGGGTGTCGGCGCTGCGTTCGAACAGCATGTCGCCGTCGTCGGGCTGGGCAAAGCTCGGCACCCCCAGGTCGTGCAGCAGCGCGGTCATGCCCGGCTGTGCGGCGGGCCAGAACCATGACGGGCCGAGGTCAAAGCCCCCGGCGCCGGGCCGGCCGGTGGCATCGACGCTGAGGATGCGCCCGCCGGGCCGGTCGCGCGCCTCCAGAACCTCCAGCGCGATCCCGGCGGCGCACAGCCGCCGCGCGGCGATCAGGCCGGCCAGGCCTGCGCCCAGAATGGCCACCTCGGTGGTGTGCATCCGCTGTCTCCCGTGCGCGGGGCGCTCAGCCCGCCATGGCCAGGACATCGGGATGCTGAAGCGGGGCATCCTTCAGCCACAGCCGCGCCCCCTCGGGGCCGACCTCGGCCGCCAGCGCGGTGTCGGCCGGCAGGCGCCCCCAGCCCTGCGCCCCGAGGGCGGTGTCCCCGATTCGCAGCGTCCCCGACAGCACCAGAAGCTCCAGCCCCAGGGGGTTGGGCACGCGGATGCGCGCGCCGGGGCGCCATGTCTCCAGCGTCACGCGCTCGGCGCCGTCGTCGAACAGCAGGCGCGCGGCCTCGGCCCCGTCGCGCGGCGCCAGCAGGGGGCCTTCGCCGGGCTGGCGCACGATCTGCGCGACATCGCCCGCGCGGTACTGCCACAGGCGCACGAAGATCACGCAGCCCCCCGATGCGGCCGGGCTGTGCGATGTGCCGGGCGGGTTGCGGAAATAGCTGCCGGCCGGATAGTCGTCGTGTTCATCCTGGAAGGTGCCCTCCAGCACCAGGATTTCCTCGCCGCCGGTGTGGGCATGGGCGGGAAACGCGCTGCCGGGGGCATAGCGCACGATCGAGGTCGCCCGCGCCACCTCGGCCCCGACGCGGTAGAGCATGCGCCGATCCACCCCGGCCGCGGGGCTGGCGTGCCAGTCCATCGCGCCCGCATCCACGAATACCGGGGTCGTCAGGTCGTCGTTGATCCGCATCGGTCCATCCCTTGTGTGTCCAGCCACCGCATCCATCCACGGGCCTGCCCGCTGCGGGGACGAGGGGATCTGGTGCGCGCGCGGCCGGGGTAAAGTGGCCGGGCCTCGGCCCGCCGTCCTCAGCCCTCGACCCGTGACCAGAAGCCCGTCTTGCGCGCGTGCTCGCGGCGCAGGCGCGCGACATGGGTGTCGTGGTCCTCGATCGGTGTGCGGGCGTCGATCCGGGGGGCGAGGGCTGCGCAGGTGGCGAGGTGCCGCGCCGCCTGCCGGTACTGTCCGGACCGGCCCTGGCGCAAGGCCGCGTCGATCATCGCCCGCAGCGCCAGCGTGGCGGCGCCCGGCTGGTCCGGCTCCAGCGCCTCGGCGGCGCGCGACAGCCCCTCGGTGTCGGTGCCGTCGATCTCGTCCCGGCGCCGGATCAGCACCTCCGCCGCACGCCCCGGTGCCCGCCAGTCGAGGAAGAATCGCACTGCCGCCCCGAGGTCGGGATGCTCCATCGCCAAGGCAACCGCGCGCTCCTCGGCCTCGAAATCCTCGAAATCCGGCAGTTTCCCGAGATACGCCCGCAGGTGGTCGGCCGACAGGTCGCGCTCGAAGCAGGCCCAGCGGAAGGCCTGCGCAGCCTCGCCCCGGCCCAGCGCCTCGAGCACCTCCAGGCGGGCGGTCTGCCATTCCGCGGGCGGCGCCGCATCCGTCACCGCATCCAGGGCCGCAAGGGCCGCCTCTGTCCGACCGGCCGCCCGCAGGCGCCGGGCGATGCCCAGGGCGGTGGCGGGGACATGGCGCTGCTCGGGGGCTGTCTGCGCGACAAAGCCATCCACGTCGCCGCGCGCATCGGCGATGTCCTGAAGCGCCCGGCGGGCCAGTCGGCGACGGCGCCAGGCGGCGATGTCGGATGGGGTCTCGGCCGGCTGCGCGCACAGCGCGTCGAACCGCTGGTGCAACTCCAGGAGCCCCGCATCCCCGAGCGCGGGCGCCAGCACGCCGACCAGCCCGTCGCACTGTCCGAAGCGGTTGTCGACCAGCGCCTCGAAGACGGCGTCCCGCAGCGCCTCGGGGTCGGGCCGGACCGCCGCCACGAGCGTGCCCAGATCCGCGCAGGCGTCGCGGAACACCGCGATCACCGCCTCTTCGCCGCCGCGGCAGCGGTCGATCACCGGGGTCGCGACGCTCAGGAATCGCCACATCAGCGCCAGTGCCTCGGCAGGATCGCTGGTCGCGACCTGCGCGACGATGCCCCGGCGCTGGGTCGCGAGGTCGTCGATCGCCGCCTTGCGCTTGCGCCAGCCGATCGCGCCGCGGGCGTTGGCGATGCTGGTCAGGCGTCTGGCGATCTCCCGGGCGGCCTGCGCCGGGCTCTGCGCCCCCGCCAGCGCCAGCCGCAGCTTGCGCCGGGCCGCGGCGTTGCCGGTCGTGACCTCCATCAGCAGCTGCGCCAGGGGCCCTGTGCCCAGCGCCTCCAGGTTGCGCGCGTTGAGGGTGGTTCTCGATGCCATGCGTCCGCCGGGTCTGCCGCGCGGAGACCCTAGCAGCCGCGCGCGCCCACCGGAAGCGGCCGGGGGGGCACCGTGCGGGGGCCACTGCGCCAATCCACCGCGCCAATCCACCACGCCTGTCGGGAGGGGCCGCACGCATCGCCCGAATTGACCCGCCCCGGCGCTTCTCCTAGGTTGCCGCGCGGCATGCCGCTGCGCACGCATGTGCCGCGCGGAAGGCCACGCATCAGCACCTTGATGATGTGACGCAGAACCAAAAGGGAGGTTTCCATGCGTTCGACCAGGATTGCGGCCCTTGCCGCGACGACACTTCTTGCCGTTTCCGGCGCCCATGCGCAGGACCGCGACGGCTGGCCGTCCAGCTTCACCGTCGGCACCGCCAGCCAGGGCGGCACGTTCTTTGCCTATGGCGCGGGCTGGGCCAACCTCGTGTCGGACGAGCTGGGCGTGCCCGGCGGCGCCGAGGTCACCGGCGGCCCGATGCAGAACATGGCGCTCGTGCACAACGGCGACGCGGCGTTCGGCATGACCACCATGGGCCCGGCGGCCGAATCCATCGCCGGCACCAACCCGATCGCGCCCGGCCTGGAGATGACCAACGCCTGCGCGATGTTCCCGATGTACGAGACGCCGTTCTCGGTGACCGCGCTGGCGTCGTCGGGGATCACCACTATCGCCGACATCCCCGCCGGGGCGCGCATTGGCTTCGGTCCCGCGGGCTCCACCTCGGACACCTATTTCCCGCTGATGCTCGAGGCGCTGGGCGTCGAGTTCGAGCGCCGCAACGGCGGCTGGTCGGACCTGGGCGGGCAGCTCCAGGACGGGCTGCTGGACGTGGTGGCGTTCGCCGCCGGCGTGCCGATCCCGGCCGTCAGCCAGCTGGAAGTGCAGACCCGCGTCAACATCATCGAGTTCACCGAGGAGGAGCAGGCCACCATCCTCGAGCAGTTCCCGGTGAGCGGCTTCACCATCCCCGCCGCCACCTACACCACGCTGCAGGAGGACGCGCGCTCGGTGTCGATGTGGAACTTCGCCATCGCCGACTGCTCGCTGCCCGAAAGCTTCGTGCATGCGGCCGTCGACGTGGTGATGTCGGACAACGCGCGCATGGTGAACATCCACCGCGCCGCGACCGAGACCCTGCCCGAGCACTGGGACAAGAACACCGTCATGATGTGGCACCCTGGGGCCGCGCGCTGGTTCATCGAGAACGCCGGCGCCGAGATCCCCGACGACATGATCCACGGCGAGTGATGCGCTGATGCCGCGGCCATCCCCGCCGGGGGTGGCCGTGCGCGCGAACCGGCGGGCGGTGGGCGCCGCCGATGACCGAGCGGCGGGGGGCCGATGGCAGAGAAAATCGAGAAGATCGTCGCCGAAGGGGTGGACGACGAGCCGGTCTCCGGCACCCAGCGCCAGTATCGGGGCGGAATGCTGATCGCGATCGGCCTGTTCGCCGCGGTTTATGCGGCGTTTCACATGGCGGCGCTGAACGGTCTGTCGATCCGGTCGTGGACCGGGGTCAACCTGCCGTATCTGCCGCGCTTTCCGATGGAGACGTGGAATTTCCGCATCGTGCACGTCGCGGGCGCGCTGCTGCTGGGGTTCCTGACATTTGCCGCCACGCGGCTGGATGACGGCAACGCGCCCGGCCGGGTGCGGCCCAACCCGATCCTGCGTGCGCTGGCGTGGCTGTTGCTGCTGCCGGCGCTGTTCTCGCTGGGGGCGGCGGCGTGGTTCGGGACGCTGATCGACGGCGGCGTGATGTGGAACGGCATCGACGCAACCCTGCGCTGGCGCGAGGTGTGGCTGTTCGGCACGCCGCTGCTGGTTGCCACGCTGGGCGCGATCGTCGTGTCGTGGCTGGAGCGGACACCGGCGGATGCGGTGTCGGTGGCCGATCTGGTGCTGGGGATCTGTGCGGTGTCGGTCGCGACCTATCTGGTGGTGATGTACGGCACGTTGATGCGCAATTCCACGGGGACGCCGTTTGCGCCCATCGGGATCTCGCTGGCGGCGGTGGCGGGCACGATCCTGATCCTGGAGCTGACGCGCCGGGTGGCGGGGATGGCGCTGGTGATCATCTCGGTGATCTTCCTGATCTACGTGTTTGTCGGGCGCTACCTGCCGGGGTTCCTGAACGCCCCCGCGATCAGCTGGCAGCGCTTCTTCAGCCAGGTCTATACCGATGCGGGCATCCTCGGGCCGACGACGGCGGTGTCGTCGACCTACATCATCCTGTTCATCATCTTTGCCGCGTTCCTTCAGGCCTCCAAGGTGGGCGACTACTTCGTCAACTTCGCGTTTGCGGTGGCGGGGCGGGCGCGCGGGGGGCCGGCCAAGGTATCGATCTTCGCCTCCGGGCTGATGGGGATGATCAACGGCACCTCGGCGGGCAATGTGGTGGCCACGGGCTCGCTCACCATCCCGCTGATGAAGAAGGTGGGTTATACCAAGCGCATGGCCGGCGCGGTGGAGGCGGCAGCGTCCACCGGCGGGCAGATCATGCCGCCGATCATGGGCGCCGGCGCCTTCATCATGGCCGAGATCACCGGCATCCCCTACACCGAGATCGCGGTCGCCGCGATCATCCCGGCGGTGCTGTATTTCGCCTGCGTCTACATGATGGTGGATTTCGAGGCCGCCAAGCTGGGCATGCGCGGCCTGCGCCGCGAGGAGCTGCCGAAGCTGCCCGAGATGCTGCGCAAGGTGTTCCTGTTCCTGCCCATCGTGATCCTGATCGCGGCGCTGTTCGCGGGGTATTCGGTGATCCGGGCGGGCACGCTGGCCACCATGTCGGCCGCCGTCGTCAGCTGGCTGACGCCGTTCCGCATGGGGCCGAAGCAGATCTTCCGCGCCTTCGAGAGCGCGGGCATCATGTCGATCCAGATCATCGTGGTGTGCGCCTGCGCGGGGATCATCGTGGGGGTGATCTCGCTGACGGGGGTGGGGGCGCGGTTCTCCAACCTGCTGCTGGGGCTGGCGCAGCATTCGCAACTGCTCGCGCTGTTCTTTGCGATGTGCATCGCGATCCTGCTGGGGATGGGGATGCCGACGACGGCGGCCTATGCGGTGGCGGCCTCGGTCGTCGCGCCGGGGCTGGTGAACCTGGGGATTCCGCAGCTGACGGCGCATTTCTTCGTGTTCTACTTTGCCGTGCTGTCGGCGATCACGCCGCCGGTGGCGCTGGCGTCCTATGCCGCGGCCGGGATCTCGGGGGCCAATCCGATCGAGACGTCGGTGACCTCGTTCAAGGTGGGGATCGCGGCGTTCGTGGTGCCGTTCATGTTCTTCTACAGCTCCGGCCTGCTGATGCAGGGGGAATGGATCGACATCGTGCATGTCGCGTTCACGGCGCTGCTGGGGATCTATCTGCTGGCGGCCTCGGTGCAGGGGTGGCTGTTCGGGCATCTGCACATGGCGCTTCGGGTGCTGGTGGGGGCGGCCGCGCTGGCGATGATCTCGGGCGGGTGGATCTCGGATGTGATCGGGCTGGGGGTTGCGGCGCTGGTGTTCGTGATCCAGCGCGGCATCCTGTCGGGGCGGCGTTCCGCACCCGGCGCGGAGTGACACAATTCCCCGCGCCGGGTGCGGCGCGGGGTTACCTGACGCGCAGGCCCGGCGGGCCGTCGACGATGTCACCGATGCGCGCGGCCTGATCGAACCCCAGCGCGCGCAACTCGGCCACGAGGGCGTCCGCGGCCTCGGCCGGGACCGCGGCCAGCAGCCCGCCCGAGGTCTGCGGGTCCACCATCAGCGCCCCCAGGGCCCCCTCGGGCAGGGTGGCGCGCCCGGCCAGCGCCGCACGGTTGGCGGGCGCCAGGCTGGAGGCGTGGCGCGCCGTCGCGGCCGCCGCGCCCGGCAGCACCGGCAGGGCGGCGGCGTCCACCTCGGCGGCGACGCCCGAGGCGTCCAGCATCTCCAGCAGATGCCCGGCCAGGCCAAAGCCGGTGACGTCGGTCATCGCCTGCGCCTGCGGGGCCAGCAGGCGCGCGGCCGCGCCCTGTGGCTGGGCCATCCGCGCCCAGGCATGGGTGATGTCGGGGCCGAAGGCGTCGCGCGCCATCTCGGCGGCCATCAGAACGCCGGTGCCCAGCGCCTTGGTCAGGATCAGCGCGCAGCCCGCCCGCGCGCCCGCCTTGGTCACCGGCCGCGCGGCCAGCCCGGTCAGGGTGAAGCCCAGCGTCATCTCCGGGCCCATGGCGGTGTGACCGCCGGCGATGGCCGCGCCCTCGGGGCCGAAGATGTCGGCGGCGGCCTGCATGATCTCGGACAGGGTGCGGGCCTGCAACCGGTCGGACATGCGCGGCAGGGTCACGCTCGCCAGCGCCACCTGCGGTGCGGCGCCCATCGCCCAGATATCGCCCAGCGCATGCACCGCCGCGATGCGCGCCATCAGGCGCGGATCATCGGTCAGCGCGCGCAGATGGTCGGTGGTCATCACCTGCACGCCGTCGCCGTGGCGCAGCACCGCGGCATCGTCGCCCGCGCCGGTCAGCAGATCCCCGCGCGTCTGCACCGGCAAGGCCGCCAGCGCGTCCGCCAGCGCCCCGGCGCCGACCTTGGCCCCGCAGCCCGCGCAGAGCGGCTTGCCGCCCGCATGCTTGGCGCCCACGCCGGCGGCCACGGTCGCGGGCAGGGGGGGCGCGGCCATCGGCGGCAGGTCCGACAGCCGGGCCATGAACTTCGCGTCGATGCGGTCCTTGAGGCGCCACAGCCAGGCCCCCTCCCACACC
>NZ_NHSD01000264.1 GCF_016653255.1 Rhodobaculum claviforme
GGGACGGGTTCCTCGAACCACAGGGGCGCGTGGGGCTCCAGCGCCCGGGCCAGCCGGATCGCACCGGCGGCAGTGAACTGCCCGTGCGTGCCGATCAGGATGTCGGTGCGCTCGCCCACGGCGTCCCGGATCGCGGCGGCCATCGCGGCGCTTCGCACGATGTCGGACAGCGCGGGCTGGTGCCCGCCCCGGATGGTGTAGGGGCCGGCGGGATCGGTCTTGACCGCCGTCCAGCCGGCGTCCCTGGCGCGTGCGGCGGCGCGGGCGTTGGCCTCAGGGTCGGTCCAGAACGCCGCCACATCCTCGCCCGGCGCCGGATAGAGGTAGGTATAGGCCCGCAGCCGATCCCCCAGCCGCCCGCCCATCAGCGCCCACACCGGACGGTCGCGCGCCTTGCCCAGGATATCCCAGCAGGCGATCTCCAGCCCGGAAAACGCGCCCATCACCGTGGGGTCGGGCCGCTGCGTGAAGCCCGAGGAATAGACCCGGCGGAACATCAGCTCGATGTTCTCGGGGGATTCGCCCGCCATGTGGCGGGCAAAGACATCCTCGATCACGGCGGTCATCGCGGCGGGGCCGACTGCGGCGGCATAACATTCGCCCCAGCCGGTGATGCCGCAGGCGGTGGTGACGCGCACCAGCAGCCAGTAGCGCCCGCCCCAGCCCGGCGCGGGCGGGGCGGTCACGATCACCTCCAGATCGGCGAGTTTCATCCGCGCCTCCGTCAGCCGTCCATCAGGATCACGTTGCGCCGGGCATGGCCCGCGCGGGTGTCGGCGATGGCCTCGTTGATGTGCTCCAGCGCCCAGCGGCCCGAGATCAGGCCCGCGAGTTCCAGCCGCCCCTGCCGCCACAGGTCCACCATCCAGGGAATGTCGCGGCCCAGCACGACCTCGCCCATCAACGAGCCGACCATGGCCTGGCCCTGCGCCGCGACCACCACCGGCTCGTAGGACGCCACCTCGCCCGAGTGCGGCATGCCCACCATCACCATCCGCCCGCGCGGCGCGAGGTAGCGCATCGCCACCTGATAGGCCGGGATCGCGCCGACCGTCACCAGCACCACATCCGCCGCCCGGCCGCCCGCGGCATCGCGCGCCGCCCGCCAGGGCTTTGCGTCGCCCGCCAGCACCCCGTCGGTGGCGCCGAACGCCCGCGCGGCCTCCAGCTTGTCGGCGCTCATGTCCACCGCGATGATGCGCGACGCGCCCGCCAGCCGCGCGCCCTGGATCGCGTTGAGGCCGACGCCGCCTGCGCCGATCACCACCACCACCTCGCCGGGGCGCACGGCGGCGGTGTGCACGGCCGCCCCCAGCCCGGTGACCACGCCGCAGGCCAGCAGGCAGGCTTGTTCCGCCGGCATGTCGTCGGGCACGGCGGCGAGCTGCGATGGCTGCACGACCACCGCTTCGGCGAACGCCCCGCAGGCCAGGCCCTGCTTCAGCGCGCCGCCCGTGGCGGTGGTCAGCGGCGGCGCCAGCGCGGGCGCGTCGCGGCAATAGACCGGCGCCCCCGAGGCGCAGGACGCGCAGCCCCCGCAAGAGCGGATCAGCGTGACGATCACCCGCTGCCCCTCGGCCCAGCCGGTGACGCCGGGGCCGATGGCGGTGATGCGGCCCGCGGCCTCGTGGCCATAGACGGCCGGCAGATCGCCGCCCCAGGCCCCCTCGGCATAGCTGATGTCGGAGTGGCAGATCGCCACCGCCTCCAGCGTGACCTCCACCTCTCCGGCGCCGGGGGGGCGGAGGTGGACCTGTTCCACCCGCAGGGGCGCGTTGAAGTCGTGGCAGACGGCGGCCTTGATGCTGCGCATGGTCCCTCCCTCGTGTCGGGCCCAGTGATCGCGCAGCGCCCGGCGGTTGGCAAGCGGGGGGCCTCAGTCGGGGATCAGCACGTACCCCTCGCCGCGCACGGTCTGCAGGTGGCGGGGTTGGCGGGGGTCGTCCTCCAGCTTGCGGCGCAGGCGGGTGATGTGGACGTCGACGGCGCGTTCCTGCATCGGCTCGGCGCCGGTGCGCACGGCGCCGATCTCGTCCATCAGGGCGGTGCGGGACAGTGTCTCGCCGGGGTGGGCGGCGAAGATGCGCAGCAGCGCGGCCTCGGTCGCCGTCAGCCGCACCAGCGCCTCGCCCCGGCGCAGCTCGCCGCGCTCCACGTCATAGCGCGCGGGGCCGAGGTGCAGCAGGCGCGGCAGGGCGATCTCCTGCGGGACGCGGCGCAGGATGGCGTTGATCCGCAGCAGCAGTTCCTTGGGGTCGAAGGGCTTGGGCAGGTAGTCGTCGGCGCCCGCCTCCAGCCCCGCGATGCGCGCGTCGGTTTCGCCGCGTGCGGTCAGCAGCAGGATCGGCGTGGCGCCCCGCAGCCGCAGCGCGCGTGTCAGGCTCAGGCCGTCCTCGCCCGGCATCATGACGTCGAGCACGATCAGGTCGAACGCCAGCCCCTCCAGCAGGCGCCGGGCATGGGCGGCATCGCGCGCGGCGCTGACCCAGAACCCGTGGCCCTGCAGGAAGCGTTGCAGCAGCGCCCGGATGCGGGCGTCGTCGTCCACGATCAGCAGGTGGGGGGCGGCCTCGGTCGGCATCTCAGCCCCTCGGGTCGCGCAGGGCGTGGTACTGGTGGCGGATCTCGTCGTCCATCATCGCCTCCAGCACCTGCCGGAACCCCGCCACCGCGTCCGGGCCGGCGGCGCGATAGGCCGCGCGCATCCGTGCCCGCTGTGCCTGCGACAGACGCCGCTCCAGCGTGGCGCCGGCGGGGGTCAGGTGCAGGTGACGCTCGCGCCGGTCGGTGCGGCCGATGCGGCTTTCCACCAGCCCCTCGGCGATCAGCGCGCGCAGCACGCGGTTCAGCGACTGCTTGGTCACGCCCAGGATCGCCAGCAGGTTGGAGACCGTGGTGCCCGGCATCCGGTTGATGAAATGCAGCGCCCGGTGATGCGCGCGGCCATAGTCCAGTTCGGCCAGGATGCGGTCGGGATCGGCGGTGAAGCCGCGATAGGCAAAGAACATCGCCTCGATCCCCTTGCGCAGCTGCTCGTCGGTCAGGAACAGCAGCGCCTCTCCGCCCGAGGGGGCGGGGGGCTGGTCGCGCAGGCTGGATCGGTCGGTCATGGGGCCCCCCTGTGGTCGTGGGGAAGTTACGTCAGTCTTGTTGACATTCCAAGGGCCGACTGTTAGCGAGTCGCCCGGTAAATACGCAACATTATGTCCGATGCGGACGTTATGTGCGCAACATCGCGAAAAAAGGGTGGGGTGGCCATGGCCGGAGCCTATGACGACCGCGACGGGCTGATCTGGATGGACGGGGCGATGCAGCCCTGGCGCGAGGCCAATGTGCATGTGCTGACGCACGCCATGCACTACGCCAGTTCCGTGTTCGAGGGGGAGCGCGCCTATGGCGGGCGCATCTTCAAGAGCCGCGCGCATTCCGAGCGCCTGCGCCGGTCCGCGTCGATGATCGATTTCGAGATCCCCTTCACGGTCGACGAGATCGAGGCCGCCAAGGCCGAGGTGCTGGCCGCCAACGGGCTGACCGACGCCTATGTGCGCGCCATCGCCTGGCGCGGCGCGGGTGAGGACATGGGCGTGGCCTCGCGCCGCAACCCGGTGCGGCTGGCGATCGCGGCGTGGGAGTGGGGCGCGTACTACGGCGACGCGCGGGTGCGTGGCGCGCGGCTGGACATCGCCAAATGGCGCCGCCCGGCGCCCGAGACCGCGCCGTTCCAGGCCAAGGCCGCGGGCCTTTACATGATCTGCACCATGTCCAAGCACGCGGCCGAGGCGAAGGGCTGTTCGGACGCCATGATGTTCGATTACCGCGGCTTCGTGGCCGAGGCGACGGGCGCCAACATCTTCTTCGTGCGGGACGGCGAGGTGCACACCCCCATCCCCGACTGTTTCCTCGACGGCATCACCCGCCGGTCGGTGATCGACCTGCTGCGGGCCCGCCAGATCCAGGTGCACGAGCGCCACATCGCGCCGTCCGAGCTGGAGGGCTTCGAGCAGTGCTGGCTGACCGGCACCGCCGCCGAGGTCACGCCGGTGGGCCAGATCGGCGACTACAATTTCGAGGTCGGCGCCCTCGCACGTCAGATGGTGGAGGACTACGACCGCCTCGTGCGCGCCTGAGGCGCCATCATGCGCAACATGGGGGCGCATGATCGGGGCCCATGATCGGGGCCCATGATCGGGCCCATGATCGGGATAGTGCCCGCCGGCGGAGGAGGTCGAGCGGGCACGGCGGGGGCCGGCGGGGATGGTCCGCCGGCCCCTTGCTTGCCTTTGGGCATGCGGGGGGCGTGTGGGGCTTGCGCGGGCCGGAGTGAATGTTCTATTTATGTTCTCATGCTGGAGATCTCGCCCCCTCCCCGACCGGGCTGGCCCCGGCCACCGGCCTGCATCCCGGCGGGGTGGCTCGACCGGCCGCCGGCGGGGGCGCGGGTGGCGGTGGCGGGGCTGGTGCTGTGCCGCCAGCGGCCGGGCACCGCCCACGGCGTCATCTTCCTGACGCTGGAGGATGAGACCGGCCCCTGCAATGTCGTCGTCTGGGCCCGGGTGCATGAGCGGTTCCGCCGCGCGGTGATCGCGGGACGGCTGCTGCGCGTCACCGGGCGCGTGCAGCGGCAGTCGGGCGTGGTCCATGTGGTGGCCGAGCGGATCGAGGACATCTCGCACCTGCTGGACCGGCTGCTGCAGCCGGGCTTTGCCGCCGATGGCACCCGCGCCGCCGACCAGCCCTGAGGGGGCGCCTTGCCGCCCCGGGCGGGGGGGCTATGCTGCGACCACTCACCGGGGGGCCATCCAGTGCTGCGCGATTTCCTGTCCTACTATGCGCCGCACAGGCGGCTGTTCCTGATCGACTTCGGCTGTGCGGTGCTGTCGGGGCTGTTGTCGCTGGGGTTCCCGCTGGCGGTGGCGGCCTTCGTGGACACGCTGCTGCCGCGTGGCGACTGGGCGCTGATCGGCTGGGCGGCGGCGGGGTTGCTTGCGATCTACCTTGTGAACACCGTGCTCATGGTGATTGTCACCTACTGGGGCCATGTCCTTGGCATCGCGATCGAAACCGAGATGCGGGCCCGCGCGTTCGACCATCTGCAACGGCTGTCCTTCGGCTTTTTCGACGACCAGAAGACCGGCCATCTGGTCGGCCGGCTGACCAAGGACCTGGAGGAGATCGGCGAGGTCGCCCACCACGGCCCCGAGGATCTGTTCGTCGCCATCATGACCTTTGTCGGTGCGCTGGCGCTGATGTTCATGGTGCACCCGCCGCTGGCGCTGATCGCGGCGTGCATCGCGCCCGTCGTGATGTGGCTGGTGATCCGCTACGGCGGCGAGATGACGCTGAACTTCCGCAACCAGTTCGCCCGCGTCGGCGCCTTCAACGCCCGGATCGAGGAGAACGTGGGCGGCGTGCGCGTCGTGCGCGCCTTCGCCAACGAGGCGCATGAGCGCGCCCTGTTCGCCGCCGACAACGAGGCCTACCGGCGGGTCAAGCTCGGCGCCTATCGCATCATGGCGGCGACGCTGGCGATCAACTTCCTGGGCATGCGGGTGGTGCAGCTGGTGATCCTGGTGGCGGGGACATGGTTCGTCATGGCCGGAAGCCTGAGCGTCGGGGGATTTGTCGGGTTCCTGTTGCTCATCAATGTCCTCTATCAGCCGCTGGAGAAGATCGCGGCGGTGGTCGAGACCTATCCCAAGGGCATCGCGGGGTTCCGGCGGTACTCGGAATTCCTCGCGACCGCGCCCACGATCACCGACGCCCCCGGCGCGCCCGACCTGCCCGCCGTGCGTGGCGCGGTCGCGTTTCACGGCGTCACCTTCGGCTATGACCCCGACCGTCCCGTCCTGCGCGATGTGTCGCTGTCCATCGCGCCGGGCGAGACGGTGGCCTTTGTCGGTCCCTCGGGCGCGGGCAAGACCACACTGCTGGCGCTGCTGCCGCGCTTCTACGAGGCGCAGGGCGGGCGCATCACCGTGGACGGCCATGACATCCGCGCGGTCACGCAGGCGTCGCTGCGCCGCCAGATCGGGATCGTCAGCCAGGACGTGTTCCTGTTCGCGGGGACGCTGCGCGACAACATCGCCTATGGTCGGCTGGATGCCTCGGAGGCCGAGATCGTGGCGGCGGCCCGCCGCGCCCGGCTGGAGGGCGTGATCGCGGATCTGCCGCAGGGGCTGGACACGCCCATCGGCGAACGCGGGGTCAAGCTGTCGGGCGGGCAGAAGCAGCGCGTGGCCATCGCGCGGATATTCCTGAAGAATCCGCCGGTGCTGATCCTGGACGAGGCGACCTCGGCGCTGGATACCGAAACCGAGCGGCAGATCCAGACCGCGCTGGAGGAGCTGGCGCGCGGGCGCACCGTTCTGGTGATCGCGCACCGGTTGGCCACGATCCGGGGCGCCGACCGCATCGCCGTGGTGGAGGGGGGGCGCATCACCGATCTGGGCAGCCACGCGCAGCTGATGGCCCGCCCCGGCACCTATCGCCGCCTGTCCGAGGCGCAATGGGCCGATCCCGCCCCCCGCGCGGGCTGAGGGGGCCATGCGGCGCGGGACGCTACCCCGCGCCGCGCCGCGATCAGATCCGTGATCAGATCTGCTTTTCGGGCATGAACACCTTCAGCCCGTCCAGCGCCGGCGACACCTTCAGCTGGCACGTCAGGCGCGAACGCGCAGGGTCGGGTTCAAAGGCGAAGTCGAGCATGTCCTCCTCCATCGCCTCGCGCGCGGGGAGTTTGTCCACCCAGGCAGGATCGACATAGACATGGCAGGTCGAACACGCGCAGGCGCCGCCGCAATCGGCCTCGATGCCGGGAATGCCGTTGTCGCGGGCGCCTTCCATGACGGTCATCCCGTCGGGGACCTCCACCACATGTTCCGTGCCGCCCCATTCGACATAGGTGATCTTTGCCATTCAGCCGTTCCCTTGCCTGACCTTGCGGCGGTGACATAGGCCACGCGGGGCTGAATGGCCAGAGGGCGGCGGCCCTATGCCTGCGGCCCGAACAGCCGGTCCAGCGCCGCCTCCAGCGCCGCCGTTTGCGACAGCCGCAGCCGCACCGGCAACGTCAGCACCCGGCGGCGCAGCGCGGGGGCCAGGCGGGCCGCGTCCTTTTCCGTGGTCACGAGTTGGGCACGCAGCGTGCGCGCCTCGCCCTCCAGCCGGGCCATCAGCGGGGCGGGGATCGGCTGGTGGTCGTCCAGCGCCAGCGTGCGCACGACATCCGCGCCCATCGCGCGCAGCGTGGCGAAGAACTTCTCGGGATAGGCGATGCCCGCGAACGCCAGCGCGCGCAGGCCGCGCCAGCTCATCCCGGTCTGGAGCGGCTCCAGCGCGCCGCGCACCCGCGCCACCGCGCCCACCGCCGCCCCCCAGCGCGCATCGAACGCCGCCTGCGCGGCCGCGTCGCCGATGCTCAGCACCAGATCGGCGCGCGCCATCCCCGCCGCCACCGGCTCGCGCAGGGGGCCGGCGGGGATGGGGCGGCCATTGCCGAAGCCACGCGCGGCGTCGACCACCACGATGGCAAGATCATGCGCGACCGAGGGGTTCTGGAACCCGTCATCCAGGATCACCGCGCGCGCCCCGGCGGCCTCGGCGGCGCGCACGCCTGCTGCGCGGTCGCGCGCGACCCAGACCGGGGCAAAGGCCGCCAGCAGCACGGGCTCGTCACCCACGGCCTCGGCGCGGTGGCGGCGCTCGTCCACGCGCAGCGGGCCGGGGGTGGTGCCGCCGTGGCCGCGGCTGACGACATGGGCGGGGATGCCGCGCGCCGACAGCGCCTCGATCAGGGCGATGACGGTGGGGGTCTTGCCCGCGCCGCCCGCGCCCAGGTTGCCCACGCAGATCACCGGCACGCCCGCGCGATGGGCCATCGCGCGCCCCCGCGCCAGCCGACGCGCGGTTCCCGCGGCATAGAGCGCGCCCAGCGGCGCCAGCACACGCGGCCACAGCCCGGGTCGGTCGGGCGGGCTGGGACGTCGCCACCACCGGCGCCGGTCCATGCACCACCGCCGAGCCCAGCGCCGCGGCCTCCAGCGGATCGCAGCTGTCGGTGCCGCTCAGCGTGCCGCCGAAGAACGTCACGGGCGCCAGGCGATACCACAGGCCGAGTTCGCCTTCGGTGTCGGCGATATAGAGGTGGGTGTCGTCGTCGGGCTCCTCCTCGGCGGCGCGGCGCACGGCGCGCAGGCCCTCGGCGGCGGCGGCCTCGGCCAGGGCGGGGCCGCGCGCCGGGTCGGTGGGCACCAGCACCAGCAGCAGCCGGTGCGCCAGCCGCTGGGCGATGCGCTGGGCGGCCAGGACCGCGGCCTCCTCGTCGGGGGGGACGCAGGCGGCCAGCCACAACGGGCGTGCGCCGAAGCGCCGCGCCAGGGCCGTGCGTTCGGCGGCGGTATGGGGCAGGGGGCCCGGCAGCAGCGCCAGCGGGCCGATCTGTTCGATCCGCTCGGGCCGGGCGCCGGCGCGGCGATAGGCCCGCGCGCAGGCGGCATCGCGCACGAGGATGCGCTCGGGCTGGCGCAGCAGCGCCCGTTGCAGCCCCGGCAGGGACCGCCAGCGCGTGGCCACGCCCGGCATCCGGCCCGCGACCACGAACACCGGGCGCCCGGCCTCGCGGGCGGCGGCGATCAGCGCGGGGGGCAGCGGGCCCGGCCCCAGAACCAGCGCCCCGGGGTCCCAGGCGGCAAAGGCCGCGCGTGCCCAGGCCAGATCGTGGTCCCGCGCCGGGTGCACCGCCAGCCCCTGCGGCGTGCGCCCGGTGCGCACCGGGGCCGCCGACCCATGCGTCAGGATCAGCCCCAGCCCGCGGCGCGCACCACCCAGCCGCGCCGCCAGCGTGCCCAGCCCCCGCAGGTCACCCAGGTCGTCGACACCCGGCTGCGGCGCGTGCAGCCAGACCAGCGGACGGCCCGGCGGCGGTGGCGGCACGGCGGCCCCCATGCCGTCCGGCCGCCGCGCGCCCGCCCCCGCCAGATACAGCGTCAGCGCCAGCGCGCGGTCCATGGTGCCGACCGTGGTCCCGGCCCGGGTGGCGTGCGGGTCATTCGGGGGGATCACCCGGGCACCGGTGCGGCGGGGCTCAGGCGCCAAGTTCCTCGGTGGGGCTGGCCTCGGCTTCCTCGTCGCGCAGCCGGTGGATGTGGGCGATGAAATAGCGGGTGTGGGCGTCGTCGACGGTGCGTTGCGCCTCGCGCTTCCAGGCGACATGGGCGCTGGCATAGTCGGGAAACATCCCCACGATGTGGATGTTGTCCACATCCTGAAAGGTGGTGCGCTGGGGGTCCACAAGCTCTCCGCCAAAGACGAGGTGCAGGCGCTGGGTCATCGGGTGTCCTCCGGGGTCTCGGATGCGTCAGGGGCCGGGTGGCGGGGTCGCCCCGGCGGGGGCGAGGCGCGCAGCCTACTGCGGCGCGGCGGCGGGTCAACCCGCCCCGTGGCCCAGCCGCGCCAGCACCTCGGCGTGCAGGGCGGGCGAGGCGGCGATCAGGCCCGCGCTGCGCGGCTGCGGGGTGTTGAAGCTCAGCGCCGCGCCGTGGCGGTCGGTGACGCGCACGCCGGCTTCCTCGGCGATCAGGGCGGCGGCGGCGGTGTCCCAGTCCCATGTGTCCCGCAGGCTGAGTGTCGCGTCGAACGCGCCTTCGGCCACCAGACACAGCCGCCAGGCCAACGACGGGCGCACATGCCGCTCCAGCACCGGCAGGCCGCCGGGCCACAGCTCCGGCGCCAGCTGGCCCGCCGAGGCAAGGACCCGCGCCCCGCGCAGCCCCGCGCGCCCGCCCGCGACAAGGGGCCGCGCGCCCTCGTGCGCGCCGCCGCCCCGGCGCGCCGAGTAGGTCAGCCCCATCAGCGGCAGATGCACCACCGCCGCGTGCACCCGGCCCGCGCGCACCACCGCCAGCGCATGGGCAAAGCCCTTGTCACCCTTGAGGAACGCCCGGGTGCCGTCGATCGGATCGACGATGAACACCGAGGCGGCCCCCAGCCGGGCGGCGTCGTCCTCGGTTTCCTCGCTCAGCCAGCCATAGTCGGGGCGCGCGGCGGTCAGGCGCGCGCGCAGCATCCGGTCGATCTCCAGGTCGGCCTCGGAGACCGGGCCCTGTCCGTGGTCCTTGTGCCAACTTGCGGGGCCCTGGCCGAAATGGGCCGCCGCGATGGCCCCGGCCGCCCGCGCGGCGTCGCTCAGCAGCGCAAGATCGGCCGCGTCGCGCGCCGCGCAGGGTCCGGGATCCGTGTCAGGCACCGGCAATCGTCAACCCATCCACGAGCAGGCTGGGCACCTGGCGGGTGGCGTGCGCGCGCGCGTCGTTGGCGGGGACCAGCCCGTGCAGCATGTCGCGCAGATTGCCTGCGATGGTGCATTCGTTGACCGCGTGCACGACCTCGCCGCCCTCGACCCAGAAGCCGGCGGCCCCGCGCGAATAATCCCCCGTCGTGGGGTTGATCGAGGCCCCCAGCATCGAGGTCACGACCAGCCCGCGCCCCATCTCGGCGATCAGCGCCTCGCGGCTGTGGCGCCCGGGCGTCAGGATGATGTTGCCGGGCGCGGGCGCGGGCGGGGCCGAGGTGCCGCGCGCCGCGTTGGCCGTGCTCGGCAGTCCCAGCTGCCGCCCCGTCGCCAGGTCGAGCACCCAGGAGCGCAGCACCCCGTCCTCGACGATGGCGCGGCGGGCGGTGGGCAGCCCCTCTCCGTCGAAGGGGCGCGAGGCCGCGAGCCGCACCGCGCGCGGATCCTCGATCACGCTCAGCCCCGAGGGCAGCACCTGCGCCCCCATCGCATCGCGCAGCCATGACGCGCCGCGCGCCACCGCCGTGCCGTTCACCGCCGCCAGCAGATGCCCGATCAGCGAGGCCGCGACCCGTTCGTCGAACAGCACCGGCCAGGCCCCGGTGGGCGGCTTGCGCGCCCCGCGCCGGGCCAGCGTCCGTTCCGCCGCCCGTCGGCCGATGTCGTCGGGGCCGGGCAGGTCGGCGGCAAAGATGCGGCTTTCGGCGCACCAGTCGCGCTCCATGCCCGTGCCCTCGCCGGTGATGGCCACGCAGGACAGGCTGGATCCGGTGCGCGCATACCCGCCCGAAAATCCGTTGGAGGCCGCCATGTGCACCGCCTGCCAGCCCCATCCCGCCGAGGCGCTTTCGACCATGCTGATGCCCTCGATCGCGAGGGCTGCGGCCTCGGCGGTGCGGGCGGCGTCCTCCAGCGCGGCGGGGGCGGGGTCACCGGCGGGGTCGATCAGCTCCAGCCCGTCGGCATCGCGCAGCGCCGACAGCGCGTCCGCGTCCGCCAGCCCCACATGCGGGTCCTCGGGCGCCTCGCGGGCCATGGCGACGGCGCGGGCGGCCATCTCGTGCAGGGTGTCGGGCCGGGTGTCGGAGGCCGACACGCAGGCCTGCCGCCGTCCGATCAGGACCCGCAGGCCGATCTCCACGCCCTCGGCGCGTTCGGCCTGTTCCAGCTGGCCCGCGCGCACGTCGATCGCCAGCGACCGGCCCTCGATCGCCAGCGCGTCGGCGGCCTCGGCGCCGGCCTTGCGCGCGGCGTCCAGAAGCGCCTCGGTCAGCGGTGCGAGCGTATCGGTCATGCGCGGTGTCCTTTCGCGGGCAGGGAACGGGTCATGCGCCAGGGCGGATGATCCGGGGCAGGCGGCGTCCCCACCCCCGCGCGACCTAGGCCGCGCGGCCCGGCGGTGCAAGGGTGGGGGTGCAAGCGGGGTGCCGTCAGG
>NZ_NHSD01000265.1 GCF_016653255.1 Rhodobaculum claviforme
GGGGTCGCGCGCGCAGTCGCTGACCAACCGGCTGTGGGAGGGGTTGAGCGCGCATGTCTATGTTTTCCTGCATCAGACCCGGCTGTCGGATGTGGCGGGCAATGCGCTGACGCCGTGCCCTGCGGTGCCGGTGCTGTTCGAGGTGGTGGATGAGGGGTGAGCGTCGGACCCGGGCGGGGGACGCCGCCTCGGGGGCATCGAGCCCCCTCGGCGGCGGCGCCGCGACGGCGATGCCGTCCCGGCGCGGCGCGCGGACCGGAGGGGTGTGATGGCGGGGCGGGTGTATCTGGACTGGAACGCCACCGCGCCGCTGCGACCGGAGGCGCGCGCGGCGATGGTGGCGGCGATGGACGTGGTGGGCAACCCGGCCTCGAGCCACGCCGAGGGGCGCGCGGCGCGGGCGCTGATGGAGCGGGCGCGTGCGCAGGTGGCCGCCGCGCTGGGCGCCGAGGGGGCGGATATCGTCTTCACCTCGGGGGCGACCGAGGCGGCGGCGCTGGCGCTGGCGGGGCGGGGGCTGCAGGGCGCAGGCATCGAGCATGACGCGGTCGCGGCCTGGGTGGACGACACGCTGGCGGTGGACGCGGACGGGCGGGTGACGGTGCCGGAGCCAGGGCAGGCGACCTTGCAGATGGCCAATTCCGAGACGGGAGTGGTGCAGGCCCTGCCCGAGGGGCTGGCGGTCAGCGATCTGACGCAGGCCTTCGGCAAGGTGCCGTTCGCCTTCAACTGGCTGGGCTGCGACATGGGGCTGGTGTCGGCGCACAAGCTGGGCGGACCCAAGGGGGTGGGGGCGCTGGTCGTACGCCCCGGCGTGGACGTTCCCGCGCAGCTGCGCGGCGGCGGGCAGGAAATGGGGCGGCGCGCGGGGACCGAGAACCTCATCGGGATTGCGGGATTCGGCGCTGCGGCCGAGGCGGCGGCGCGGGATCTGGCCGACGGGGTGTGGGACCGGGTGAGGGAAATTAGAAATATTCTAGTTGCAACTCTGGCAGCCTCGGCACAAGAGACTATTTTTGTCGGGAATCGCGCGGGCGACCTGCCCAACACGATCTGCATGGCCACGCCCGGCTGGAAGGGCGAGACGCAGGTGATGCAGATGGACCTTGCGGGGTTCGCGGTTTCGGCCGGGTCTGCCTGTTCGTCGGGCAAGCTGCGGGCCAGCCGGGTGCTGCTGGCGACGGGGTATTCCCCGGAGGTGGCGGGCTCGGCGATCCGGGTCTCGCTGGGGCCTGCGGTGCGACGGGACGATGTGCTGCGCTTTGCCGAGGCGTGGCTGCGCCAGCTGGGCCGACACCGGTCCCGCGCGGCGTGAACGACAAACTTAGGGGAGACGGGATCAGCATGGCTGCACTCGACAACACACCAGTGCGTGACGGGGTGGACCGCGAGACGGTCGAAACCGTCGCCTCGATGGCCGGCAAGTACAAGCACGGCTGGGAAACCGATGTGGAGATGGAGTTCGCGCCCAAGGGCCTGAACGAGGACATCGTCCGCCTGATCTCGGGCAAGAACGAGGAGCCGCAGTGGCTGACCGACTGGCGGCTGGCGGCGTATCGCCGCTGGCTGACCATGGAAAAGCCGATGTGGGCGATGATCGATTATCCCGAGATCGATTATCAGGACCAATATTACTACGCCACGCCCAAGAGCATGGTGGACAAGCCCAAGTCGCTCGATGACGTCGATCCCAAGCTGCTGGAGACCTATGCCAAGCTGGGTATCCCGCTGAAGGAGCAGATGATCCTGGCGGGTGTCGAAGGCGCCGAGGAGGCCGGCGAGCGCCGTGTCGCGGTGGACGCGGTGTTCGACAGCGTGTCGCTGGGCACCACCTTCAAGGACGAGCTGGCCAAGGCCGGCGTGATCTTCTGTTCCATCTCGGAGGCGGTGCGTGAGCATCCCGAGCTGGTGAAGAAGTACCTCGGGTCGGTGGTGCCGCAGAACGACAACTACTTCGCGGGGCTGAACTCGGCGGTGTTCTCGGACGGGTCCTTCGTCTATGTGCCGCCGGGGGTGCGCTGCCCGATGGAACTGTCGACCTACTTCCGTATCAACGCGGAGAACACGGGGCAGTTCGAGCGCACGCTGATCATCGCCGACAAGGGGTCGTATGTCAGCTACCTCGAGGGGTGCACGGCACCCCAGCGCGACACCCACCAGCTGCACGCCGCGGTGGTGGAGATCGTGGTGCTGGAGGACGCGGAGGTGAAATACTCCACCGTCCAGAACTGGTATCCGGGCGACGAGAACGGCAAGGGCGGCATCTACAACTTCGTCACCAAGCGCGCCGACTGCCGCGAGGCGCGGTCCAAGGTGATGTGGACGCAGGTCGAGACCGGGAGCGCGATCACCTGGAAATACCCCTCGTGCATCCTGCGCGGGGATGACAGCCAGGGCGAGTTCTACTCGATCGCCATCGCCAACAACGCCCAGCAGGCCGACACCGGCACCAAGATGATCCACCTGGGCAAGAACACCAAGTCGCGGATCGTGTCCAAGGGGATCTCGGCCGGGAAGGCGCAGAACACCTATCGCGGGCTGGTGACGATGCACCCCAGGGCCGCGAACAGCCGCAACTATACCCAGTGCGACAGCCTGCTGATCGGCAACAACTGCGGCGCCCACACGGTCCCCTATATCGAGGTGAAGAACACCACGAGCCGGGCCGAGCATGAGGCGACCACCTCCAAGGTCGATGACGACCAGCTGTTCTATTGCCGCTCGCGCGGGATGGACGAGGAGGAAGCGGTGGCCCTCGTGGTCAATGGCTTCTGCAAGGAGGTGTTGCAGGCCCTGCCGATGGAGTTCGCGATGGAGGCCCAGCAGCTCGTCGCGATCAGCCTCGAAGGCAGCGTGGGCTGACCCGTGCGCCGGGGTCGCGGTGCGATCCCGGCCGGTATAGGATCCAGCCGGATGCATGGGCCGGAGGGACGGATATGGACAACCTGCGCTGGTGGCTGACGGCCGCGGAACCGCGGATGCGTTATGGGGTGCTTGTCGCCGTGGGCGTGGTGGTGATGATGACCATCAGTTACCCGTTCTGGGGATATGGCGGTGCGGGAATGGCGGCCTTGACGGCGATGATGGCGGTGGTGATCGCCCATGTCTCGGCCAAGCTGATCATGCGGCCCTGAGCGGCGCGCGCAACGGACAAGGAAAAAGAAATGCTCGAGATCAAGGACCTGCACGTCAAGCTTGAGGAAGAGGACAAGGCCATCCTCAAGGGGCTGACCCTGACGGTGGAGCCGGGGCGCGTGCATGCCATCATGGGCCCCAACGGGTCGGGCAAGTCCACGCTGTCCTATGTGCTGGCGGGGCGCGAGGGCTATGAGGTCACCGGCGGCAGCGCGACGCTGGACGGCGCCGACCTGCTGGACATGGAGCCCGAGGAGCGCGCGGCGGCCGGGCTGTTCCTGGCGTTCCAGTACCCGGTGGAGATCCCCGGCGTGGGCAACATGACCTTTCTGCGCACCGCCGTGAACGCCCAGCGCCGCGCGCGCGGCGAGGAGGAGATGTCCTCGACCGAGTTCCTCAAGCTGATCCGCGAGAAGGCCAAGTCGCTGGCGATCGACGCCGACATGCTCAAGCGCCCGGTCAACACCGGCTTCTCGGGCGGCGAGAAGAAGCGCAACGAGATCCTCCAGATGGCGATGCTGGAGCCGAAGATGTGCATCCTCGACGAGACCGATTCGGGCCTCGATGTGGACGCGATGAAGCTGGTGGCCGAGGGCGTGAACGCGCTGCGCGATGCCGGGCGCGGGTTCCTGGTCATCACGCATTATCAGCGGCTTCTGGACCATATCAAACCCGATGTCGTGCACATCCTGTCGGATGGGCGCATCATCAAGACCGGCGGCCCCGAGCTGGCGCTGGAGGTCGAGACCGAAGGCTACACCGACATCGTCGCCGAGGGGGCCGCGTGATGGCGACCCGGACCGAACAGATCGCCGCGGCGCGGGGGGCGGCCACGGCGGCGCGGCTGGCGGGGCAGGGCCTGCCCGCCGGGGGGGCGTGGATCACCGCCGCGCGCCGGGCCGCGCTGGGCCGGGTGCAGGCGCTGGGCCTGCCGGACCGCCGCGACGAATATTGGAAATACACCGATCCCACGCCGCTGATCGCGCCCGAGGTGCCCTCGGCCGAGGCCGAGGCGGGCGATACGCTGTTCGCCGCCCATGACGCGGTCAAGCTGGTGTTCGTGGACGGGCGGTTCGATTCGGAGGCGTCGGACGACCCGGCGCTTGCGGGGCTGGAGATCGACCTGCTGGGCGATGCCGCCACCCGCGACATCCACTGGGCCCGCGAGGTGTATGGCGTGCTGGAGGCGCGGGGCCAGTCGCCGGTGCCGCGCACGCTGGCCGCGCTGAACACCGCGATGGCGCGTGACGGCGTGCTGATCCGCGCCACCGGCAAGGCCGACCGCCCGGTGTCGCTGATCCACCGCCACACGCAGCCGGCGTCGGATGCCGTTCTGCACCACTGCGTCAAGCTGGAGCCGGGCGCCGAGGTCACACTGCTGGAGCAGGGCCCCGCCGGTGCCCGCGTCAACACCGTGCTGGAGGTCGATGTGGCCGACGGCGCGCGGTTTCACCATGTCCGCGCCCAGGGCCCGGAGCAGGGGCGCCGCATCGTCACCCATGTCTTTGCCCGGCTGGGCGAAGGCTCGGTGTTCAAGTCGTTTACCGCCACGGTGAACGGCCGACTGACACGCAACGAATGCGTGCTGGAGCTGCTGGGCCGCGACGGGGTGGCCCATGTCGCCGGGGCGGCGGTGGGCGGGGCGGATGTCCACCAGGACGACACCGTGTTCATCACCCACGCCGGCGAGGCCTGCGAGAGCCGCCAGGTCTACAAGAAGGTCCTGCGCGGCGGCGCGCGCGGCGTGTTCCAGGGCAAGATCCTGGTGCACCGCGAGGCGCAGCTGACCGACGGCTACCAGATCAGCCAGTCGCTGCTTCTGGACGAGGACAGCCAGTTCCTCGCCAAGCCGGAGCTGGAGATCTATGCCGACGACGTGAAGTGCTCGCACGGCTCCACCTCCGGGGCGATCGACCCGGTGGCGCTGTTCTACCTGCGCTCGCGCGGGGTGCCCGAGGCCGAGGCGCAGGCGCTTCTGGTGCTCGCGTTCCTGGCCGAGGCGCTGGCGGAGGTCGAGGACGACCGCCTGGCCGAGGATCTGCGCGACTGGTTCGACGCGCGGCTGTCACAGGAGCGGGTCTGACGTGTCGATCACGGCGAACATCGCGCGCAGCTGGCGCAACCCGCAGGCGGTGATGCGCCGCCTGCTGGCCGGGGGCAAGCGCGAGGATCAGGCGCTGATGTTCCTGATGGGGGCGTGCTTCATCATCTTCATCGCGCAATGGCCCCGCCTGACGCGCCTCTCGCAGGAGGGGGCCGAGGCGCCCCTCCAGGCGATGCTGGGCGGCGCGATGTTTGCCTGGCTGTTCATCGCGCCCTTGCTGTTCTACGGCATCGCCGCACTGCTGCGGCTGCTGTTCGTGGCCCTGCGCCGCCCCATCGGCTGGTACGAGGCGCGGCTTGCGCTGTTCTGGTCACTGCTGGCGGCCAGCCCGCTGTGGCTGCTCAACGGGCTGCTAAACGGGCTGGTGGGGCAGGGGCTGGTGACGGTGGTCATCGGCTTCGCGATCCTCGCCGCGTTTTTCTGGCTGCTGGCGATGATGCTGGCCACGGCGGCGCTTGAGGCCCGCGCGGCGAAGTCCTAGAACAGAGCCATGGACATATCCCCCAACGCCGTTCTGGGCTTTGCCCGCGCCATCATCGCCGACCCGCGCGCCTCGGCCCGCGAGATCATCCTGTCGCGCCCGCCGATGAACGCGCGCTGGCTGGGGCTTGCGCTGGTGGTCGTGCTCAGCGTGATCTTCGGACAGATCTCGATCCGGCTGATGATGACGCCCTCGGGCATGATGGGGGCGATGCTGTCGGGCCCCGCGACCTCGATCCTGGTGCAGGCGGGCGTGCTGCTGCTGATGGCGGTGGCCATGCAGCAGGTGGGCGCCATGTTCGGCGGCGGGGGCAATTTTCCCGACGCGATGCTGCTGGTGTCGTGCCTGCAGGGTGTGATGATCCTGATCCAGGTGGTGCAGATCGTCGCGCTGATGTTGCTGCCGCCCCTTGCCGGGATAGTTAGCCTTGTTGGGTTCGGCGTGTTCCTGTGGGTCCTGACGGGCTTCGTGGCCGAGATGCATGGCTTCAAGTCGCTGCTCAGCGTCTTCGGGATGATCCTCGTCAGCGCCTTTGCCATCGCCTTTCTGCTGGCGTTGCTGCTGGCGATGGCGGGCGTCACGCCGCCCCAGGCGCGCTGACAGGGGTCGGCGCGCAACCGCCATCCAGGCCCAGGGGGTCCCCATGTACGACATCGAGGCCGTGCGCCGCGATTTCCCCATCCTCTCGCGCGAGGTGAACGGAAAGCCGCTGGTCTATCTCGACAATGGCGCCTCGGCGCAGAAGCCGCAGGCGGTGATCGACGCGGTGACGCGGGGGTACGGGCTGGAATACGCCAATGTGCACCGCGGGCTGCATTACCTGTCGAATCTGGCCACCGACAAGTACGAGGCGGTGCGCGGGATCGTGGCGCGGTTCCTCGGCGCGCCGGACGAAAACGGGATCGTGTTCACCACCGGGACCACCCATGGCATCAACCTGGTGGCCCATGGCTGGGCCATGCCGCGCATGGAGGCCGGCGACGAGATCGTGCTGAGCGTGCTTGAGCACCACGCCAACATCGTGCCGTGGCACTTCCTGCGCGAGCGTCAGGGCGTCGTGCTGCGCTGGGTGGAGCCGGACGCGCAGGGCAACCTCGACCCGCAGGCGGTGCTGGACGCGGTCGGGCCGCGCACCCGGCTGATCGCGGTGACGCACATGTCCAACGTGCTGGGAACGGTGGTCGATGTCGCGGCGATCTGCGCGGGCGCGCGCGCCCGCGGCGTGCCGGTGCTGGTGGATGGCAGCCAGGCGGCGGTGCACATGCCGGTGGACGTGGCAGCGCTGGGGTGCGATTTCTACGCCATCACCGGGCACAAGCTCTATGGCCCCTCCGGCTCGGGCGCCATCTGGATCGCGCCCGAGCGGATGGCCGAGATGCGCCCCTTCATGGGCGGCGGCGACATGATCCGCGAGGTGCACCGCGATTCGGTCACCTACAACGACCCGCCGATGATGTTCGAGGCGGGCACCCCCGCGATCGTCTCGCAGATCGGGCTGGGCGTGGCGCTGGAGTACATGATGGCGCTGGGCATGGACCGCATCGCCGCGCACGAGGCGGGCCTGCGCGACTATGCCCGCGCGCGGCTGGGGGGGCTGAACTGGCTGCAGGTACAGGGCGACGCGCCGGGCAAGGGGGCGATCTTCTCCTTCACGCTGGAGGGGGCGGCGCATGCGCACGACATCTCCACCGTGCTGGACAAGAAGGGGATCGCAGTGCGCGCGGGCCAGCACTGTGCCATGCCGCTGATGGAGCATCTGGGGCTGACGGCCACCTGCCGCGCGTCCTTCGGCCTCTACAACACCCGCGCCGAGGTCGATCGGCTGGTGGAGGGGCTGGAGCTCTGCCACGATCTGTTCGGCTGAAGGGCCTCAACCCCGGCCCTCAACCCCGCAGCGCGTCCAGCAGCATCCGCAGCGCCTGTGCGCGGCTGGCGCGGCGCACCCCGTCGCGGCCCAGCGCGCCATAGTCGACGGTGCGCGCGCGCACCGGCCCGTCCCGGCGGGCCAGTGCGAAGCACACGCGCCCCTCGGGCTTGTGTTCGGATCCGCCGGGACCGGCGATGCCGGTGATCGCCACCGCCAGATCGGCGCCGGCACGGGCCAGCGCGCCTTGGGCCATCTCGGCGGCCACCGCCTCGGACACCGCGCCGTGGGTGTCCAGCGTGGCGGCGCTGACGCCCAGCAGCTCCTGCTTGGCGGCGTTGGAATAGGTCACCACCGCGCGCTCCAGCACGGCCGACGCGCCGGGGACATCCGTCAGCGCCGCGGCGACCATGCCGCCGGTGCAGCTTTCGGCCAGCGTCAGCCGGCATCCCTGCGTGCGGGCGGCGGCGACGACGGCCGCGGCCAACCCGCTCACCACGCCATCACCCCATGCGCCAGCAGCGCGAGCAGGGCCACGCCGACGGCGGCGGCCACCCCCGCGAGCAGGTCGTCGGCCATCACCCCCCACGGCGTGCCCATGCGGTCGGCCCGCCCGATCGGTCCCGGCTTCCAGATGTCGAAGAGCCGGAACAGCGCGAACGCCACCACCCAGCCCGGCCACAGCGCCAGAATGTCCACGCCCTGCATCGCCGCGCCCAGCGACACCGGCCACAGTGCCAGCCACATGCCCGCGACCTCGTCGATGACGAACTCCGAGGCGTCGGGGTCGGCCAGCCCCTGCGACGCGCGCGCCACCGCCCACCAGCCGAGGGCGGTCACCACGACCGTCGCCACCGCCAGCCCGCCAAAGCCCAGCGCGGTGTGCAGCGCCCAGGCCAGCGGCAGCGCCACCAGCGTGCCCCAGGTTCCCGGCGCCGGGCGCAGCAGCCCCACGCCCCCCACCGTGGCAATGGCGCGCGCGGGCGTCATGTCCCCACCAGCGCGACCGAGGCGAGCGCCGCGATGCCTTCCTCGCGGCCGGTGAAGCCAAGCCGTTCGGAGGTGGTGGCCTTGACGCTGATGCGGTCGGCGGGGACGCCGATGATCTCCGCCAGCGCCGCACCCATGGCCACCGCGTGGGGGCCGATCTTGGGGCGTTCGCACACCAGCGTGACGTCGGCGTTGCCGATTTCCAGGCCGCGCGCGGCGGCAAGGCCCACCGCATGGCGCAGGAAGATATGGCTCTCGGCGCCTTTCCACTGCGGATCGGAGGGGGGGAAGTGGCGGCCGATGTCGCCCTCGGCCAGCGCGCCGTAGATCGCGTCGGTCAGCGCGTGCATCCCGACATCGGCGTCGGAATGCCCCATCAGGCCCCGATCGAACGGCACCGCGACGCCGCACAGCATCACATGGTCGCCCGGCCCGAAGGCGTGCACGTCATAGCCCTGGCCCACACGGATCTGCATCGAAGCCCCCCTGAGGATACGGTCGGCCCGGGCGAAATCCCCGGGCCAGGTCAGCTTGAGGTTGTCGTCATCCCCCTCGACGATGCGCACGTCAAGGCCCGCGGCACGGGCGACCTCCACATCGTCGGCGGCGTCGCCCGCATGGGCGCGGTGCGCGGCCAGGATCGCGGCAAAGTCAAAGGCCTGCGGGGTCTGGGCGCGGAACAGACCGTCGCGGGAAACGGTGGCGTGGACATGGCCCGCGTCGCCACGCCACAGCGCGTCGGTCACCGGCAGCGCGGGCGCGGCGGCGGGGCCGTCCTCCAGCGCCGCCAGCAGCCGGTCGATGAGGGGGCGCGACACCAGCGGGCGCGCGCCGTCATGGATCAGCACGCGGCGGATGCCGCGCCCTTCGAGCGCCTCCAGCGCGGCGCGGACCGAGGCTGCGCGGGTGGCGCCGCCGGTCACCGCCTCCACGCCCGCGCCCAGCAGCGGGGCGGCGCGGTCGGTGTCGTCGGGGTGGATCGCCAGCACCACCGGCGTCAGCCCCGCCGCGCGGAACGCCGCCAGCGCATGCGCCAGAACCGGTCGGCCCGCCAGCGGCTGCCATTGCTTGGGCAGCGCGCCTCCCATGCGGGTCCCGCGGCCCGCGGCCACGATGATGACGGCCGTTGACATTGCCCACCTCCTGCCCGACGTCGCGTGCC
Organism: Rhodobaculum claviforme; assembly: GCF_016653255.1. Lineage (GTDB taxonomy): Bacteria > Pseudomonadota > Alphaproteobacteria > Rhodobacterales > Rhodobacteraceae > Rhodobaculum > Rhodobaculum claviforme. Next base: position 9,737 of record NZ_NHSD01000265.1, read on the forward strand.
CGGTGGCCTTAGCCCAGCCCCCCGGCGCTGACAATGCGCCCGGGCAGCGGGGCATGGATGCATCAATTTCGTGCAATCGGTGTCCGGGCGCCCGCACATCGCGCAAACGGTTTGATTTCGTCGCGCCAACCCCCTAATGCCAAGGGCAAGTCGCACAAGGATTGGGCAGGTGGCCGCTTTGCTGGCAGATCTGGATGCCGAACAGGGGAGGGCCGTGGCGCTGGCGCCGATGGCCGGGATCACGGATCTTCCGTTCCGGCGGCTGGCGCTGGGGCTGGGGACGCCGGTGGTCGTCTCGGAGATGGTCGCCAGCGCCGAGATGGTGGTGGGCGGCGTGCAGGCGCGCGCCCGTGCGGCGCTGGGGCTGGGCTGTGCGGCGACCGTGGTGCAGATCGCCGGCCGCGACCCGCAGGTGATGGCCGAAGCCGCACGCCGGGTGGCCGATCTGGGCGCGGGTGTCATCGACATCAACATGGGCTGTCCGGCGCGCAAGGTGACGGGCGGGGCCGCGGGCTCGGGCCTGCTGCGCGATCCCGACCGCGCCCTGCGCATCATCGAGGCGGTGGCGGGCGCGGTTGCAGTGCCGGTGACGCTCAAGACACGGCTGGGCTGGGACGATGACTGCGCCACGGTCGCGCCGTTGCTGGACCGGGCGGTGGCGGCGGGGGTGGCGCGGGTGACGCTGCACGGGCGCACGCGCTGCGCGTTCTACACCGGACATGCGGACTGGGCCGCGGTGGGGCGGCGCACGGCGGGGCTGGCGGTGCCGGTGCTGGTCAACGGCGACATCGACGGGGTGGCGGCGGCGCGCGCGGCGCTGGCGGCATCGGGCGCGGCCGGGGTGATGGTGGGCCGTGCCGCGCGCGGGCGGCCGTGGCTGCCGGGGCAGATCGCGGCGGCGCTGGCGGGCCGGCCGGTGCCCGCGGCCCCCACGGGCGGTGCGCTGGTGGATCTGGTGGCGGGGCACCATGCGGCGATGCTGGCGTTCTATGGCCGCGATTTGGGCCTGCGGGTCGCGCGCAAGCATCTGGGCTGGTACGCCGATGCCGCAGGCGTTCCGGCCGCGCTGCGCAGCGCGCTGCTGACCGCAGGGTCCGAGGGCGAGGTCCACGCCCTGCTGCCGCGCGCCTTTGCCGCATCCGAAAGGCACGCCGCATGAGCCTGCCGGATGTCGCCAGCCTGTGGGCCGCGCTGCCGGTGCCCGTGGTGCTGATCGACGGCGACGATCGGCTGCTGGAGGTCAACCCCGAGGCCGAGGAGTTCTTCAACGCCTCGGCCCGCAGCCTGCGGGGGCGGCGGGCCTTCACGCGGCTGCGGGTCGATGCGCCGGTGGTGCGGGCCTGCGCGCGCGCGCGCCGCGATCAGGCCCCGGTGTTCATCACCGAGGTGGAGATCGCCGCCGGCGACCGCGCGGCGTTGCTGTGCGACCTGCGCATCGCGCCGCTGGAGGCGGACTCGGACCATCTGATCCTGCTGATCGCCCCGCGCGAGACCGCCGGGCGGCTGGCCCGCGCCAAGCCCGGACAGGTCGGCGCGCGCTCGGCCATCGGCATGGCCGAGATGCTGGCCCACGAGATCAAGAACCCGCTGGCCGGGATCTCCGGGGCCGCGCAACTTCTGTCGATGTCGCTGAGCGCCGAGGACCGGGAGCTGACCGACCTGATCGTGGCCGAGACGCGCCGCGTGGTGAAGCTGCTGGAGCAGGTGGAGCAGTTCGGCAACCTGCGCCCGCCGGAGCTGGGCGCGGTCAACATCCACGACATCCTCGATCGGGCACGGCGCTCGGCGGTGGTGGGTTATGCCGCGCGGATGCGGGTGGTGGAGGACTACGACCCCTCGCTGCCGCCGGCGCTGGCGGATGGTGACCAGCTCCTGCAGGTGGTGCTGAACCTGCTGAAGAACGCGGCGCAGGCGGCCGGAGAGGCGGGCGGCACGATCCGGCTGCACACCTTCTATGACCTGACGCTGCGGCTGCGCGGCCCCGACGGCAGCGGCCGTCCGCTGCCGCTTCAGATCGAGGTGATCGACGACGGCCCCGGCCTGCCACCCGCCATCGCCGAGGACGTGTTCGAGCCCTTCGTCAGCGGGCGCGAGAACGGCACCGGGCTGGGCCTTGCGCTGGCGTCCAAGATCATCGCCGATCACGGCGGCTGGATCACCGTCGAGTCGGCGCCCGGGCGGACGGTGTTCCGCATCTCGCTGCCGGTCGCGCCCCGCGAACCCTTACAGAAGGAAGGTTGAGATGGACGGAACCGTTCTGGTCGCCGACGACGACCGCACCATCCGCACCGTGCTCACGCAGGCGCTGACGCGCGCGGGCTGCAAGGTGCACGCCACCTCCAGCCTGACCACGCTTCTGCGCTGGGTCGAGGAGGGCAAGGGCGATCTGGTGATCTCGGACGTGATCATGCCCGATGGCAACGGGCTGGAGATGATCCCCCGCATCAGCCAGCTGCGCGAGGGGCTGCCGGTGATCGTGATCTCGGCGCAGAACACCATCATGACGGCGATCCAGGCGGCCGAGGCGCAGGCCTATGACTACCTGCCGAAGCCCTTTGACCTGCCGGACCTGATGAAGCGCGCGGCCCGTGCGCTGGAAAACCGCCGCCGGGTGCCGCGCCCCGCGACCCCGCCCCCGCGCGGCGCCGAAGCCGGCGAGGAGCTGCCGCTGGTGGGCCGCACGGCGGCGATGCAGGCGCTGTACCGGCTGGTGGCGCGGGTGATGAACACCGACATGGCGGTGCTGATCACCGGCGAATCGGGCACCGGCAAATCGCTGATCGCGCGGGCGGTGCATGACTTCTCGGACCGCCGGACGCTGCCGTTCGTGGTCGCATCGGCGGGCGATCTGGTGGGGGTGGACGGGCCGTCCAGCCTGCTGGCGCGGGCGCGCGGCGGCACGCTGGTGTTCGACGAGCTGGGCGATTTCGACGACGAGGCGCAGGGCCGCGTGGTGCGCATGCTCGACACGCTGACCGACACCGCGCCGCGGATCATGGCCACCAGCCAGATCGACCTGTCCGCGCGCATGGCCGAGGGGCGGTTCCGCCAGGACCTGTTCTATCGCATCGGCGGGGTGACGCTGGCGGTGCCCTCCTTGCGCGAGCGGGTGGACGACATCCCCCTGCTGGCCGAGCATTTCCTGTCGCGCGCCGAGCGTGAGGGCAGCCCGCTGCGGCGGCTGACGGCGGACGCGCTGACGCTGGTGCGCGCCTACAGCTGGCCCGGCAACGTGCGCCAGCTGGAGAACACGATCCGCCGGCTGGTGGTGACCTCGGCCGAGCCCGAGGTCTCGCGCGCGGAGGTGGAGATGGTGCTGGGCAACCAGCCCGTGACCGAGCCGATGAAGAGCGCGGGCTCGGGCGAGAAGCTGACGACCTCGGTCGCGCGGCACCTGCGGCGGTATTTCGACCTGCACGGCGCGCAGCTGCCGCCGCCGGGCCTCTACCAGCGGATCCTGCGTGAGGTTGAGCAACCCCTTATCGAGATCGCGCTGGACGCGACGGCCGGCAATCAGGCCAAATGTGCCGATCTGCTGGGGATCAACCGCAATACCTTGCGAAAGAAGATCACCGATCTGGATATTCGCGTGACACGCCGCAGAAAGTTGATGTAAAACCGCAACAGCAGGCGTGGCGCATCGGCACCGATCAACGGCACTGACCATCGGACCTGAGGCCCGCGGAATTCGGTGACAGGCCGCGCCAGCGTGGCCCTGGAGGGTGGACCCTCGGTGCAACGGGCGGTGCGACGTATGGGGTGGGGGCCGCTGGGCCGGACCGGTCGGCGGTTGCAGGCGGCGGGCACGATCGGCCTTGTGGCGCTGGGTCCGGTGCTGGTGCTGGCCACATGGGCCGCGCTGGGGCCGATGAATGCGGGCGTCACCTCGCCGGGCTTCCGGCTCGTGCTGCTGGCGGATTTCGTCTATGTGCTGCTGGTCGCGGGGCTGGTGCTGGCGCGGGTGTTGCGGCTGGCGGCGGCGCGGCGGGCGCGGTCCGCCGGGTCGCAGCTGCATCTGCGGCTGTCGGGGGTGTTCGCGCTGATGGCGCTGGTGCCGGCGGTGTCGGTGGCGATCTTTGCCGGGCTGACGATCAACGTGGGCCTGGAGGGGTGGTTTTCCGACCGCGTTCGGCAGGTGGTGGGCAATTCTCTGGCCGCCGCTGAAGCCTACGAGGCCGAGCAGGAGCGAGGCCTGGCGCAGGATGCCGAGGCGCTGGCGGCCTATATCGGACTTGCGCGCGACGCGGTGTTCCTGATGGACGATGGCGAGCTGCGCCAGATCCTGACCGCGGGCCAGGTGCAGGTCCAGCGCGGCCTGCGCGAGGCGTTCGTGATCGACGGCGGCGGCGAGATCCGCGCGCGCGGCGAACGCTCGTTCCTGTTCGACTTCGAACACCCCGGCCGCGCCGCGCTGGAGCGTGCCGCCGATGGCGAGACCGTCATCATCCAGGACTGGACCCACAACGAGTTCCGCGCGCTGCTGCGTCTGCCGGGATTTCCGGACCGGTTCCTCTATGTCTCGCGCGATGTGGACGGGCAGATCCTGCAGCTTCTGGACGAGACGCAGGAGACGATCCGCCTTTACAACCAGCTGGAGCGCGAGCGCGGCCGCATCCTGTTCGAGTTCGGGCTTTTGTACCTCGGCTTTGCACTGATCCTGATCCTGGCCGCGGTCTGGCTGGGCCTGTGGTTCGCCGAGCGTCTGTCGCGCCCCGTGGGCCGGCTGGCGGGCGCGGCCGAACGTGTGGGGCGCGGCGATCTGGACGTGCAGGTCCCGCCCGAGCGCGGCGAGGACGAGATCGCCACGCTGGGCCGGGTGTTCAACCAGATGACCCGCCAGCTCAAGGGCCAGCGCGAGGCGCTGCTGGAGAACACCCGCCAGATCGAGGCGCGGCGGCGGCTCTTTGATTCGGTGCTCAGCTCGGTCTCGCCCGGGGTGATCGGGCTGGATGCCGAGGGGCGGATCGAGTTCGTGAACCCCTCGGCGCGGCGCCTGCTGGAGCTGGACGCCGAGGCCACCCACGGCCGCCTGCTGTCCGAGGCGGTGCCGGAGTTCGCGGCCCTTCTGGCGCAGCTGCACGCGGGCGGCGCGCTTGCCGCCCAGGAGGAGCTGCGCATCAGCCGCGGCGGACGGCTGGAGACGCTTCTGGTGCGGCTGGCCACCCGCACGGGCGAGGGGGGCGGCGCCCGCGAGGGTTATGTGGTGGCGTTCGACGATGTGACCGATCTGGTCTCGGCGCAGCGGCTGGCGGCGTGGGGCGATGTGGCCCGCCGCATCGCGCACGAGATCAAGAACCCGCTGACGCCGATCCAGCTGTCGGCCGAACGCATCCGGCGCAAGTTCCGGCCGCTGGTGGGCGACCAGGCCGAGACGCTCGACAGCTACACCGAGGTGATCGTGCGCCAGACCGGCGATCTGCGCCGCATCGTGGATGAATTCTCGCGCTTTGCCCGCATGCCGGAACCCGACCGCCGCTCGACCGATCTGGTGGCGCTGGTGCGCGATGCGGTCACGCTGCAACAGGCCGGACAGCCCGGGGTGGCGATCACCGCCGATCTGCCCGACGCGGCGCTGGTGCTGGAGCTGGACGCGACGATGCTGGGCCAGGCGCTGACGAACCTCATCAAGAACGCCGGCGAGGCGATCGAGACCCTGGCGGAGCGCGGCGCCCCCGAGGGCCACACCCCCGAAATCCGCGTGGCGCTGCGCCGGGACGCCGAAGCGGTCCACATCGCGATCAGCGACAACGGCATCGGCCTGCCGGAGGACCGCGCGCGGCTGTTCGAGCCGTATGTGACCACCCGCGCGCAGGGCACCGGCCTCGGCCTGCCCATCGTCAAGAAGATCATCGAGGAACACGGCGGCACGCTGCGCCTCAACGACGCCGAAGCGTTCGGCGCCGGCCCGCACCGCGGCGCGCGCGCCGAGATCCGGCTGCCGTTGCTGACGGCCGGCAGCCACCGCAAACGACCCCAACCACAGGACGGGAGGCAGGCACATGGGTGACATCCTGATCGTGGACGACGAGCGCGACATCCGCGAGCTCATCGGCGACATCCTGCGCGACGAGGGCTATGACACCCGCCTGGCCGCCAACTCCGACGCCTGCATGGCCGAGATCAACGCCAGCGCGCCGGGGCTGATGATCCTCGACATCTGGCTCAAGGACAGCCGGATGGACGGGATCGACATCCTCAAGACCGTGAAGCGCTCGAACCCCGACATCCCCGTGGTGATCATCTCGGGGCACGGCAACATCGAGATCGCGGTCGCGGCGATCAAGCAGGGCGCCTATGACTTCATCGAGAAGCCCTTCAACATCGACCAGCTGATGGTGGTGATCTCCCGCGCGATGGAGGCGTCGCGCCTGCGGCGGGAAAACACCGACCTGCGCCGGCGCGAGGTCGCCTCGGCCGAGATGATCGGCGCGTCGGCCGCGTTCCGCACGCTCAAGGGTGCGCTCGACAAGGTCACGCGGTCGAACGGTCGGGTGATGCTGACGGGGCCCGCGGGATCGGGCAAGGAGATCGCCGCGCGCTACATCCACGCCCAGTCCGAGCGCGCGCAGGGCCCGTTCGTGACCGTGGCCGCCGCCTCCATCGCGCCCGACCGGATGGAGGAGGTGCTGTTCGGCCGCGAGACCGCCGGGCGCGGGGTCGAACAGGGCCTGCTGGAACAGGCCCACGGCGGGGTGATCTATTTCGACGAGGTCGCGGACATGCCGCTGGGCACGCAGTCCAAGATCCTGCGCGTGCTGGTGGAACAGCAGTTCGCGCGCGCGGGGGGCACCGACAAGGTGCGGGTGGATCTGCGCGTGATCTCGTCGACCACGCGCGACCTGGCGGCGGAAATCGCTGCCGGGCGCTTCCGCCAGGAGCTCTACGACCGGCTCAACGTGGTGCCGGTGGCCGTGCCGGGCCTGGGCGAGCGGCGCGAGGACATCCCGCTGCTGGCGCGTCACTTCATCGAGATGTTCAACCGGACCCAGGGCCTGCCGCTGCGGGCGCTGTCGGGGGACGCCGATGCGGTGTTGCAGACCCTGCCGTGGCCCGGCAACGTGCGCCAGCTGCGCAACGTCATCGAACGCGCGCTGATTCTGGGCGACGGGTCCGGCCCGATCGGCGCGGCCGAGTTGCAGTCCGAGGGCGCCGCCCCCGCGGAGCCCGGCCGCCTGGTGCTGGGCGGCGGTCTTGCGACACTGCCGCTGCGCGAGGCGCGCGAGCTGTTCGAGCGCGAATACCTGCTGACCCAGATCAACCGCTTCGGCGGCAACATCAGCCGCACCGCCAGCTTCGTCGGCATGGAGCGCTCGGCGCTGCACCGCAAGCTGAAGTCGCTGGGCGTGGTCGGCGGCGGCGTGGCGGCCCGTGGCGCGCGCGATGACGACGACGAGACCGAGGAGGCCCGGGCCGGCACCGGCGATTGACGCGGCCCGCGACGTGCCGCCCGGCCGGGGGGCGCATGCGGGGTGATTGACCGGACGGCCCGGCTCTGCGATGCAGCGCGGACTGGAAACATCGGCGCGGGGGCGTGGGCGCATGCGGATCATCGTCTGCGGGGCGGGCCAGGTCGGCTGGCAGATCGCGCGGTATCTGGCCGGGGCGGGCAACGACGTCACGGTCGTGGACAGCAATCCCGCGCTGGTGCGCCGCGCCGCCGAGACGCTGGAGGTGCGCGGGGTGACCGGCTTCGCCTCCTACCCCGAGGTGCTGGACGAGGCCGGCGCCAGGGACGCCGACATGATCATTGCCGCGACCTTCTCCGACGAGGTCAACATCGTCACCTGCCAGGTGGCCCATTCGGTGTTCGGCGTCACCCGCAAGATCGCCCGGCTGCGCGCGCAAAGCTATGCCGACCCGCGGTATGCCGACCTCTACCGCAACGCCGACCTGCCCATCGACGTCATCATCAGCCCCGAGCGCGAGGTCGCCGAGGCCGCGCTGCAACGCCTGCGCGCCCCCGAGGCGTTCGACACCGAGGATTTCCTGGGCGGTCGGGCGCAGCTTCTGGGCATCGCGCTGGGCGAGGACTGCCCGGTGCTCAACACCCCCCTGACCGAGCTGACGGAGCTGTTCTCCACCCTCCAGGCGACCGTGGTGGGCATCCGCCGCGAGGGGCGGCTGTTCGCGCCCGAGGCCACGGACCAGCTGTTCGCCGGCGACCAGATCTATGTGATGATCGAGGCGGGCGATCTGGACCGCACGATGGAGATCTTCGGCAAGCATGTCGCGCGCCACGACCGCATGGTGATCGTGGGGGCGGGCAATGTGGGGCTGGGCGTCGCGACGGCGCTGGAACGCGGGCCCCGCCGGGTGCGCGCCAAGCTGATCGAGCTGGACCGCCGCCGCGCCGAGTTCGCCGCCGACGCGCTGGAGCGCACGGTGGTGCTGAACGGCGACGGGTTGGACGTGGAGATGCTGGAGGAAGCCGGCATCGGCCGCGCCGACGCGGTGCTGACGCTGACCAATGACGACAAGGTGAACATGCTGGCCGCCGTGCGCGGCAAGACGCTGGGCTGCCGGCTGGCGATCGCGCTGGTCAACGATCCGGAGCTGGCGCCGCTGACCGGGCCGCTGGGCATCGACGCCACGCTGAACCCGCGCGCGACCACCGTGTCCTCGATCCTGCGCCATGTCCGCCACGGCCGCGTGCGCCAGATCTATTCGCTGGGCGACGGCGAGGCCGAGGTGATCGAGGCGCAGGTGCTGTCGTCCTCGCCCGTCGCGGGCAAGCGCATCGCCGAGATCGACTTTCCCGAGGGGGTGCTGGTGGGCGCGCTGCTCAAGAAGGGCCGCTTCGTCAAGCCGCGCGGCAGCACCCCGGTGGAGGAAGGGGACCTGATCGTGATCTTCGCGCTGGCCGCCGACGTGCCCGAGGTGGAGCGCCTCGTGCAGGTGTCGGTCGACTATTTCTGAGGGCCGCGGGGTGGGCCGCATCCGTTCCGTCCCGCTGGTGGTGGTGCTGATCGCGCTGGCCGGGGTCGCGATGCTGGCGCCCGCGCTGCATGCGCTGACGCTGGGCAAGACCGCCATCGCCGGGGTGTTCGCGCAATCGGCGTTCCTGACGGTCAGCGCGGCGCTGGTGCTGGGGGCGGCGACGCAGGGGTACCGGCCGCGCAATCCGGGCCAGAGCCTGATCGTGTCGCTGGTCGCGGCCTATGCGGTGCTGCCGCCGATCATGGCGTGGCCGGTGGCGCAGGTCATGCCGGCGGTCGATTTCGCACAAGCCTGGTTCGAGATGGTCTCCAGCCTGACGACCACGGGCGCAAGCCTGCTGCCGTCGGGCACCGCCACCCCGCAGCCGGTGCATCTGTGGAATGCGCTGGTGGGCTGGCTGGGGGGGCTGTTCGTTCTGGTGGCGGCGGGGGCGATCCTGGCGCCGCTGAACCTCGGCGGGCTGGAGGTGGCGAATCCCCGCCCCGTGGGCCGGCCCGCGCAGACGGCGGTGGCGATCCATGGCACTGTCGATCCGGGCCAGCGCCTCGTGCTGACGTTGTGGCTGGTGGCGCCGGCCTATGGCGCGCTGACGCTGGCGTTGTGGGTGGGTCTTCTGCTGACCGGCGAGACCGGCCTGCCGGCGCTGGCGCATGCGATGGGCACGCTGTCGACATCGGGCATCTCGCCCACCGGCGGGCTGGAGCGGGC
>NZ_NHSD01000266.1 GCF_016653255.1 Rhodobaculum claviforme
CCCCCGGCCCGCGCGTGGTCCAGGCCGCGAGCGCGGCGCGCCCGCCCCGCGCCCAGCCACAGCCCGCGCCCGAGCCCGCAGGGGGCATGGACCTGCCGCCGCTGTCGCTGCTGATGAGCCCTGAGTCGATCACCCGCCACCCCCTCAGCCCCGACGCGCTGGAGGACAACGCCCGCATGCTCGAAAGCGTGCTGGAGGATTACGGCGTCAAGGGCGAGATCACCTCGGTCCGCCCCGGCCCGGTGGTCACCATGTACGAACTGGAACCCGCGCCGGGCCTGAAGGCGAGCCGCGTGATCGGGCTGGCCGATGACATCGCGCGGTCGATGTCGGCCCTCTCGGCGCGCGTCTCCACCGTGCCGGGGCGCTCGGTCATCGGGATCGAGCTGCCGAACGTGCATCGCGAAAAGGTCGTCCTGCGCGAGATCCTGTCCGCGCGCGACTATGCCGACAGCCAGACCCGCCTGCCGCTGGCGCTGGGCAAGGGCATCGGCGGGGAACCCATCGTGGCCAACCTTGCCAAGATGCCCCACCTGCTGATCGCGGGCACCACCGGCTCGGGCAAGTCGGTGGCGATCAACACGATGATCCTGTCGCTGCTCTACCGCCTGACGCCCGACGAATGCCGGCTCATCATGATCGACCCCAAGATGCTGGAGCTGTCGGTCTATGACGGCATCCCGCATCTGCTGTCGCCGGTGGTGACGGACCCGAAAAAGGCCGTGGTGGCCCTGAAATGGGTCGTGGCGGAGATGGAGGACCGCTACCGCAAGATGTCCAAGATGGGCGTGCGCAACATCGACGGCTACAACGGCCGCGTGCGCGAGGCGCTGGCCAACGGCGAGATGTTCACCCGCATCGTGCAGACCGGCTTTGACGACGCCACCGGCGAGCCGGTGTTCGAGCACGAGGAATTCGCCCCCGAGGCGATCCCCTACATCGTCGTCATCGTGGACGAGATGGCCGACCTGATGATGGTCGCCGGCAAGGAGATCGAGGCCTGCATCCAGCGCCTGGCGCAGATGGCGCGGGCCTCGGGCATCCACCTGATCATGGCCACGCAGCGCCCCTCGGTCGACGTCATCACCGGCACGATCAAGGCGAACTTCCCCACCCGGATCAGCTTCCAGGTCACCTCCAAGATCGACAGCCGCACCATCCTGGGCGAGATGGGCGCCGAGCAGCTGCTGGGCATGGGCGACATGCTCTACATGGCCGGCGGCGGGCGCATCACCCGCATCCACGGGCCGTTCGTCTCGGACGAGGAGGTGGAGGAGGTCGTCAACCACCTCAAGGCCTTCGGTCCGCCGGACTATGTCTCGGGCGTGCAGGAGGGCCCCGAGGACGGGCGCGAGGCCGACATCGATGCGGTCCTCGGCCTTGGCAGCGGCGACGGCGGCGATGCGGCGCTGTATGATCAGGCGGTGGCGATCGTGGCTCGGGATCGCAAGTGCTCCACCAGCTACATCCAGAGGAAACTGGGCATCGGCTATAACAAGGCCGCCCGGCTGGTGGAGCAGATGGAGGACCAGGGCGTCGTCACCCCGGCCAACCACGTCGGCAAGCGCGAGATCCTGGTGCCGGAGGTCTGATCCCACACCGGCGCGGGGCGGCGGTGCGCGAACCGCCCCGCGCACGGGCGACCAACCCGACCCGACCGCAGGCGCCGGTGATCACAGGCAGGCCTGACACCGCCCGGCCAGGCGCGAGAGATCGAGGGGGCTGCCGGATGCGCCGGCGCCCGACGGGGGCGGAGGGCGCACACCGCGCGTATGGATGGGGACTGATGCACATCGGTTGGGGTTTGCGCCGGTCGCGGCGACGAGCGCCCGTTGCACCCTGTGGCGTCGGGCCTGCGGCGCGCGCAGACCCTTGACCGACCGCGGGCGGATCGCACGTCGCCAACCCGCGCCCCACGGCACGGATGGCACCGCGCGGGAGGGATCGTCAGCGCAGCAGCGGTCCGCGTTGTGCCGCCGTCTGGAGCAGTTGCAGCGCGGCCGATCCCCGCGCCGCCCCGCCCATCATGCCCGCCTGGATTTCCGAGCGCAGGATGAACTGGCGTGCCAGCGCGTCGATCTTGTCGGGGTCGCTGAACTGGCTGATGCTGCCGTCGCCAAAGCTGCGCCGCGTGCGTTCCTGCAGGATGCCAAGCTGGCGATCCAGATCGAGGGCGCCGAAGCTCCTGGGGAGGTTGAACGCGGCCTCGAACACCTGGCGCAGCGGCGGGGTGCCCATCACGGTGAACCACTTGGCACGCTCGCTCTGGTCGCCGGAGGCCAGTTCGGACAGCTCCCGCCGCAGGTTCAGGGCGAGCCGCATGTTCTGGTCCTGATTGCCGACGGCGACCTCGAACTGACGGGTCTCGTGGGATTTCAGGATGCGGTCGGCAAATCCGGCGGTCCCGGTCAGCGGCGTTTCGGAATCGCCAAAGCCAAAGGCGCGCGACAGCGCGGCATACCGCTTGTCGGCCAGCCGGTTGGCAAAGGCGTCCGGCGCCTGGGTCCCCTCCTCCAGCACCTTGCGGATGAAGAACCGGTTGGGCAGCGCATCATCAAGGCCGAACGCCCCGAGCGCGACCCGCAGCAACCGCCGGTCCGCGACCAGATCGGCCGCGCTCTCGACCTGGCCGATCTTTTCCCGGAAATAGGCGGCGTCGCGCTGCACCATGGGGCTTTTGGCGAATTGCGCCTGCTGCGTCTCCAACGTGCGGTTGAGGAAGCGCCAGCCGCCATAGCCCCCCAGCGGCAGGACCGGCTGGAAGCTCATGGCTGCACGGCGGCGGCCGAGGGCGCGGCCCTGGCCGGACCCGACGGTCCCTGGATGCCGCCGAACAGCCGCTCCTCACGCGGGAGCAGGGTGCGCAGCGACTTCAGCGCCTGGTAATGCGCGCCCGCCAGAACCGCCTCGGTGGCCTGCGTCAGCTGGGTGCGGCTGTCGTGGTCGGTCAGCACCTGGCTGAGCTGCTCGATCCCGCGCAGAAGCTGGCGTTGCGCCTCGTCCGGGGCGACGTCGCCCGACAGCACCAGCTGCATGATGTAGCAGACCCGGCGCACGGGGGTGTTGACCTCCTCGGGGTGGATGGCGTCGCGCAGGCGCAGGATGTGGGCGTTGGGGGTCATGATCGCGAGGCGCGCGCGGCGGTCACCGTTCTCGACCACGGCGCCGTTGATCAGCACCCGCTCCTTCGGTCCCAGCTTGAGGACGAGGCCGGTCATTGCACGCCCCCCTCGCCGCGCAGACCGCGCATGACGGAGGTGTTGATCTCGATCAGGATGTCGGGGCTGGCGTCATCGCCGTTGAGCAACTTGCGGCTGTGCTGGTTGGTGAATTCGAACAGATAGAACAGCTGGGCCCGCAGCTGTGCCGGCAGCGCGTTGGTCGGTTCGGCCACGTCGAGGCCGAGCGTGGTCCACAGCGTGAGGTTGTCCATCACCGCCGCGACGAAGGCGGGAAAGTCCTCCTGGCGGTGGTCGGCGGCGGCCTTGAGACGGCGCGTGACGCGGGCGATCACCTCGTATTCGATGCCGCGCGGTGTGCGCGCCGCGGTTTGGGCACGGCCGTAGGCGCCACCGGCGGGGGCGAGCGAATTCATCGGGCTTTCCTTCGGCTAGGGGGCGGGCGGCCTCACCGGCGACCCGGGATCGGGCGGACGCCGCGATCAGGGACGGGCCATCCCGACGGAGGCGGTGTCGGCGAGTGGGGCGCGCGCGCCAACGCCTGCGCGCGCGCCCCGGTTCACGGGCCTTAGCGGAACAGCGCCAGGATGTTCTGGGGCTGCTGGTTGGCGATGGACAGCGCCTGGATGCCCAGCTGCTGCTGCACCTGCAGCGCCTGCAGGCGGGCCGAGGCTTCCTCCATGTCGGCATCGACCAGCGCGCCGATCCCGTTGTTCATGGAGTCGATCAGCTTGCCCATGAACTCCTGCTGGTTATCGATCCGGCCCTGGGCGGTACCGAAGGCCGCCGCCGCGTTGATGGCCGAGTTCAGCAGCGCATCGACCTGAGCAAGAGCATTGGCGGCTCCGGAGGCCTCCGAGACGTCGAAGCCCGCAAGGCCGCCGAGGCCACCGGCCAGACCGTCGTCATCCGCCTCGAAGGACGCCGCGCTCACACGCAGGTCGTTGCTGTCAGCGGGATCCCCGGCCTCGGCATTGTTTGTGAAGGTGATCACGGCGGCAGCGACCGAAGCCGTGATAGCACCACCGGACATGGCGCCAGCAATACGAGCCGCCATCGATTCGTTGGTATCATCCTCGCCCGCCACGAAGGCGCGGGTCTCGGTTCCGATCTGGATGCGCAGGACGTCGCCTTTGGCAACGTTGGCGATAGTCAAGCCCTGCATGCCGCCGTTCTCCGCCATGATCGCACCACCCCAGACCGCGCGATCGCTGCCCGCCACACCCGTCACCTCGGTCAGCGCGCCGACACGGAGATCCTGCGAATTGACCGTCAGCGTGCCCGCGCTGACGTTGCCGCTGCCATCACGATCAAGCGAGGTCAGAACCTTCAGCTCCCCGCCGCCGTTGATGAGATTGACCCCGTTGAACTGAGCCGTTCCGACGATGGACGAGATCTGGTTGCGCAGCTCCAGGATGTCTGCCTGGATCTTGCCACGGTCGGCAGACGCCGACTGCGCTTCGGTGACCTTGTCCTTCACGGTCTGGAGCAGGCCGACGATGCTTTCGGACGCGCCGCGCGCCACCGCGACCGTTGCGTTGGCCGTGGCCAGCGTGCTCTGGATCGCCTTGAAGCCGCCCACATCGCTGCGCATGACCGAGGCGATGGCCCAGGTCGACGCGTTGTCCTTGGCGGTGGCCACCTTCATGCCGGTGGCGATCTGGCCCTGGGTCGTCTCCATGCTCTTGTTGATGTTGCGCATGGTCTGCAGCGCGACCATGGCGCCGTTGTTGGTCAGAATCGAAGCCATTTCTTGCGTGTCCTTCCAGAAGTGCCGGAACCGGGTTTTCCGTCCGGCGTCCGTTTCAAGCCCGTGTCGGGCCGGGTGAAGGGCGTTCTGGCCAATACGGCGGGGTGTGTCGGTCCGCCGTGCCACCCGTTGCGGGGTGCAAGGACGGTTCTGACGGACGCGCCCTAATCGCGGGTTAATCGCCCCCTCGCCGATATCGGCAATTCGAACCAAAGCCGCCAGGTCCCGCGCGCGCCCGTTAAGCAACGGTTTACGCGCGCGCCGGTATCGCTGGGGATGGGTGGACTGAAGGGGTGGTGTGATGGACCGGCACAGGAATGCCGCGCCAGCCATCATCAAGCGAAAAAGGATTATTGCGGCCGACGAGCATCACGGCGGGGCGTGGAAGATCGCCTTTGCCGATTTTGCGACGGCCATGATGGCCTTTTTCCTTGTGATGTGGCTGATCAACGCAACGGACGAACAAACGCGCAAGGGGCTGGCGGAGTATTTCAGCCCCACCATCGCGCTGAATCGCAATGCGGGCGGTTCGGACAGCGTGTTCGGGGGGCACAACGTGATGTCGGACGCGGTGCTGGCCGACAGCGCGCGCCACGACGCGGTGATGCACGCCGAAGGGGAGGCCATGGCCGCCCCGCGCCCGCCCGAGGCGGCGCACACGCCCGACGGCCCCGGCACGACCGACACGCTGGACGAGATCGCCCGCGCGCTGCGCGCGGTCGGCGGCGAAAGCGTGGTGGCGGAACTCGCGCTGCGCCACATCGTGACCCGCGTCACCGACGAAGGCCTGATCGTGGAGATCTTCGATATGCCGGGCCAGACGCTGTTCGCCGGGGACAGCGATGTCGCCAACCCGGTTCTGGTAACCATCGCCGGGCTCCTGCACGAGGTCTTCGGGCTGGTGGACAACGGCGTCGCGGTGGACGGGCACACCCGCACCGAGCCGGTGATTCGCACCGACAACCCGGTGTGGGCGCTGTCCACGGCGCGCGCCCAGCGCATGCGCGAACTGCTGCAGGAGGCGGGAATCGCGCCCGCGCGCATGCACCGCGTCACCGGCCACGCCGACCGCCAGCCGGCGGCGCGCAACCCCGCCGCGCTGCGCAACAACCGCCTGGAGGTGGTCCTGCTGCGCGACGGGGCCGAGGCCGCAGGGCCGCGATGGCATTAGGGGCGCCTTAAGACCCCACACGGCATGGTGCGCCTCAGATGGCCGCCCCGATCCGGGACGGCGGTTGCAGAAAGGCGCACCATGTCGATTTCCTCCTCCATGAATGCAGGCGTGGCCGGGCTCTCGGCCAATGCCACCCGGCTGTCGACGATCTCGGACAACATCGCGAACTCCTCGACCTTCGGGTACAAGCGGGTGACGGCGGATTTCGCGTCGATGGTGCTGGGCAACTCGCCGGGGTCGTACAGCGCGGGCGGGGTGCGGGCATCGACCCAGCGCATCGTGGACCAGCGCGGGCCGCTCAACAGCACATCCAACCCCACCGACATCGCGATTTCCGGGCGCGGGATGCTGCCGGTGACGACGCAGGTCGCGGCCCAGGCCGGTGGCCCGCTGCCGATGCTGATGACCACCACCGGCTCGTTCCGCCCCGACGCCAACGGCGTGCTGCGCACCGACAGCGGCCTGGTGCTGATGGGCGTTCCGGCCAATCCCGACGGCACGATCCCGCCCTTCCCCCGCGATGTCACCACCGCGCTGGAGCCCGTGCGCGTGGACAAGAACCAGTTCGAGGGCAATCCGACCAAGTTCATCGACCTCGGCCTGAACCTGCCGGCCACCGCGACCCGCTCCGGCGCCGAGGCGCAAAGCTACCCGCTGACGATCGAGCTGTTCGATTCGGTGGGCGTCGGCAGCACGCTGTCGGCGACATTCTCGAACCAGATTCCCGCCACCGGCGGCCAGTTCTTCAACGGTGTCCCCGGCGCCCCGGCCGAGCTTGGCGGCGCCTTCGGTGGCGGCATCGTCAAGAATGTCTGGCGGCTGACCATGACGAACCCGAACGGTGCACCGAATACGCAAGAGGCGCTCGTCCTGTTCGACACCTCCGGGCGAATGACCGCATTCGAATTGATCGAGGGTCCCGATCCCGCCAACCCGACCGACCCGACGCCGCTTCCGATCACCGCAACGGCCACAGGTCTGACCGAGGTCGACCCCAACGTTCCCGCCACCGGCGCCTTGACCTATACCTTCCCGGCGGCCCCTGCCGGTGCGGAGAACCCGGCCAACCCACCGCTGTCGGTGCAGCTGGACGCCGTGGCCGGCGGGCGCGGGCTGACGCAGCTGTCGGACCGCTTCACCCCCATCGCCATCAACAAGGATGGCTCGCCCGTCGGCGATCTCGTCTCGGTCGAGGTCGACGCCCGCGGCATGGTCAACGCGATCTACGACAACGGCTTTACCCGCACGATTTACCAGGTGCCGATCGTCGACGTGCCCAACCCCAACGGCCTCCAGGCGCTGAGCAACCAGACCTATCGCCCCTCGCGCGAGAGCGGTCAGTTCTTCCTGTGGAACGCGGGCGAAGGGCCGGTGGGCGAAATGGTGGGCTTTGCACGCGAGGAATCCACCGTTGACGTGGCGCAGGAGCTCACCTCGCTGATCCAGACGCAGCGGGCCTATTCCTCCAACGCCAAGGTCATCCAGACCGTCGACGAGATGCTGCAAGAAACCACCAACATCAAGCGCTGATCCGCGCCGCAGCTGTTCACTCCGCACCCTGAGGGAGGCCCCCGATGACGCTGAATTCCGCAATATCCTCTGCCCTGTCGGGTCTCGCCATGGCGTCTCGGGCGACCATGACGATCGCCTCGAACGTGGCCAACGCCACCACCGACGGGTACGGGCGGCGCGAGCTGGAGCTTGTCGCCCGCGACGGCTCCGGCGGATCCCCCGGCGTTCGGGTGGTGACAGAGAACCGCCTGGTCGATCTGGGCCTTCTGAACCAGCGCCGGCAGACCGACGCCGGCATGGGTGAGGCGCAGGCCCGCAGCCAGGCGCTCTCGGCCATCGAGCGGATCGTGGGCATTCCGGGCACCCCCGGCGCGCTGAGCACACGGGTGGCCGATTTCTCGGCCGCCCTGACCGAAGCCGCCAGCCGGCCCGACTCGCTGGCACGCCTCGACACCGTCCTGCGCGAGGCGGAGGGCCTCGCCGGTGACATCGCAACCCTCGGCCGCGATATCCAGTCCGCCCGCGACGACGCCGACACCGGCATCCGCGCGGCGGTGGACCGGCTGAACACCGGCCTGGAGGAGGTGCAGCGCCTCAACCGCCTCATCCAGCGGGAGGTGGCGATGGGTCAGGCACCCAATGGCCTGATCGACCAGCGCCAGCGCGTCATCGACGAACTGGCCGATCTGGTTCCCCTGCGCGAGGTGCCCCGACCGGGCGGGCAGGTTGGCCTGTTCACCGAAAACGGGGCCATCCTGCTCGACGGCCGCGTGGCGCGGGTGGAACTCGGCCAGGCAACGGTTCCCAGCTTCACCCTCGACGGGGTGGAGCTTCAGGGCCTGACCATCGACGGCCGGTCGGTGCAGACCGGTCCCGGCGGCCCCCTGAGCGGCGGCCGGATCGAAGGGCTTTTTGCCGTGCGTGACGTTCTCCTGCCGGCCGCGCAGGACCAGGTCGATCTGCTGGCGCGGGACCTCGTTGCCCGGTTCGAACAGGCCGACGCCGATCCCGCGACGCCCGTTCCCGGCGGCGAGGGCCTGTTCGTCTTTGCCGGCGGCCCCGTGGGGGGACCCGACCGCGCCCAGCACCTGGCCATCACCTCCCTCGTCTATCCCGCGGCACCGGGGGATGAGAGCAGGGTCTGGCGCCTGCGCACCGGCCTTGGTGGCCTCGTACCGGGCGAGGTCGGGGATGGCCGCGGTCTCGATGCGCTGACCCGCGCCCTGGAAAGCCTCGGTTCGCTGCCGGGCAGCGCGGGACCGGCCCGCGACTTTGCCGGTCATGTGGCGGACTTCGGCGCGGGGTTGGGCCGAACGCGCGACGCGGCAGAGACACAGGGCGCCACCGTCGGCGCGCGCAACATGGCCCTGCGCGACGTCGAAGCCTCCGGCGCGGTCGACACCGACGCCGAGATGCAGCGTCTGCTCGTCATCGAACGCCTCTATGCCGCGAATGCCCGGGTCCTCACCGCCGCAGACGAAATGATGCAACGGCTTCTCGCCATCTGAAGAAAGGACACGGCATGAGCATGATCCGCGCCGGCGACATGGCCAACGCATTGTTTCTGCGACGCCAGACCGCCACCCTCAAGGCCGCGCTTGCGAAACACAGCCAGGAGCTGACCACCGGACGGATGGCAGACCCGCTGCGCGGACTGCGCGGCGATACCGCCGCCCTTTCGGCGATCGAGCGCAGCCGCACCGCGCTGGAAGCCCACAGGATCTCCACCACCGAGGCCGCGGTGCACACCGCCGGACAACAAAAGGTGCTCGAGCGTCTGCGCATCGGCGCCATGGACCTGGCCGGCCAGCTCTTCGGTTTCGGGACCGCGGTACCCGAGCAGTTGATCGACACCGCGGCACGAATCGGGGGCGACGCCTTCACAGATGCGGTTTCGGCGCTGAACACGCGTGTCGGCGACCGCAGCCTGTTCGCCGGCGCAGCGAGCGACCGGGCCGCGCTGGCGTCCCCGGATATCATGGTCGCCGCCCTGACAGCCGAGATCGCCGGCCTCACCGACCCGGAGGAGATCGCGGACCGTGTGTTTGCCTGGTTCGACACGCCCGGCGGCGGCTTCGAGACCTCCGGGCAAGGCTACATCGGGGCAGGCCTGCCCGAAGGCCCCCTCACGATTTCGCCCGGAGAGCGGGTCACCCTGACCGCAACGGCGCTTCGGACGGAACTGCGCGCGGCGCTGGGCGGCTTTGCCTTGGCCGCGGTGGTGGACAACGGCGCGCTGGCGAACGACCCCTCCGGTCGGGCGAAGCTGCTCGAGTCCGTCGCGCTTCGCCTCGTTGGCGCACCGGTGGGGATCACGGCCCTTGCGGGCGAGGTCGGCAACACCGAGGCCCGGATCGAAGCGGCGACAGTCCGCAACGCCAACGAGTTGACCGCCCTCGACATCGCGCTGAACGACGTGATCGGCGTGGACAGCTTCGACGCCGCCACCCGGCTGGAGGAAACCCGCGTCCGGATCGAATCGCTGTTCACCCTGACCGCGCGATTGCAGCGCATGTCTCTGACGGAGTACCTGCGATGATCCGTCTGGCAACGCTTGCGCTGGTGTTGTGCCTGACGCCCGCGCTTGCGTTGGCGCAGTCGATCCGGATCAAGGATCTGGTGGAGTTCGACGGGGTGCGCGGCAACGACCTGGTGGGCTACGGTCTTGTCGTGGGCCTCAACGGCACCGGCGACGGCATCCGCAACTCCCCCTTCACCGAGGACATCATGGCCTCGATCCTCGAACGCCTCGGCGTCAACGTTACCGGGGAACAGTTCCGGCCCCGCAACGTCGCGGCCGTGATGGTGACATCGCAGCTCCCGCCCTTTGCCCGGGCGGGCGGACGCGTCGATGTGACGGTCTCGGCCATCGGCGACGCGCGCAGCCTGCTGGGCGGCACGCTGATCATGACCCCGCTGAATGGCGCCGACGGGCAGATCTATGCCGTGGCACAAGGCTCGGTGATCGCCAGCGGCATCGAGGTGCAGGGCCAGGCCGCCCAGATCGTGCAGGGCGTGCCCACCGCCGGTGTGATCCCCGCCGGCGCACGGGTCGAACGCGAGGTCGACTTCGACTTCAACCGCCTCGCACAGGTCCGGCTGGCGTTGCGCGCGCCCGACTTCACCACCGCCGAGCGGATCGAACGGGTGATCAACGGGGAATTCGGGCGTCCCGTCGCGGCCATGCTGGATGCCGGCACGGTCGTTGTGGACATCGCGTCGGCCGGCATGCGCTCGCCGTCGCATGTGCTGGGACGGATCGAAAACCTGGGTGTGGCACCCCAGACCCGCGCGCGGGTGGTCGTGGACCATCGCACCGGCACCATCGTCATGGGCGCCGATGTCCGGATCAGCCGCGTGGCCGTGGCCCAGGGCAACCTGACCCTTCGGGTCGAGGAGGAACCCATCGTCGTGCAGCCCAACCCCTTTGCCGCCGGTGAAACCGTGGTGGTTCCGCGCACCCGCGTCGGCCTGGACGAGGACCCGGGCACGGGGCTGGCCGAACTCAGCGGCGGCACCTCCCTGTCCGAGGTGGTGGCGGGTCTCAACGCACTCGGGGTCACGCCGCGGGACATGATCGACATCCTGACCAGCATCAGCGCCGCGGGTGCGCTGCATGCGGAACTGGTGGTGCGGTGACGGCACCGCTCCCCACCCCGGGCCGCGCGACGGCCCGGGGGTGACCCCGGGGCGTCAGTCCCACCAGCGATCCACCACCGCGATGTCAGCGTCCGACCACCCCAGGTGGTGCGCCAGCTCATGCACAAAGACATGGGTGACCAGTTCGCCCAGCGAGACGTTGCCGCGCTCGGCCCACTCCTCCAGAATCGGGCGCCGGAACAGCCAGATCGTGTCAGGTCCTTCGGGCTGGTCGAACGCCGATTTTTCGGTCAGCGGAATGCCATCATAGAGCCCCGTCAGCGCAAAGGGATCGTCGATCTCCATCTCGTCGAGCAGATCGTCAGAGGCGAAATCCTCCACCCGCAGCGCCACGCCCCGGGCGGCGGCGGCGAATTCGGCGGGCAGGGCCGCGCGCGCGGCCTCGGCCAGCGCGGCGAAGTCCTCGAGGGATGGGGCGGCGGACGCAGCCCAGCGCGGTATCATGGCGGTGTCCTCCTGCGGCAACCGCCCCCGATATGGACAAGACGGCGGCGCTGTGAAAGAGCACGCAAGCCAAGGGAGGCGCCCATGTCCGACACCGTCATCACCCGCTTCGCGCCCTCGCCCACGGGCCATCTGCATGTGGGCAACCTGCGAACGGCGCTGTTCAACGCGCTGATCACGCGCAAGGCGGGCGGGCAGTTCATCCTGCGGCTCGACGACACCGACCCCGCGCGCTCCACCGAGGCGTTCGCCGAGGCGATCCGCGAGGATCTGCGCTGGCTCGGCCTGACCTGGGACCGCGAGGAGCGGCAGTCCGCGCGGCTTGAACGCTACGCCGCCGCCGCGGACCGTCTGCGCGCCTCGGGGCGGCTCTATGAATGCTTCGAGACCCCGGCCGAGCTGGAGGTCAAGCGCCGCAAGCAGCTCGCGATGGGCCGCCCGCCCGTCTATGACCGCGCCAGCCTGCAGCTGAGCGAGGACGAGCGCGCCGCACGGCGGGCCGAGACACCCGGCTACTGGCGCTTCCGCCTCGATCAGGAGCGCATCACCTGGGACGACGGCATCCTCGGGCCGCTGTCGATCGACGCCGCCAGCGTGTCGGACCCGGTGCTGATCCGTGCCGACGGACAGGTCCTCTATACCCTCGCCTCGGTCGTGGACGATATCGAGATGGGCGTCAGTCACATCGTGCGCGGCTCCGACCACGTCACCAACACCGCGACCCAGATCCAGATCATCCAGGCGCTGGGCGGCACGCCGCCCGCCTTTGCCCATCATTCGCTGCTGACCGGCGCGGGCGGAGAGGCGCTGTCGAAACGACTGGGCACGCTGTCGCTGCGTGACCTGCGCGCGCGCGGGGTGGAGCCTGCGGCGCTGCTGTCGCTGATGGCGCGACTGGGCTCGTCACAGCCGGTGGAGCTGCGCGACAGCCTCGACGCGCTGGCCGAAGGCTTCGATCTTGCGCAGTTCGGTGCCGCCCCCACCAAGTTCGACCCCGAGGATCTGTGGCCGCTGACCCGCGCCCACCTGCAATCGCAGCCATGGGACGCCGTGCGCGCGCGCGTTCTGGCGCAGGGCGTGCCCGAGGATCTGGGCCCCGCGTTCTGGGAGGTCATGCGCGACAACATCGCGGTGATGGACGACATCGCCGGCTGGTGGGCGCTGTGTCGCGATGGCGCCATCCCCGATATCGCACCCGAAGACGCGGAGTTCGTCGATCAGGCGATGGCGCTGCTGCCCCCCCCCCCGTGGGGCCCTGACAGCTGGCGCGACTGGACAGCTGCGGTCAAGGCCCGGACCGGGCGCAAGGGCAAGGGGTTGTTCCTGCCGCTGCGCAAGGCACTGACGGGACGTGGGGACGGCCCCGACATGGCCGCCCTGATGCCGTTGCTGCGGGGGCGGCCCGGCGCGGGCTGATCCGTCAGCCCCCCATCCCGAGGCCAAGCCGCATCAGCCCGCGCCGCACCGGCGCCACGCCATACAGCGTCCGCAGTCCCGCCGCACGCAGATCCCGCAGGGGCTGTGACCCGGCCATCGACGCGCGATTCAGCATGTCGATTCCCGTCACCCGCATGCGCACATCGCCGTACCGGCGGCGGTGGTAGCGCTCCAGCATCACCGGGCTGCCGATCTCCTCGGGCGCCTCGCGCACCAGTTCGCGCAGCGCCGCAAGGTCCCGAAGGCTCATGTTCAGCCCCTGCGCACCGATGGGCGGCACGACATGTGCCGCCTCGGCCATCAGCGCGGTGCGCTGGCCGTGGAACTTCTCGGCGATCTGGCTGATGATCGGCCAGGCCGTCAGCCGCGATGCCAGCCGCAACGGGCCGAACAACCCGGCCGACCGCTCGGTCATCTCGGCCTCGAACGCCGCCTCCGGCAGGGCCATCAGGCGGCGCACCTCGGGGCCGCGCTCCATCCAGACGATGGCGGAACACGGCTGCCCGTCGCGGTCCGGCAGCGGCACCAGCGTGAACGGCCCGCCCGCGCGGTGGATCTCGGTCGAGACATTGTCATGCGGGCGCGGATGGGTGACGGCAAAGGCCAGCGCCTTCTGTCCATAGCGCAACGTCGTCACGCCGATCCCCAGCGCCTCGCGCACCGGAGAGTTGCGCCCGTCGGCCGCCACCAGCAGCCGCGCCTCGGCCACCGTCCCGTCGCTGAGCGTGACGCGCGCGCCGCTGTCACGGGTGAACACCCGCGCGGTGCCGACCCCGGGGCGGAACACCACATTTGGAAACATGTCCAGATGCGCGACCAGTTCGCGCCGCAGCAACCAGTTGGGCAAATTCCACCCGAACGGCTGGTCCGAGATGTCGGCGGCGTCGAATTCATGCGCAACACGGACCTCGGGATCAGGGCCGCCGGCATCCACGATACGCATCACCTGCAACGCCGTGGCATGCGGCGCGAAGCGGGCCCACAGGCCCAGCTCGTCCAGCAGCGCCACCGCCGGCTGCAACAGCGCCGTGGTGCGCAGGTCGGCGCCCTCGTCCTCGGCCACCGTCACGGGTGCGGCAGGGTCGACGCACAGCACCCGCAGCCCCATCGCGCCAAAGCCGGCGGCGGCCGTCAGACCGGCAACCCCGCCCCCCGAGACGATGATGTCATAGTCCTCGCGTGCCATCCCTGTCCCCCTTGCGGCTGGGGTGGATACTAAGGCGCCCCGCCCCGCCGTCCAAGCGGAATGCGGGTCAGCCCCTGCTGATCGCGACCAGCATCACGAGGCACAGCGGCGCCGCCAGCACGAACGGAGCCACCAGCGCGGGCAATCCCCACGTCATGCCCGCAAGGACCCACAGCGTCAGCACGGCCACCGCAAGGTACCATTTGTTGTCGCGGTCGCCCTCGATCACTTCGTGGGCGATCCGGCCAAGGATCGGCGTTCCATAAAGGCCGCGGCGGAGGGTTCGGGATCTGGGCATTGCTGTACTCACCATGCATGTATTCCTTCGCATGCATATGGAGGACGCACACCGCCCGGGGAATGCGTCATGTTGCACCGCGGCATTCTGTCAATGCACCGGGTCCCGATCGGGTGCGGCCCGCGCCGCAGCGGCGGGCGGCGGCGGCGGGGGCTCGATGCCCCCGCCGCCGCCTCTGCCGGGCGCCCCGTCAGCCCTGGAGCGTGCGCACGCTCAGCGGCCCCTCACGCCGGGCGGCCATGGCCTGTGTCGCGGCATGGCTTGCGGTGGCGGTGGTGAAATAGGGGATCTTCTCCATCAGCGCGGCGGCGCGGATGTCGCGGCTGTCCTCGATGGCCTGCACACCCTCGGTGGTGTTCATCACCAGCGCGATCTGCCCATCCTTGAGCATGTCGACGATGTTGGGCCGCCCCTCATAGACCTTGTTGACCACCTCGCAGGGCACGCCTTGCCCGGCCAGGAACGTCGCGGTGCCGCGCGTGGCCACCACCGTCAGCCCCAGATCGACCAGCGTGCGCGCGGCCTCGGCCATTTCGGCACCCTTGTCGGTGTCGCGCACCGACACGAACACCCGCCCGGTCTCCGGCAGGGCCACCCCCGCGCCCAGCTGCGCCTTGAGGAACGCGAGCGGAAAGCTGCGGTCCCAGCCCATCACCTCACCGGTCGACCGCATCTCGGGGCCCAGCAACGTGTCCACCCCGGGGAAGCGGGCGAACGGCAGCACCGCCTCCTTGACCGAGAACCACGGCGTCTGCGGATCGGCCAGCGTCATCGGATCCGCCAACGGCAGCGCCGTATCGGGCCCCACCCCCGCAGGGTACGGTGCGCGCATCGGAAACTCCGACAGCTTCGCCCCCGCCATCAGCCGCGCGGCGATGGACGCGATGGCGCTGTCGGTCGCCTTGGCCACGAACGGCACCGTGCGCGACGCCCGCGGGTTGACCTCCAGCACATAGATGTCGCCGTCCTTGACCGCGAACTGCACGTTCATCAGCCCCACCACGCCCAGCTCCAGCGCCATGGCGCGCGACTGGGCGATCATCTCGTCCACCACCGGTTTCGGCAGGGTGTGCGGCGGCAGCGAGCACGCGCTGTCGCCCGAGTGCACGCCGGCCTCCTCGATGTGCTGCATGACGCCTGCGACATGGACATCCACCCCGTCGCACAGCGCGTCCACATCGACCTCCACCGCGCCTGACAGATAGCTGTCGAGCAACACCGGAGAGGCCCCCGACACCACCACCGCCTCGCGGATGTAGCGCTCCAGATGCGCGTCATCGCGCACAATCTCCATCGCGCGGCCGCCCAGCACGTAGGACGGCCGGATCACCAGCGGATAGCCCACGCGGGCGGCGATGCGGAACGCCTCGGCCGGCGAATGGGCGATGCCGTTGACGGGCTGCTTCAGCCCCAGCCGGTTGAGCAGGTCCTGGAACCGCTCGCGGTCCTCGGCCAGGTCGATGGCGTCGGGCGCGGTGCCTAGGATCGGGATGCCCTCGGCCTCCAGCGCGCGCGCGAGCTTCAGCGGCGTCTGCCCGCCGAACTGCACGATCACGCCCTCCAGCGTGCCCGCCGCCTGCTCCACCCGCAGGATCTCCAGCACATGCTCCAGCGTCAGCGGCTCGAAATAGAGCCGGTCGGAGGTGTCGTAGTCCGTGCTCACCGTCTCGGGGTTGCAGTTGATCATGATCGTCTCGAACCCTGCGTCCGACAGCGCATAGCACGCGTGACAGCAGCAATAGTCGAACTCGATCCCCTGGCCGATCCGGTTGGGCCCGCCGCCCAGGATCACCACCTTGCGCCGCCCCGAGGGGCGCGCCTCGCACTCCGCCTCGCCCATCGCGGGGGCCTCGTAGGTGGAGTACATGTAGGGGGTCTGCGCCTCGAACTCGGCGGCACAGGTGTCGATGCGCTTGAACACCGCCTCCACCCCGAGGTTGCGGCGCGCGCGGCGTACCTGCGCCTCGTCCCGCCCCGTCAGGATCGCCAGCCGGGCGTCGGAAAAGCCCATCATCTTGAGCCCGCGCAACCCCTCCTCGGTCATCGGCAGGCCGTCGCGGCGGATCGCGGCCTCGGCGTCCACGATCTCGCGGATGCGCGCGAGGAACCAGGGATCATAGGAGGTGACCGCGCCGATCTCGTCGTCCGACAGCCCATGGCGCATCGCCTGCGCGATCACCCGCAGCCGGTCGGGGGTGGCCTGCGACAGCGCCTTGACCACGGCGGCGCGGTCGGGAGCGCCGTCGATGGCGATCTCGTCCAGCCCCGTCAGGCCGGTTTCCATCGACGCCAGCGCCTTTTGCAGGCTCTCGTGGAACGACCGCCCGATGGCCATCGCCTCGCCCACCGACTTCATGGCGGTGGTCAGCTCGGCCTTGGCGCCGGGGAATTTCTCGAAGGCAAAGCGCGGGATCTTGGTGACGACATAGTCGATGGAGGGCTCAAACGACGCCGGCGTCACCCGCGTGATGTCGTTGTCGAGCTCGTCGAGCGTATAGCCCACCGCCAGCTTCGCCGCGATCTTGGCAATGGGAAAGCCGGTGGCCTTGGACGCCAGCGCCGAGGAGCGCGACACCCGCGGGTTCATCTCGATCACCACCATGCGGCCCGTGGCGGGGTCCACGGCCCACTGCACGTTGGACCCGCCCGTCTCCACCCCGATCTCGCGCAGGCACGCGATCGAGCCGTTGCGCATGATCTGGTATTCCTTGTCGGTCAGCGTCAGCGCGGGCGCGACGGTGACCGAATCACCGGTATGCACCCCCATCGGGTCCACATTCTCGATGGCGCAGACGATGATGGCGTTGTCGGCGCGGTCGCGCACGACCTCCATCTCGAACTCCTTCCAGCCCAGAAGGGATTCGTCGATCAGGATCTGCCCCATGGGCGAGGCATCCATGCCCGACCGGCACAGCCGCGCATAGTCGTCGCGGTTGTAGGCGACGCCGCCCCCGGTGCCGCCCAGTGTGAAGGCGGGGCGGATGATCGCGGGCAGGCCGATGTCCTCCAGCGCGGCCATCGCCTCGGCCACGCCGGCGGCAAGATCGAAGCGGCCGTTGGGCAGCTTCGGCGCGGCGACGATGGTGGCGCGGGGGTTTTCCAGCCCGATGCGGGCCATCGCCTCGCGGAACAGCTTGCGGTCCTCGGCCATCTCGATGGCCTCGCGCCGGGCACCGATCATCTCCACCCCGTATTTCGCCAGCACGCCCGCATCATCGAGCGCCAGCGCGGTGTTGAGGCCCGTCTGCCCGCCCATGGTGGGCAGGAGCGCGTCGGGACGCTCGGCCTCGATGATCTTGGCCACGACCTCGGGGGTGATCGGCTCGATGTAGGTGGCGTCCGCGAGCTGCGGGTCGGTCATGATCGTGGCGGGGTTGGAGTTCACGAGGATGACGCGGTAGCCCTCCTCGCGCAGCGCCTTGCAGGCCTGCGCACCGGAATAGTCGAACTCGCAGGCCTGCCCGATGACGATGGGTCCGGCGCCGATGATCAGGATGGATTTGATGTCGGTCCGCTTCGGCATGACTGCCCCCCTGTCCATGCGCGGCCTCGCGCAAATCGACCGGGCTTATAGCCACGCGCCCCCCCGGCGCAAGGGCCGCAGGTGCGTTACAGCCGTTCGATGTCGCCCGTGGCCCAGCCCTCGCGGGTCGCGGCGGCGAACGGGGCCAGCGCGCCATCGGTGATCGCGGCCCGGATGCCCCCCATCAGGTCCTGATAATACTGCAGGTTGTGCGCCGTCAGCAGCATCAGCCCCAGGATCTCGCCCGCCCGCGTCAGGTGGTGCAGATAGGCGCGCGAATAGCCGCGACAGGCCGGACAACCGCAGCCGTCGTCCAGCGGGCGGGGATCATCGGCGTGGCGCGCGTTGCGCAGGTTGACCGCACCCCGCCGGGTGAACGCCTGCCCCGTGCGCCCCGATCGGGTGGGCAGCACGCAGTCCATCATGTCGATGCCCCGCTCCACCGCGCCCAGGATGTCGTCGGGCTTGCCCACCCCCATCAGATAGCGCGGCTTGTCCTCGGGCAGCATGCCGGGGGCATAGTCGAGCACGCCGAGCATCGCCGCCTGCCCCTCGCCCACCGCAAGGCCGCCCACGGCGTAGCCGTCAAAGCCGATGGCGCGCAGGGCCTCGGCGCTCTCGGCGCGCTGGTCGGGGAACACGCTGCCCTGCTGGATGCCGAACAGCGCATGGCCGGGGCGGTCGCCGAAGGCATCGCGCGAGCGCTGCGCCCAGCGCATCGACAGCCGCATGGACTGTGCCGCGACCCCCTCGTCGGCCGGAAACGGCGTGCATTCGTCGAAGGCCATCACGATGTCGGAGCCGAGCAGGCGCTGGATCTCCATGCTGCGCTCGGGCGACAGCATCTGGCGCGCGCCGTCGATGTGGGACTTGAAGGTCACGCCTTCCTCGGTCAGCTTGCGCAGACCGGCGAGGCTCATGACCTGGAACCCCCCGGAATCCGTCAGGATCGGCCGGTCCCAGCCCATGAAGCGGTGCAAGCCCCCCAGCCGGGCGATGCGCTCGGCCCCGGGGCGCAGCATCAGGTGATAGGTGTTGCCCAGCAGGATGTCGGCACCGGTGGCGCGCACCTGTTCGGGGTGCATCGCCTTGACGGTGGCCGCCGTGCCCACGGGCATGAAGGCGGGCGTGCGGATCTCTCCGCGCGGGGTGGTGATCACCCCGGTGCGGGCGCGCCCGTCACAGGCAAGGCGGCGATACGTGAACCCGGCCATCGGCTCCCCCTCCGTCGATACGGGGGGCTGTCTGGACCGGATCGCGCCCCGCGCCAAGGGCGAAAGCGGGGGGGACGCCCCCCCGCTTTCGCCCTTGGCG